>DASQPA010000494.1:0-26991 GCA_035644215.1 Thermoanaerobaculia bacterium
GAGAGCCGCACCAAACCGCACCGCAGGACCGGGCCCGACTCCAGGTCGAACGGTCGCCGCGCCTCGGCTCCCGCCAGATCGAGCGCAACCGCCTCGGCGGCCGGGCGCGGCAACCCGGACAGGTCCACCATCGGCACCGCCTCTGCCATTGGCTCCAGCACCGTCTGGAAAGGTGCCCCATCGGACGTCGCCCCGTACCTCGTCCGCAGCACCTCGTGGCGCCTCACGATACCGGTCAAGCCGCGCTCCAGCGCCCCAGGGTCGAGGGTACCGGACAGCCGCAACGCCACCGGAATGTTGTACACCGCCCGACCTGGCGCCAGCCGCTCCAAAAACCACAGACGCTCCTGAGCAAACGAGAGCGGGAGCGCATCCCCCCGTGCGTTTCGCTCGAGCGGCGGCAGCAGAGCGGCGCGATCGGAGCGGCGAGCCCGCTCGATGGCGGCGGCGAGATCCGCCACGGTAGGATGACGGAAGAGGGTATCGAGCGGCAGGTCGACCTCGAGAGGGGCACGCAGCCGCGCCACGACGCGGGCCGCGAGGAGCGAGTGGCCGCCCAGGGAGAAGAAGTCGTCGTGCACCCCCACCCGCTCGCGGCCGAGCAGATCCGCCCAGACCTCCGCCACGAGCTCCTCGACCGGTGTACGCGGGGGCGCGAAAGCCGCTGGCGGGCTCGCGATGGGCCCCGGCAGGGACTTTCTGTCCACCTTGCCGTTGGACGTCCGCGGCAGGGCCGCGAGCAGGACGATGTGCTCGGGGACCATATGGGCGGGGAGCCTCCCGGCCAGGAACGCCCGTAGCTCTCCAGGGGCGGGCCGCCCCCCCCCCACCGCCGCGTAGGCCACCAAACCCCGGCCACCCGGCAGATCCTCCCGGGCGATCGCGACAGTCTCGCGCACCGCCGGGTGGCTCGCGAGGGCCATTTCGATCTCCCCCGGTTCGACACGGAAGCCGCGGATCTTGACCTGGTGATCGCGGCGGCCCAGGAACTCCACGCGGCCGTCCACAAGTCGGCGTCCGAGGTCCCCGGTGAGGTACAGGCGCTCTCCCGGCCCGCCAGCGGGATCGGGAAGGAACCGCTCCGCGGTCAGATCCGGCCGCCCCAGGTAGCCCCGGGCGAGGCCCGCTCCAGCCAGGCACAGCTCGCCCGGAACCCCCACCGCGACTGGATTGAGCCGTCGGTCGAGCAGGTGGACGCGGGTGCCTACGAGCGGCCGGCCGATCGTGATCCGCTCCTCGCCGGGCTCGATCTCCGCCCAGGTGGAGTAGGTGGTGTCCTCCGACGGGCCATAGAGATTGAGGACGCGGCGCACCTGCCCGTGACGGTGGATCTGCTCGACGAGCCGCGACGCCAGAGCCTCGCCCGCCAGATTGACGACCGCCAGCCGAGGCGGTAGAGGCCCCGCCGCCAGCTCGGCCATGGCCGAAGGCACCGTGTTGACCAGCGTCACCTCCTCTGCCTCGGCGAGAGAAGGCAGCGCCAGGGCGTTGCTGGCGAGGATCACCCGGCCGCCCCAAGCCAGAGGGGCGAACAGCTCGAAGACCGAAAGATCGAAGCACACCGAAGTCGCGGCGAGGACGCCCGCGAGTTCACCGTCCGAGAACGTTCGACGCGCCCAGCGCACCCGCTCGACCGGACTACGGTGCTCGATGGCAACTCCCTTGGGCCGCCCGGTTGAACCGGACGTGTAGATAATGTACGCCAAGTTACGCGGCCCGGTCACCGGCGCGAGGTCGTGGTCCGCCTCCATGGATAAGACTTCCCGGTCCCCGTCGAGCCGCACGCGCCGGAGCCCCGGTAGGGACATCAGCCCGGCCAGGAGCTCTTCCGTGACCAGCACCGCGATGCCGGCGTCTTCGGCCATCAGATGCAGGCGCTCACGCGGGTAGGCTGGATCGAGGGGAACATAGGCTCCGCCGGCCTTGAGCACTCCGAGGAGCCCCACCAGCAGATCCGGGGTACGGTTCAGAAGCACGCCGACGCGATCCTCCGGCGCAACCCCCAGCCGGCGCAGGTGGTGCGCCAGCCGGTTGGCCTGCCGGTTCAGCTCCCTGTAGCTAACCGCTCTTCCCCCTCCGAGGATCGCCGGCGTGCGCGGCGTGCGCTGTGCCTGCTGCTCGAATAGCGCGTGGAGGCAGGTCTCTCCTGCGCCGTGCTCGCTCCCGGTCGCGTTCCAAATTGCGAGCTGGCGACGCTCCGCCTCCGACAGCAGGTCAAGCTCCCATACCGGCCGCTCCGGCGTCGCCGCGATGCCAAGGAGCAGGTTGGTGAAGTGGGCCAGTAGGCGCTCGGCGGTCGCGGGGTCGAACAGGTCGCGGTTGAAGTTGAGGGAGACGGCCAGACGCTGATCCAGCTCGGCGACGAAGAGAGTCAGGTCGAGCTGCGCGCCCGGGCTCTCAAGAGGTAGCGACTCCAGCTCGAGACCGCCCATCCTGAGTCGGACACCTCCCAGCCCCAGGGCGAACGCGCCGAGACCCTGCAGCTCCGGCACGGGAGCCCGCTCCATCACCAGCATTGTCTGCACGAGCGGCGGCCGGCCGGCGCCGCGCTCCGGTTGGAGCCGCTCGGCGAGCAGAGCAAAAGGGTATTCCTGGTGCGCCAAGGCCTCGAGGGTCGTACGGCGAGCCCGCTCCACCAGATCCCCGCCGGTGGGATCGTTCGCCAGGTCGGCGCGGAGGGCGACAGGGTTCACCAGGTAACCCACCGTTGCGGACAACCGTTTCCCGAGCCCCGCGCCCGACCGTCCAGAGGTCGGGACGCCAACCAGGAAGTCCTCCTGTCCGCTGGTGCGCGCCAGGAGCGCCGAGAAGCCGGCGACGAGGGCCATGAACGGCGTGGCCGCGCGGCTACGCGCGAGACCGGCAATCGGCGCCATCTCCAGGAAGGCCGTCCGCCCGCCGCCGGCGAAGGTTTGCACTGGAGGGCGCGGCCGGTCGGTGGGCAGGTCGAGAGGCGGCGCCCCGGTCAGGCGCTCGCGCCACCAACCGAAGAGGGCTTCCCCGCACCGTCCACCGAGGTGCGCCGCTTGCCCCTGGAGGGCCTCGGCCGACGGGAGCGCCGGGGCGGCGAGCGTTCCCCCGGCCGTCAGCACACCGAGCTCCTGCGCCAGAATGCCGAACGAGGCGAAATCGGCGGCAATGTGGTGGATGGCGACGACCAGGACGTCCCCGCCAGCGGCCCCCTCGAAGAGGGCCGTGCGGAACAGGGGACCGCGCGCCAGATCGAAGGGACGGAACGCCTCCTCCCTCACCCGGCGCTCCAGCTCCGCGCCGTTCCATCCGGAGGCGTCCGCACACAGGAAGGCTAGCTCCACCTCTTCCATCACTCGGGGCGCCGGTCCCCCGGGGGCGTCGACGTAGATCGTTCGCAAGGCAGCATGGCGGCCGAAGAGCGCCTGGAAGGCCCGTCGTAGAGCCGCCGTTCCCGGACCGTCCAGCACCCGGGCCGCCCCGGCCAGATGATAGGCTGCGCTCTCCGGCGCCAGACGGTGGAGCAGCCAGAGGGAACGCTGCCCGGACGAAAGCTCCGCCCCTCCGGATACCGGCTCCGGAGCGCTCGGCGGCCGCTCATCCCCCGCGGCCGCCATCCCGGACAGGCGCCGCGCCGCCTCCCGCAGCGATATCCCCTCCAGCAGGTCGACCATCGAGGCCGAGACGCCCAACTCCTCCTCGATCGCGGCCTGGAGCTCCGCCATCGCCAGGGAGTCCAGGCCGTAGGCGGTCAGCGTCTGGTCCGCGTCGATCCGCTCGGGATCGATCCGCACCAGCCGGGCCACCGTCCGGCGCAGGAAACCTTGGACGAGGAGCAGGCTCTCGTCAGGTTTCGAGTCGTCAATACGGCGAGTCATCCGGGTTCAAATTTTCCCAGCAGCTTGGCCCAAGTAGCAGTAGCATACATCATGGCTGTAAAAATCCCCTACTTTCGAGATGGGGTAGACAACGCACGGCGTCTGAGGGTAAGCTAAGACAAGTTAGAGTCAGAGTTAATGAAATTTAGATTTTTCTAAAGATTGCGAACCCGCGGAGTCGCTATCGTTCATATTTTATTTAAGAGAAATCTATTAGAGGACCGCGATGATCGAGAACAGGCAGTTTAGGTTCCAGCGCTCGCAGGTGAAAATGCCGGATGAGCTCCCGGAAGCCATCGAGAATTTGACGAACGGCCGAGTCTTGCGGTGGTATGTAGGCCAGATCGGCGCCGACGAAGTAGTCGTTGAAGCCACGGTCGACAGCGAGGAAATAACGAGTTTCGGCCACGGGGTTTCGGAGCAGCACTTCCCCGGCAAGACCGCAGCCGTGAGCATCATCCCCACCGGCGTGGGTTGTAGCATCGGCGGGTATGCAGGCGATGCCGCGCCGGCCACCCGCTTGCTAGCATCCGCCGTCGACTACCTGGTGACCAATCCGAACGCGGTCAATGCCTCTGACTTCATCCAGCTCGACGGCAACACTCTCTACACCGAGGGCTATTGTATTGATCTTTTCTGCCGGGGGCTGGTCAATCTTCATATCCCCATTCGTAACCGGGTCGGCGTGATCATCGAGCGGGCGAGCGATGCTCGCCTCGATCAGGTTTTCAACATCATCAACGCTGTCCGGGCGGTGCACGGCGTCGACATCGTGCACTACGTCGTCACGGATCGTCTCATCGGCACCCGGTGCCAGCGCAACCAGGCCGGCGCATACGTGGGAACGTTCGACCAACCTGGAGTGCTGACCGAAGCCTGCCGGAGGCTCTTGGCGCTCGGCGTCGACGCGGTCGCGGTGACGACCAATGTTCAGGATTTGCCAGTCGACGACTACTCACTCCACTTCGCGGGGCAGGCGCCCAATCCCGTGGGCGGCGTGGAGGCGATCCTGTCGCATTTCATCGTCAATCACTTTCGGGTGCCCGCGGCGCACGCGCCGATGATGAACACCCGGGACCTTCCGCTCCAGGAAGCCGTGGTGGACGCCCGGGGGGCGGGCGAAATGGCATCCTTGAGCGGCCTCGCCTGCGTGTTGCTCGGTCTGGCGCGGGCGCCTCAGATCGCACCCAGCCCCGGCCGGCTCACGCGCGACGTGGTCAACGTCAACAACCTCCTGGCCGTGGTGGCACCGGCGAGCTGTCTCGGCGGCATTCCTACCCTCTTCGCCGACCGCCTGGGGGTACCGACGATCGCGGTCCGGAACAACGAGAGCATTCTCGACGTTACGGCCGAGCGGCTCGGCCTGCGCCACGTCATCGAAGTCGCGAGCTACGCGGAGGCGGCGGGAATCCTGCTCGCGTTGCGGGTCGGGATCAGCCTCGACGCTCTGGCGCGGCCTCTCGCCACGCTCCGGCCCGTGCCGCGTACCGTTCGGGAAGAGGCCGCCGACGCTTCTCCGCTCCTCGGCGAGCGGGTAGCTCCGGCTCTCGCCGGCGTATGACCGGGCCGGGAGTCGTGCAGGCTGGCGGTACTGGAGCGCGGAGATCGACGATGGAAGGGACGAAGTTTTCTTGAACGGTTGGGGTCAAAGCCTCCTCTTCGCTCTGCGGTCGCTCGTCCGGGCGCGCGGGTTCGCCCTTGCCATGGCGGTCTCTTTCGCCCTCGGAATCGGTTCTCTGGGCGCCGTCTTCACTCTCCTCCATGCCACCCTGATCCGCGACCTCCCGTTCCGTGATCCCGGGAGCATCGTCATGCTCTGGGGCCGCTTCCCGCAGCGCGGGGTCGCTCGGGCGCCGCTCTCCGAGCCGGAGCTGCTCGACTGCCGCCATCGGCTGGCGACTCTCGACTCCGCCGCCGGGCTGCTCAGTTGGCAGTTCAACCTGACCGGTCTGGCGTTGCCGGAGCAGCTCGCCGGAGCCCGCGTCTCTCCCACGCTCTTCTCCCTGCTCGGGGTACAGGCCGCGGTAGGCCGTACTTTCACCGCTGAGGAGGAGACGCCGGGACGCGACCGGGTGGCTCTACTCGGTCACCATCTCTGGCAGCGCCTGTTCAGCGGGAATCCCAGGATCGTCGGGCGGTCCCTGACCCTGAACGGCGTTCCGCACGTCGTCGTCGGGGTCCTACCGGAGGGCTTTCGCCTCGCCGGCGAGGAGCTCGACATCTGGACTCCCCTGGCCGCTTCCGGCGCCAACCCCATGCCGCGCGATGCTCGCGCCGTGGTGACCGTCGCCCGCCTACGCGCCGGGACGTCGCTCACCCAGGCCCAGACCGAGGCGGACGCCCTGGCCCGGCGCCTGGAACAGGAGCACCCCGAAATCTATCCCCCCGGTAGCGGCTGGGGCCTCCGGCTCGTCCGCCTGCAGGACGACCTCGTGGCCGAGGCGCGGCCGGCGCTCCTCGCGCTCTTCGCCGCAGGAGCTCTGGTGCTCCTCACCGCCTGCGGCAACGTGTTGCACCTGATGCTCGCACGCGCCACCGACGGCAGCCGCGACCTCGCCATCCGCTCGGCCCTCGGCGCCGGCCCCGGAGCCCTGGCCCTACCCTCGATCGGCGAGGCGACCGTGCTCACGCTCGCCGGCTGCGCGCTCGGCCTGCTGCTCGCCTACTGGGCCCTGGGGACGCTCGTCGCTCTGGGGCCACCGGGTGTCCCCAGGCTCAACGAGATCGCCGCCGACCGGACCGCCCTGCCCGTTGCCGTCGGCCTCTCGCTCGCGGTCGGCCTGGCGTTCGGGACGCTCACCACTCTCTGGTCCTTGCGCCACGGCGGCAGCGGTGCGCTCAGGGACGGGGGGGAGAACACCGCCGGCAGCCGCCGCGGCCGGCGCACCCGCGGCGTCCTCGTCACCGCTCAGGTCGCCCTCGCCGTCCTCGTGCTGGTCGGCGCCGGCCTGCTGACGCAGAGCTTCCTGCGTCTCCGGCGGGTCGACCTGGGCTTCCGCCCCGACCACCTGCTCACCTTTCAGATCTTCCTCCCCCGCGAGGGGTTCAAGGACCCCGCCCGGACCGTCCAGTTCTTCGCCGGCCTGCTCGACGAGATCGGGGCGATCCGGGAAGTCCGCGCCGCCGCCGCCGTTTCGGACCTCCCCTTGCGGGACAGCAGCCTGTCGGGCAAAATCACCGCTCGCGGCGCCGTGCCACCGCGTCCGGGCGGCGCCGATCCTGATGTCGCCTGGCGGGTGGTGACCCCCGGCTATTTCGCGACGCTCGGGATCCCTCTCGAGCGGGGACGCAGCTTCGGCACCGCCGACTACGCCTCATCCCCCCTGGTGGTGATCGTCGATCATCGCCTGGCGGAGCGCCTCTGGCCTGGCCAAGACCCCATCGGCAAGAGTCTTTCGCTCGGGGGTTGGGCCGCCTCAGGCTGGCTGACCGTCGTCGGCGTCGTGGCACCGGTCCGTAGCGCCACTCTCTCGGCCGACCCGATCGAACAGCTCTACCTGCCCCACTCCCAGAGCTCCCGGCGCGCCATGTCGATCGTCGTGCGCACCCTTGGCGAACCCAAAGGAATCGCCTCCGCCCTCCGCACCCGGGTGGGGAGGAGGGCGCCGGACCTGCCCGTGGCCAACCTGAGGCCGATGGACGAGTTGGTGGCGGCAACCACGGCACGCCTGCGCTTCAGTCTCTGGCTCTTCGGCACCTTCTCGGCGATCGCCATGTCCTTGGCGGCGCTCGGCCTCTACAGCGTCGTCTCCTACGCGGTCGTCAGGCGCCGGCGCGAGATCGCCCTCCGCGTGGCGCTCGGTGCGAGCTCCGCGGACGTGGTCAAGCTCCTGCTCACCGAGGGGCTGGGGCAGCTCGTACCCGGCCTGGCCCTGGGTCTCACCGTCGCGTTCTGGGCGTCCCATCTGCTCGCCAGCCAGCTCTTCCAGGTCGTACCCGACGATCCGGGGACATTCGTGGCCACCTCCTTCCTCATCTTCGCGCTGGGCTTTCTGGCCAGCTATCTCCCGGCCCGCAGAGCCGCCTGCATCGATACGCGGATCGCGTTCGGCAGTCAGTAGGATCGAGGCGCAACGGTATGGACCGCATCATCATCGTGGGGAGCGGCTTGGTGGGCTCACTGCTGTCGATCTTCCTCGCCCGGCGGGATTACTCGGTGCAGGTCTTCGACAAAAAGCCGGACCTGCGCACGTCGCCTTTGCCCTCCGGCCGCTCGATCAACCTCACCATCTGCCACCGTGGCTTTCAGGCGCTCGACCGCGTCGGAGCCGGCGACCGGGTGCGCGCGATCTCGACCCCCGCCTATGGCCGTCGAGTCCACGGCGAGAACGGTGAGGTCGTCTTTCAACCCTACGGCAATCGTGGAGAGGCTCTCCACGCAATCACCCGCAACGAGCTCAACCGAGTGCTGCTCGATGTCGCCGCAAAGCAGCACGGCGTCGAGTTCCGATTTCGTCACAAATGCCTCGGCATCGACCTGTCCGCGCCGGCCTTGACCTTCGAAAATCTCGACACCGGCCAGCTCGCCACCGAGCGACCCGCGGTGGTCCTGGGCGCTGACGGCGCCTTCTCGACGGTGCGCCAGCAGATGCTGCGATCGGAGCGCTTCGACTGCTCGCAGGAGTACATCCAGCAGGGATACAAGGAGTTGACCATCCCGTCCGGGGTCGTCAGGGCGTCGGGGCTCGAACGCCACGCGCTGCACATCTGGCCGCGGGGACGTTACATGCTGATCGGCTTCGCCAACTTCGACGGCAGCACCACCCTGGCGCTGCATCTGCCCTACGAGGGCAGCGAGCCGTCGTTCGCCTCAATCCGCAGCGAATCCGATCTGCTGGGTCTCTTCGCGCGCAGCTTCCCCGACGCCTTGCCGCTGCTCCCGCAACTGGTCGGCAACTATTTCGGTCGCCCGGTCAGCTCGATGCTGACAGTCCGCTGCTTTCCCTGGGTGCGTGGAAAGGTCGCCCTGATCGGCGACGCCGCCCACGCCATCGTGCCCTCTTATGGACAAGGGGCCAACGCCGGATTCGAGGACTGCGCCGTGCTCGACGCCGCGCTCGATCGCCACGCCGGCGACTGGGAAAAAGCCTTGGCAGACTACCAGCGCGAGCGCAAGCCGAACGCCGACCTGATCGCCGGCCTGTCCCTGCAGCACTTCTCCGAGATTCGTGACCGGTTGAACGACCCCCGGTTTCTGATTCGCAAGGCGGTCGAGCGCCGGCTCGACGAGATCTATCCGGGCCGCTTCACTTCGCTTTATTCCCTGATCTCGTTCACCGGGATGAGCTACGTCGAGGCGCTCGCGAGGACCGCGAAACAGGAGGCGATCGTCGACCGCATCCTGACGGTCGACGATCTCGCGGAGCGCTTCGCCCAGGGCACTATGGACGCCGTTCTGCACGAGCACGCCTGCGGCGACCCGGGTGCCGTCGCGAGCCCGTACGGAAGCGCCACGTCGTGAACGAGCCCCCGGCCTTCGATCCCGAGGCGCATCGCATCAGTCTTCCCGACGGCGGCGATCGGTGGGCCCTCTGGCGTTGCGTCTGTCTGCGGGGAGCCGGTTTCCCCGTCACCGATGTGCTCCGCCTCGCCTCTCCGGCCGCCGCCGCGGCGGCCGACCGCCTGCGCGCCGCCGAGGACGAGGCCGAGCGGTGCCGCAACACTGCCAGGGAGGCCCTGAGCCGCGAGATCGCGCGGGCCGAGCGCAGCGCTCTCGACGGCCTGGTCAAGGCAATCCAGCAGCTCAAGAAGGAGAAACCTCCTGCCGCCTCCGGGCTGCCCTCTGCCGCCCGGGACGCGGTGGAACGCTACGCCGCCGCGGGTGAGGAGCTGCGCCGACTCACCGCGGAGTACCTCGCCTGCTTTTCGGCCGAGGCGGAGCGGCTCTCCGGCGAACTGCTGGAGGTCGCCCGCGGCGGCAGGTTCCGCGAAGCCGTCCTGTGGCAGAACCGGCGCGTCCTCGAAACCGGGATCGACCGCCTGGCGGGGCGAGCGGCCGGGGGGCGATCGTCTTCGAAGCGGCGCCAGCACGAGCAGGTGGTCGCCTCCTATCTGCAGCGCTTCTGCACCAAGAACGACACGATCGGGTTTTTCGGCCCGGTCGGCTGGGCGAGCCTCGGAGAGGGGGAGGAGCCGGTCGCGGTGCACCACGGCACCGGCTTCCTGGCCCAGAGGCGCGTCTTCTTCGAAGGCTGGTGCATCGACGCGGTAGCCACCACGCTGTCCGCGAACCGCGCCCTGCGACTCGCGCTCGCACCGCGCCGCGGCCTTTTCGTGCGTGCCGACGGCGAGGTCATGGGCAGGGCCCGGCTGGCGCCGGAGCTGCGCGCCCTGCTCGCCCTCTGCGACGGAGAGACCCCGGCTCGCGACCTGGTGGAGAAACTCGTCGCAATGCACACCTTCCCCGACGCCACGGCGGTTCACGGAGCGCTCGCCCAGCTGCAGACCGCGGGGCTCCTCATCTGGGGTTTCGATCTCCCCGTGGTGCTCGAGCCCGAGCGCGCGCTCGCGCAACAGGTCGAGATCCTGGCGGCGGGAGAGGCGCGGGATGCCGCCTTGCGCACGCTCGGCGAGTTGGAGAACCGCCGCCAGGCCGTGGCGCAGGCCGCCGGCGACGACCGAGCGCTCGACGCCGCGCTACAGCAGCTGGAGAACGGCTTTACCGAACTCACCGGCCTCGACGCAACCCGCGATCATGGCGAGACCTATGCCGGCAGGACGCTGGTCTATGAAGATTGCCGCCGGGGCACGGAAGTCGCTTTCGGCGCCGACGTCCTCGCCGCGTTGGCCCCTCCACTGGCGCTCCTCTTGACCAGTGCCCGGTGGCTGACCTGGAAGGCGGCAGAGCTTCACCACGAACGGTTCGACGAGGCCTACCATCAGCTCCGGCGGGTGACCGGCTCCAACCGCATCGACCTGGCCTCCTTCTGCCGCCGGGTGCTGCCGTCCCTGTTCGATCCCAGCACCAGCCCGATCGTCCAGCAGGTCCTGCCCGAGTTCTGGCAGCGTTGGAGCCAGGTGCTCGACCTCAAGGACCGGAACGCCCGCCAGGTGAGCTATACCAGCGCCGAGCTGCGCTCCCGGGTGCTCGACGTCTTCGCCGCCCCCTGGCCGGGTTGGCCGATGGCGCGGCATCACAGCCCGGACATCCTGATCGCGGCGAGCGGACCGGAGGCCATCCGTCGCGGTGACTACCGCTTCGTCCTCGGCGAGCTGCACGTCGCGGCGAACACCTTGAGCGCCAATCTCTTCGTCGCCCAGCACCCCTCCCCCGGCGATCTGGTCGCCGGCATGGAGCGGGACGTGCCCGAGCCGTGCGTGTTCCCCACCTTGCCGAAGTCCTGGCGGCAGGGCGAATCCGATGCCCTCCTCGGGGTCAAGCTGCCGGGGTTGACCGGCCGGCTGGATTTCGGCCTGGCGACCGCCAAGGACCTCTTCCTCGAGGTCACCCCGGCTCCGCCCGGGCTGCCGAGGAACCGCGTGCTGTCGGTGGTGGAGCACTTCGTGGAGCCCGGGGAGAGCGGCCTCCAGGTGGTGAGCCTCACCGGGAGGCGTTTCGATCTGCTCGACTTCCTGCAGACGGCGATCGCGACACAGATCGCCGGAGCGTTCCGCATCTTCCCGCCCCAGGCTCACCTCCCCCGGGTCCTGGTCGACCGGCTGATCGTCTGGCGCGAGTCCTGGGCTCTCCCGGCGGCCGCCCTGGAATTTGCCAAGGCAGCCACGGCGGCGGCGCGCTTCTCGGCGGCGCGCCGGTGGGCGGATCGCCGCGACCTGCCGCGCCTGCTCTTCGTCAAAGCCCCGCACGAGCGCAAGCCCTTTTTTCTCGATCTCGAGAGTCCGCTCTCGGTCGAGATCTTCACCCGGGAGGCTCGGCGCGCCATGGATAGGAGTCGAGTCGGGGCGCACTTCGGTTTCAGCGAGATGGTGCCCGGGCCCGAGGAGGTCTGGCTCCCGGACGCCGCGGGACAGCGCTACACCAGCGAGCTTCGAATGGTCGCCTTCGATCGGGAAGGCTGCGGAGGCAGGCGACCCTAGAGCGCGGGTCGCCGATCAGTGTCCGACCTTTCCTCTGTGTGCCGGCACCAGGCTAGCCCTTGCGTGCCTGTCTGTTGCGTGTAAGGGGCCGATTGGCAGAAATATAGCTTGTGCTCTAATTGGCAAATATTACAAATAAGGGCCAGTCCGAACCCCCTGTTCACTCTGCTGGTCGAGCTGTAACTGTTTTAGCTGCTTGAATTTATAGGCTGCTCCGACGATCGGATTTGAACCGATGACCTGCTGATTACGAATCATATGTCCCTGAGGTCGAGTTCGACCTCGTCGGCTTCTGTGGAGCGAGGTCGCGATTCGCTACCTGCGGGACTCGAAGAGCCCTTCGCGAGCAGCTTCTCTCGGCCGGGTTCCCGCCACCTGACTCCTCCAAGAGTGAAGAAGGACCTCGCTCAACTCGTGGCGGCTTTCCTCCCCAGCTTCGAGGAAAGCCTCGGCATCGATCGTGAGCAGGTCCTTGGACAGTTTCCGGACGGAAGGTGAAGGCGTTGGTTCCGAAGAGTTGGCGGAAGTAAGCGCGCGCCGCCTCTAGGTCGGCAGGCGCTTCCACGCGAGCCTGGTCGCCGTCGTCGTCGAATGTCACCATGTAGATCAAAAGAGGCTCCTTTCTCGCCGAGAGGCTAGGACCGGTGGTTCTCTTTAGGCGGTCGGAAAGGACCGACGATCAGATCGTGCGTGCCCTTCTCAACCCGGGCGGGGAACTCGGGATAGTCGCGGCGGATCTCGCCGGCGACGCGGTTGAGGGCCAGGGCGAGCCGACGGTCATGCTGGTCGACGCTAGCCAGCTGCCTACGAACCTGCTTCCAGGTGATTCGGGAGAGAACCCGGGCCGACCAGCAGCGGTAGAGGAGGTAGGAGGCAGCGTCCCAGAAGAGGGGGCGGTTGTGGAACCTGCGCATTAGAGGGAGCGGCAAGACGACCGGGTTGGCGCGGAGGTACTCGTGGAATGCGGGGTCAAGGACGATGCCGTAGCGCTTCAGATCCGAGGGCAAGAGCGAGAGCTGTGTGGAGTGGTTCTCAGCGGCCAGGAGCCTCCGGGCCTCGAAGCCGTCCCTGGGCGTATAGGCCTTCTGGAGGGGCCTCATGTTGAGACGGACAATGCCGGTCGGCGTCTTCAAGACGAGTGAAAGCGATAGGCTCAAGAGGCGCTGCAGGCGCTGCTCGAAACGCTGATACTGGACTCCCGAGCGGGCAAGCTGGAAGGCATCGAAGAAGTCCGTCAGGTTGCTGAAGGTGACGAAGCCGGTGTCATAGGTCAGGGTGGTGATCCACGCCAGGAGAGCGCGGTCGGCGCCGAAAGGGATGGGGACGCCGGGCTCGGTCGTCGAGAAGTAGACGGTCAGGTGGGTGTCGGCGCCGAGTTGGGCCTCCCGCGCGATCGAGGTCAGGGGGGTGGGCTGGAGGGGGAAGCCGCAGAAGACGAGGGCCTTCGCCGCAAGCAAGAGGGTCTGCACGTCGTCGGGCCGCGCGACAAGGGAGGGTTGGGTGGCTGGCAGGGCCTGGGGGGGCGGGGCGGCGGCGGCATCCCTGATTGCCTCGACGGCCAAGCCTCCCGGCAAAAGCGTCCGCTGTTCGCTGTCGGTAAGCCAGGAACAAAATCCCCTCCTCGGCGCCCGGCGCGGGCGGCGGTTCACACGGTGTGGCGGCAGGACACCCGGCATACGCTCCGCGTCACACATACGTCACACCCAGGTTTGTTTTCTGGTGTCGCGTGGTGTAACCTGGCGCGCATGGTGTCGCCAAGCCTGGAGCGCAAACCGCGCCAGGAGAGTACCTTTCGAGCGTCACGTGACACCACGCGACAAGCGGGCTAGGAGTTTCCTAAACTCTTGGTCGGGGGTTCGAGTCCTCCCAGCCGCACCAATACAATCAACAACTTGCGAGTCCGCCGGGGCGTCACGAAGAAGGCCCGCCGGGCCGCCCACCCCGGCGGGTGGTCTCCCTCCCCGGCGGCAACGCGCCGCTTTCGGCCTCAGTACCGGATCAGCGACTCGACGTCATACCCCTTGAGCTTCTCGCGGCCGGGCAGGAAGGTGAGCTCGATGATGAAGCCAAAGCCGGCGACCGTCCCGCCGGCCGCTTCGACGAGATGGGCGGCTGCCAGGGCCGTGCCGCCGGTCGCGATCAGGTCGTCGACGATCAGCACCCGCTCGCCGGGCTCGACCGCCCCCTCGTGCATCTCGATCGCGTCCGAGCCGTACTCCAGGTCGTAGCTCTGGCGGATCGTCTTCGCCGGCAGCTTGCCAGGCTTGCGCATCGGCACGAATCCGGCGTTCAGGTCGTAGGCCACGCCCGGGCCGAACATGAAGCCGCGCGACTCGATGCCGACCACCTTGTCGATCCGCTGGCCGACGAAGAGCCAGACGAAACGGTCGACGGTCATGCGCAGGGCGAGCGGGTCCTTGAGCAGAGTCGTAATGTCGTAGAACAGAATCCCCGGCTTGGGAAAATCGGGAACCTCGCGGATATAGGCCTTCAGGTCGTCCATCCTCTCCTCCTTCACAACCAGAGTGCGGCTAGTGGTCGATTTCGAACCCTTCCCAGTCGGGGACGACGGCGATCTCCTGTTCCTCGACGGCGAGGACCCGCGATCCTGGCGGCCCCTCGCGCAGCCGCTCATGAAACTGCGCGAGCCCCGCCGGGTCCCCCACCGCCACCGCCTCGACGCTGCCGTCCGGCAGGTTCCTCACCCGGCCGGCGACCCCCAGCTCCCGGGCGGCGCGGCGGGCGAACCAGCGAAATCCCACCCCCTGCACTCGGCCGGTCAGCCGCAGGCGTACGGCGCGCCTGCTGCCAACACCGCCAATACCGCCGCCATCGCTCATCCCTCCTTGGCTTCCTTCCAGCCGTGGCGGCCGAGGAGCGGCACGAAGGCGACCTCCTCCCCCTCCCGCCGCCGCAGCTCCCCCTTGGCCGACTTCCGGTAGAGCACCAAGTGCTGGAGGTGGCGCGGCCCCTCGGGGATCAGGAGAGCGCCGCCCGGCGCGAGCTGTCCGAGGAGCGGCTCCGGCACCTTGGGCGCCCCGGCGGTGACCAGGATGCGATCGAAGGGGGCCACCTCGCTCCAGCCGACGGTGCCGTCGAAGACCTGGATCTTGACGTTGTCGAGCGACAGCTCGCGCATGCGCTGGATTGCCTGGTGGGCAAGCTCCGGTACCCGCTCCAGGCTGTAGACCCGCTTGGCGAGGAGGGCCAGGATGGCCGTCTGGTAGCCGGAGCCGGTGCCGATCTCGAGCACCGAGTGGCTGGGGCGGAGCTCCAGGAGCTCGCTCATCCGCGCCACGATGTAGGGTTGCGAGATCGTCTGGCTGGCGCCGATCGGCAGGGCATGGTCGCCGTAGGCGCGACCGCGCATGTGGTCCTTGACGAAGAGGTGCCGCGGCACCTTGCGCAGGGCGGCGAGCACCCGTTCGTCCTGGACGCCGCGGGCGGCGATCAGGTCCCGCACCATGCGCTCGCGCTGCACGGCGTAGTCGCTCATGGAGGAAAGAGGCCGGCGAGCCGGTCGTAGAGCGGTACGAACGATTCGAGGCCCGGGTAGTAGGTGAGGTCGAGATGCAGGGGGGTGATCGAGATCCGCCCGGCGGCGATGGCCGCGTAGTCGGTGCCGCTCTCCTCGCGCCACTCGGGGGTGCCGGCGATCCAGTAGTACTTGCGGCCCCGCGGATCGACGTTCTCGATCACCGACTGCTTGTAGAACCGCCGGCCCAGCCGGGTGAAGGTGACCCCCTGGATCGGCCCGGCCGGCACGTTGACGTTCAGCAGGAGATCCTTGGGGAGATCGAGGGACCCGCCCACGAGCACCTCCATCAGCTGGCGGGCGAAGCGCGCCGCCGGCGCGAAGGAGAAGCCCTCCGCCACCTCCTGCGAAAAGGCGACCGCGGGGATCCCCAGGAGGTTCCCCTCGAAGGTCGCGGAGACCGTCCCGGAGTAGGTGACGTCGTCCCCCAGGTTCTGACCGAAATTGATCCCCGAGACGACGAAGTCGGGCCGCCGGTCCTTGAGGAGCGAGAGGACCCCCAGGTTGACGCAGTCGGTCGGCGTGCCGTCGACCGCGTACCAGTTCTCCTGCACTCGCTGCATGCGGAGCGGCCGGGTGAGGGTCAGGGCGTGCCCGGTGGCGCTCTGCTCGCGGTCGGGCGCCACGACGACGACCTCGGCGAGCTCCGCGAGCGCCCCGGCGAGGAGCTTGATCCCCTCGGAAAAGATCCCGTCGTCGTTGGTGACCAGGATGCGTGTCAAGCTGGCCTCGATACCAGGCGCCCCGCCTCAGGCGCGGGGCTGCCGGTACTTGCCGATGATCGGCTGCAGGGCCAGGAGGGTCTCGTTGGGCACCCGTTCCGGCTCGGTGATGAGCGACATGGCGAGAGCGTTCTCGCAGAGGCAGCCGCGGCCGGGCTGGGCGGCAAGGCGCTTCAGGATCTCCCGCACCACCTCCTGGGACATCCGGGCGTTCTGCGCCACGACCTGCATCACCGCCTCGCCGGAGACCGCCTCCTCGCTCTCGTGCCAGCAGTCGTAGTCGGTGATCATGGCGAGGGCGGCGTAGCAGATCTCGGCCTCGCGGGCGAGCCGCGCCTCCTGGAAGTTGGTCATGCCGATGACGTCCACCCCGTGGCTGCGGTAGATCTCCGATTCGGCCCGGGTCGAGAACTGCGGCCCCTCCATGCAGACGTAGGTGCCGCCCTGGTGGACGGTGGCGCCGGCGGCGCGGGCCGCCTCGGTGAAGATAGGGAGGAGCCGCGGGCAGATCGGCTTGGCGAGCGAGACGTGGGCCACCAGGCCGTTGCCGAAGAAGGTGTCCGGCCGATGGCGGGTGCGGTCGTAGAACTGGTCGGGGACGACGATGTCGGTCGGCTTGTAGTCGATCTTCATCGAGCCCACGGCGGAGACCGAGATCAGCTGCTCGACCCCCAGGACCTTGAAGCCGTAGATGTTGGCGCGGTAGTTGAGCTCGGTCGGCAGCAGCCGGTGGCCGCGGCCGTGGCGGGGCAGGAAGGCGACGGACTGGCCGTCGAGCTCGCCGATGACATAGGGGTCCGACGGGTCGCCGAAGGGGGTCTCGATCCGCCGCTCCTCGCGGATCGTCATCCCCTCCATCTGGTAGAGGCCGCTGCCGCCGATCACACCGATACGCAAGTCGCTCATCTCAACTCTCCTCGAACAGGGTTGCTGGAACCACCCGGGGCCGGAAGTCTACCCCGGAATGGAGTTGGAGCGTAGGCGGACAGCTTCCAGGTGCCGGCAGGAGGGCTACACCGTGACCGCCGCCACCACCGCGAGCGCCGTCTCCAGCGCCTGGCGGCCCTGGCGGCCGTCCACCCAGGGCACCGCTTCCCCCCGGCAGGCGGCGAGGAACGCCACCAGCTCCCGGGCGAGAGGCTCGCCACGGACTACGGGCAGATCGTCGGGCACGATCCGCGGCCGCGTCTCCCCTGCCGCCGGCGACTCCAGGCGGTAGCCGCGGATCTCCTGCGCCTGGTAGTCGAGCGAGTAGTAGCGCTGGGGCAGGAAGGCGCGGAGCTTCCGCACCCGCTCTGCCGACACCCGGGAGGCGGTCAGGTTGGCGACGCACCCCGACTCCAGGGCCACCCGGGCGTTGGCGATGTCGATCCGTGGCGAGAGCACCGGGATGCCGGTTGCCCGCACCTCGGCGACCGGGCTGCCGTCCAGGGCGTGGAGGATCTGCAGGTCGTGGATCATCAGATCCAGAATGACGTCGACGTCCAGGCTGCGCGGCGAGAAGACCCCCAGCCGCTGCACCTCGACGAAGCGGGGCGGGGTCTTTAGGGCCACCAGGGCCTGGACCGCCGGGTTGTAGAACTCGACGTGCCCCACGGCGAGGAGGCGGCCGGCCCGGTCGGCCTGCGCGAGCAGGCGGTCGGCCTCCGCCAGCGAGGAGGCCATGGGCTTCTCGACCAGCACGTGAAGACCGCGGGCGAGGAGCGCCTCCCCCACCTCGGCGTGGGCCGAGGTCGGCACCGCCACCACCGCCGCCTCGGCGGCGCCGGCCAGGGCGTCGAGGCTGGCGAAGACCGGGGTGCCCGGCGCCTGCTCGCGCACCACGGCCGCGGCCGCCGCCGGATCGGCATCATAGACGCCGACCAGCTCGGCCTCCGGGAGCCCGGCCAGGATGCGGACGTGGTGCCGGCCGAGCGCGCCGGTGCCCACGACGCCGACCTTCAGGCGTGTGGGAGAAGCGGGCGCGGGCGAGTCGCTAGTCGGCGGGCTCAGCGCTCTCCCCTCCCGCTCCCGCCCGGCCGCCGCGGCGTCCCGGCGGGTTCTTATAGACGCCCCGGCGGGCGCTCTCGACGAAAGCGAGCAGATACAGGACTTCGGGGTCCGGCTCGACCTCGGCGCGGATGCGCTCCAGGGCCTGCGTCGTGTTGAGCTTGCTGCGCACCAGGAGGCGGAGGGCGCGGTCGAGGCGGGCGATCACCGCGGCGTCGAAGCCCTTGCGCTTCAAGCCGATCGAGTTCAGGCCGAAGCAGGCGGCCTTCATCCCCACCGTCTTGGCGAAAGGGAGCGCGTCCATCACCACCACCGAGTAGGCGCCGACGTAGGCGTGGCGGCCGACCCGGCAGAACTGGTGGACCGAGGTGAAGGCCGAGATCGAGGCGTCGTCGTGCACCTCGACGTGGCCGGCCAGGGTGGCGTTGTTGGCGAACACCGTGCGGCTCCCCACCTGGCAGTCGTGGGCGACGTGGGCGTAGGCCATGAAGAGGTTGTCGTCGCCGATGCGGGTGATGCCGCCCCCCTTGGCCGTCCCCCGGTGCACGGTGGTGAATTCGCGGAACTGGTTGCGGTCGCCGATCTCCAGGCGCACCTCCTCGCCGCCGAACTTCAGGTCCTGCGGCTCGAAGCCGATGGCGGCGAGGGAGAAGACCCGGTTGTCGCGGCCCAGGCGGGTCGGTCCCTGGACCTGCGCTCCGGCGCCGATCGTGGTGCCGTCCCCGACCTCCACCCCGGCCCCGACGAAGGCGCCCGGCCCCACCCGCACCCCCACCCCGAGCACCGCGCCGGGATCGACGAAGGCCCGCGGATCGACGAACGTCTCGCCCCCCATGTCAGCGATCGACCATCGCCGAGGCCATGACCGCCTCGGCCGCCAGTTGCCCGTCGACCAGGGCACGGCCGGAGATTTTGCAGTAGGACGAACGCAGGCGCAGCACCTCGACCTCGTAGCGCAGCTGGTCGCCGGGGACGACGGGACGGCGGAACTTCGCCCCCTCGATCGAGGTGAAGAGGAGGAGCTTCCTCTCCAGGTCCGGCTGCTCGTGGAGGAGCAGGATGCCGCCGGCCTGCGCCATCCCCTCGACCAGGAGCACCCCCGGGTAGACCGGCCGGCCGGGGAAGTGGCCGATCAGGTTGGGATCGCTGATGCTGACGTTCTTCAAGGCCACGATCCGCTTCCTGGGCTCCATTTCGAGCACCCGGTCGACCAGCAGCAACGGGTAGCGGTGCGGCAGGATCGACATGATCCACTCGACGTTCCAATTCACTTGCGCTTCGCTCATTCGTTGCGCCGCTCCAGTTCCGCGATGCGCTTGGCGAGCTCCGCCAGGCGCCGCTCCAGGCGGGAGCGCAGGACCACCTCCCGCCGCCACTTCCCCATCTCGACCGCCGGGATGCCGGCCACCTGCATCCCCGGCTCGACCGAGGAGAGGGCCGCCGACTTGGCCGCCACCTGCACCCGGTCGCCCAGGGTGAGGTGGCCGCCGACCCCGGCCTGGCCGGCGAGGACGACCCCGTCGCCCAGCCGGCTGCTGCCGGCGATCCCCGCCTGGCCGCAGAGGATCGCGGCGCGCCCGACCTGCACGTTGTGCCCGACCTGCACCAGGTTGTCGATCTTGGTGCCGGCGCCGATCCGCGTCTCGCCCAGGGTCGCCCGGTCGATCGTCGTGTTCGCCCCCACCTCGACCTCCGCCTCGACCACCACCCGGCCGACCTGCGGCACCTTGTGGTGGCGGCCCTGGTGGGTGGCGTAGCCGAAGCCGTCGCTCCCCAGAACCGCGCCGGCATGGATCTCGCTCCCCTCCCCCACCGCCGTGCCGTCGTAGAGGACGACATGGGGATGGAGGACCGCGCCCGAGCCCACCGCGCACCCCCGGCCCACCACCACGTGCGACCCGACGACGGCGCCGGCGCCGATCCGGCTCCCCGCTCCGATCACCGCGTAGGGCGCGATGTGGGCCGACGGATCGACCGCCGCCCCGGCCTCGACCACCGCCGTGGGATGGACCCCCGGCCGCGGCGCCGGCCGCGGATGAAAGAGAGGGAGGAGGCGGGAGAGGGCGTAGGAAGGATCGTCGACCAGCAGCAGGTCGCGCCGCTTTCCCTCCTCCTCGTTGCCCTGGACGGCCGCCGCCAGCGCCGGGGTGAGGAGGAGCGCCCCGGCGCCGCTCGCCGCCGCCTGCTCGCGGTAGCGGGCGTGGTTGAGGAACGAGAGGTCCTGAGGGCCGGCGGTCTCCAGCGTCTGGATCGACTCGACCGCTCGTTCCGGGTCCCCCTCCACCTGTCCCCCCACCCGCAGGGCGAGCTCGCCCAGACGATAGGCCACGCCGCTACTTGCCCTGGGCCGCGTCCAGCCGCTGGATGACCATCGGCGTGATGTCGACCGCCTCGTCGGCGTAGATCAGGCCGCTCTCGAACTTGCGGAAGATGAGGGTGAAACCCTGCTCCTTGCCGAGCTGGTTGATGATCGGCATCACCCGCTGGTCGACGGCGCCCAGGACGTCGTCCTTGCGCTTGTTCAAGTCGCGGCTGGCGTCGTCCTGCAGCCGGCGGGCCGCGATGACCTTGTCCTCCAGCTGCTTTTCCATGTCGGCGAGCTTGTCCTGGGTGAGCGACAGGCGGCCCGAGTCGATCTTCGCCTGGAGGGCCTTGATCTCCTCCTGTTTGGCGCCGAGCTCGGCCTCCTTCTGGTCCTGGACCTTCTTCAGGTCGGCGATCGCCTTCTTGCCCGCCTGCGATTCGAGCAGGATCTGCTCGGTGTTGATGACGGCGATCTTCAGCGGACCCGAGAAAGAGCCCGCCGCGGGGCGCGCGACCGGCGCCGCGGCCGGGGCAGCAGCCCCCTGGGCCACAGCGCCCCCGCTCCCCAGCAGGCAGAAGAGACCGAGGCAGCAAGCCCCGGCCAGCCAAGTCTTGAAACTCCGATTGGGCGACATCTTCTATCCTCTCCTTTGTCTTAGAAGCTGGTACCGATACTGAACTGGAAGTTCTCGAAACTGTCGTCGGGCCGCTTCTTCAGGTTGAGCGCGTAGATGAAGCGCAGCGGCGCGCCGAACACCGGCAGCAGGATGCGCAGCTCGGCGCCGGCCGTGTAGCGCAGGTCCGACAGGTCGACCTTCTGGGTGTCCGAGTAGACGTTGCCGGCGTCGGCGAAGACCAGCAGCCGGAACGGCCCGCCGAGCAGGAAATGATACTCGACGTTGCCCTGGATGTACTTGGTGCCGCCCAGGATGAAGCCGTTGACGTCCTTCAAGGGGGTGCCGTCGGGATTGCGCGCGAAGAGCGAACGGAAACGGAAGCCGCGGATGCTGTTCTCGCCCCCCAAGTAGAAGCGCTCCAGGGAGGAGAGCGGGTGGTGCTGGAAGGTGTTGATCCAGCCGCCCTCGACGTTGAAGGCGAAGATCTGGCGCGACGGCCGTTCGAGGGTCGGGTGGAAGAAGCTGTAGCCGATCTCCGGGCGGATGAAGTAGTTGTCGCCCTGGAGGAAGCCGCCGGCGTACTCGGCGGCGATCGACAGGCGCTGGCCGCGCACCGGCTCGAAGGGGTTGTCGCGGCTGTCGTAGATGTAGGCCGGGCGGATCGACGAGTTGTTGATGTTGGTCGTCACCGCGTTGACCGTCGACGTGGTGCCGTCGGTCGCGGTCACCACCACCGCCTCCTTGTCGATGTACTTCGACAGGTTGTAGGAGAGGACGAGCTGGTCGAAGAGACCGAGCTGCCGGCCGTAGGTGATGACGGCGCCGTGGCTGTTCCGAGTGAACTGCTGATCGGTCAGGAGCGAATAGTCGATGTCCTGCCGGTAGACCCGGAGCCCCAGGCTCTGCGGCCGGTCGCGGAACCAGGGGATCGAATAGGAGAGGTCGTAGAGCTTGCGGTACTTGCCGGTCTGGATCGAGGCGCCCACCTGCTCGCCGCGGCCGAGGAAGTTCTTGGTCGAGACCGAGAACTGGGCGAAGAAGCCGTCGAGCTCGCTCCAGCCGCCGCCGAACTCCACCTGCGTGCGCTCCGCCTCCTCCCCCTTGAAGGTCAGGTCGACCCGCTTGTCCTCGCTCTTGTAGTCGATCTTGACCGGGTCCTCCTGGTCGAGCTTGAAGTAGCCCAGCTGGTTGACCTTGGTGATGCTGTTCTTGATCGCGCCGATCGACACCACGCGGCCTTCCTGCAGCCGCAGCTCCCGGCGCAGCACCTTGTCCATGGTCCGCTTGTTGCCCTCGAACTCGATGCGGCCCACCCGGTACTGGTCGCCCTCGGCGACGTGGACGACGACGTTCGCCACCCGGTTGCCCTTCTCCACCAGCTCGGGCTCGACGCGGGCGAAGATGTAGCCGCTGTTGTGGTAGAGGTCGTCGATCGCCTTGACCCCGTCGTCGACCACCTTCTGGCGCAGCCAGCCGCCGGCCTGGTGCGGGAAGACGCGGAGCAGGAGGGGCTCGGCGAAGAGCTTGTTGCCCTCGATCGTCACCTCGCCGAAGCGCCAGCGCTCGCCCTCCTCGATGGGGATGGTGATGAACATCCGCCGCTTCTGGTCCTTGATCTCCTTGGCGCTCGGGTTGGCCGCGCGGACGTCGACCTTGGGATCGCCGATGACGATGTTCTTGTAGCCGTCGCCCCGGTAGAGCTCTCTGACCTTGTCGAGGTCCTCCTGCAGGTTGGCCGGGTTGTAGACGTCCTTCTTCAACAGGTGCGAGATCATGTTGCTCTGCTTCGTCTTCTTCATCACCCAGCGCAGGTGGAGGTCGCCGTAGACCGTGTTGCCCTCGAAGTTGATGTCCGAGATGCGGACCTGGTTGCCCTCGTCGACCGTGAAGGTGACCTTCTTCTCGTTGCCGGTCAGGTCCTCCACCTTGTAGTCGGCGCGGGCGAAGCGGTAGCCCTTCTCGGCGTAGAGCTCCTCGATCAGCGCCTTGATCTGCGCCAGGGCGCCCAGGCTCATGGGATCGCCCTCGCGAGCGTGGATGTGCCGGCTGCCGATCTTGTCCTGGAGGTCGGTGCGCGACAGCCGCTTCAGACCCTGGTAGTCGATCGAGCGCAGGACCGGCCGCTCCTTGACGGTGATCGTCAGGTGGACCCCCGGCCCCTCGGGTGTCGCGTCGACCCCGATGTCGTCGATCAGGCCGCGGCTCCACAGCTGCTTCAAGTTGGTGTTGAGCTTGTCGCGGTCGAGGACGTCCCCGACCTTGATCCCCAGGTAGTAGAGGAGGGTCTCCTGCGACAGCCCCTTGCCGCCCTTGAACTCGATCGACTGGATCGGCTTGCCGTCCAGCGGCTGCGCGACGACCGGCGGGCTGCCGCCGAGCGCCAGGAGGGATACCAAGAGGAACGCTAGGGCACGGCGGCAGAGCACTGCCACCAGCCCGTGATGCCTGCCCAGCTGCGACCGCAGCACATCCGGTTTCATCCGTTGCTCCCCAAGAAAAGAGGTACGACTGGCGGGGGCCCTTGGTTTTCTAGGACGTCGACCACGCTAACGTGCCAGGATCTCTTGTGCCGGATCCCGCACCTGGAACTTGAGCTCGCCCGCGAGCAGGTTGACCTCGATGAGCTCGATGGCCTCGCCGTGCTGGTGGATGAGGATCTCCGAGACGGCGTCCTGAATGTGGCGCTGGATCGTGCGGCGCAACGGCCGCGCCCCTGTCGAGGGCTCGATCCCCGCCTTCGCGAGCAGCCAATCTTTGACCTCGTCCGCAACCTCCACCTTCAAGCCGCGCTCGGAGAGCGTACCATTGACGTCGTCGAGCAGGATGTCGACGATCTTGCGCAGCTCCTCAGAGCCCAGCGGGTTGAAGACGATCACCTCGTCGATCCGGTTGATGAACTCCGGGCTGAACGTCCGCCGGAGCTCGCCCAGGATCTCCTCCTCGATGCGCTGGAAGCTCGCCTGCTCGCTCCCCTCGCCGAATCCCATGCGACCGCCGCGCAGGACGAGTTTACTCCCGATGTTCGAGGTCATGAGCACCAGGGTGTTCTTGAAGTCCACCTGGTTGCCGTAGGCGTCGGTCAGGGTGCCGTCCTCCAGGATCTGGAGGAGGAGGTTGGCGACGTCGGGGTGGGCCTTCTCGATCTCGTCGAAGAGGATGAGCGAATAGGGCTGGCGGCGCACCCGCTCGGTCAGCTGGCCGCCCTCCTCGTGGCCGACGTAGCCCGGCGGCGAACCGATGAGCTTCGACACCGCGTGCTTCTCCATGTACTCGCTCATGTCGAAGCGGACCAGGGTGCGCTGGCTGCCGAAGAGGAACTCCGAGAGCTGGCGGGCGACCTCGGTCTTGCCGACCCCCGAGGGACCCAGGAAGATGAACGAGCCGACCGGCCGCTCGGGGTTCGAGACTCCCAGGCGCGAGCGGCGGATGGCCCGGCTGATCGCCGAGATGGCGCGCTCCTGCCCCACCACCCGCAGGCGCAGGATGTCCTCCATCTTGAGCAGGCGCTCGGCCTCCTCGCTCTGCAGAGCGGCGACGGGGATGCCGGTCCACGAGGAGATGACCTCCTCGATGTCGTGGCGGGTAACCTCGAGAATCCCGCTCTCGTCGGCGATGAGGTTCATCCGCTCGAGGTCCTCGCGCAGCTCGATCTCCCGCTCCCGCAGGTAGACGGCGCGCTCGAAGTCCTTGTCCGAGATGGCGACCTTCATCTCCTTGACCACCTGGCGGATGTCCTGCTCCAGGCGGCGCAGGTTCTGGGTGTCGCGCACCCGGCGCAGCTTGACCCGCGCCCCGGCCTCGTCGATGACGTCGATCGCCTTGTCCGGCAGGTGGCGGTCCGGGATGTAGCGGCTCGACTGGTAGATCGCCGTGCGCAGGGCCTCGGGACGATAGCGCACCTTGTGGAACGACTCGTAGCGGTCCTTCACCCCTTCCAGGATCTCCATCGTCTGCTCGGGGGTGGGCGGGGCGACCTGGATCGATTGGAAGCGGCGGAGGAGGGAGCGGTCCTTCTCGATGTATTTCCGGTATTCCTTCAAGGTTGTCGCGCCGATGCAGGAGATCTCGCCGCGCGACAGCGCCGGCTTCAGGATGTTCGCCGCGTCGAGCGAGCCCTCGGCCGAGCCGGCGCCGATCAGCGAATGGATCTCGTCGATGAAGACGATGAGCTCCTTGCTGTCCTTGAGCTCTTTTAAGATTCCCTTCAAGCGCTCTTCAAATTGACCACGGTATTTGGTACCGGCGACGATCAGCGACAGGTCCAGGGCGACGATCCGCTTGTTGGCGAGGAAGATGGGCACCCGGCCCTCAATGATGCGCTCGGCCAGCCCCTCGACGATGGCGGTCTTGCCGACCCCCGGCTCGCCCAGGAGGATGGGATTGTTCTTGGTGCGCCGCGAGAGGATCTGGATGATGCGGTCGACCTCGTCGTCACGGCCGATCAGCGGGTCGAAGGCGGACTCGGCGGCGAGCGCCGTCAGGTCGCGGCCGTACTCCGAAAGGAACGGCAGCTCCTTCTTCTGCTGCGAGGCCTCGCGCTCCTTGGCGATCGAGAGCACCTCTTCCCGCACCGTGTAGACGTCGAAGCCGTGCTGGGTGAGGATGCGCATGGCCATGCACCCCTCGACCCGCAGGATGCCGATCAGCAGGTGCTCGGAGCCGACGGTGGCGTGGAGCATGCTCTCCGCCTCGTGCGAGGCATAGGCGAGGATCTTCTTCGACTCTTCGGACAGCGGCAGCTCGGCGGTCGAGGAGATGCGCTCGACGAAGACGCGTTCCCCCTCGATCTCCCGCCGGATGTCCTCGGGCTTCACCTGGAAGCGCCGCAGGATCTCGCCGACCGTTTCCTCCCCCTCCCGCAGGATGCCGAGCAGGATGTGCTCGGACTCGATGACGCGGCTGCCCAGCTTGCTGGCCTCATAGCGGGCGAAGAACAGTGCGCGGCGGGCTTTTTCGTTGTACTTCTCAAACATTTGCTTCAACCTCTGAGGTGTACACGGCCACCTTTTGCATTCCTATCACAGGAGCGGTGCGCAAGAATGCCGGTTGCCGTAGTCAACGTACGCCATTCTAGCACCGCTTTCCGCTCTCCGCACCTCTCGGGGCTGCGTAGGAAGACAGTAGCCCCTGAGGAACGGCAACCCGAAGAGGGGAGGGACATATTCCTTTCTCAGTCCGGGTAGAGCACTCCCCCCTCCAGCCGCAGGGTCCGCGCGCAGCGCAGGGCGATCTGGGGGTTGTGGGTGACCAGGAGGCCGGTGGTGCCGTGGCGTTGCTGGAGGTCTAAGAGGAGGTCGAAGACCTGGTCGCCGCTTGCCGGGTCGAGGTTGCCGGTCGGCTCGTCGGCGAGGAGGAGGGGCGGCTCGAGCATCAGAGCGCGGCAGATGGCGACCCGCTGGCGCTCGCCGCCCGAGAGCTGGTTGGGGAAGTGCTCCTGCCGATCGGCGAGGCCGACCTCGGCGAGGAGGCCGACGGCGCGGGCCAGGAGCTTTCGCGGCTCTCCCCCGGCGATGCGGCCGGGGAGGATGACGTTTTCGAGGGCGGTGAAGTCGGGCAGCAGCTGGTGGAACTGGAAGACGAAGCCGATCGTGCGATTGCGGAAGGCCGCCAGGCGCGCCCCCGAGAGGCCGGCCAGGCTCTGGCCGCCGATCGCGACCTCCCCGCCGTCCGGCTTGTCGAGGGCTCCCAATAGATGGAGGAGGGTCGACTTGCCCGACCCCGACGGCCCGACCACCGCCACCAGCTCCCCCGGCTCGACGGCGAGGTCGATCCCCTTCAGGACCTCGACCCGCCGGATGCCGTCGGCGTAGGTCTTGGTAAGATTGGTGGCGCGGACCGGGACGCTCATCGCCGCATCGCCTCGATGGGATCGAGCGCCGCGGCCCGCTGGGCGGCGTAGAGCGAGGTCAGGAGGGCGATCCCCAGGGTGAGGCCGAGGA
>DASQPA010000495.1:0-7930 GCA_035644215.1 Thermoanaerobaculia bacterium
GCGTCGCCCGGCAGGCGGCAGCGCGCCACCTCCAGGCGGCCCTCGGGATCGTCGGCGAGGACGGCGTAGAGAAAAACGCCCGCCCCGGGGCCGTCGAGCGCCGCGAAGAGCGCGGCGAGCCGCCGTCCGGCCGCGACGCGATCGACGACCGCCCGGCGGAGCTCGGCGAGCGCGGTCCTGGGGAGGTGCGCCAGGGGGAGGGCGACACCGTTTCTCGTGCTGGCGAAGACTTCGCTCACGGCCGGACCTCCAGGCTCCTCGCCGCCTCGCGCAGCAGGCGCTCCAGCGGGGCGGGAATCCACAGACCTAGGAGGAGCACGAGGCCCATTGCCAGGAGGATGGGGAAGGTCTTGCGCAGGCGGTCGACGTACGGGGTGCGCCGCGCCGCCGCTCCCGGGCTTCCCTGGACGACGCCCAAAACCGTGGCGCCCATCCCGATGAAGATCACGCCGAGGAGGACGAGAAAGGCGGCGGCGATGGCGTAGCGCCCCGTCCCGATCGCCGCGTTCAGGATGGTGAATTCGCTGAGGAACGGCCCAAAGGGCGGCGAACCGGAGAGCGCGAAGAAGCCGAGGAGGAAGAGCGTCCCCGAGACCGGCAGGCGCGCCATGGCGCCCGACATGTCGGCGACGTTCTTGCTCCCATACGCCCGGTGGATGTTGGCGGCGGCCAAGAACATCACGGCCTTGGTGAGCGCGTTGTTGACCGTGTGGAGGAGGGCGCCGAAAATGCCGGCCCCGCCCAACCCGATGCCTAAGGCGAGGATGCCCATGTGCTCGACGCTCGAATAGGCGAGCATCCGCTTGAGGTCTCCCTGGCGGACCATGAAGGCGGCGGCGAACCCCAGGGAGAGGAGCCCGAGGAAGACCAGGAGCTGCCGCGCGAAGGCGCCCTCGCCGGCGGCGGCGAGCACGGCGTAGACGCGGAGAAGAGCGAGGAAGGCGCAGGTCGTCATCCCGCCGGCCAAGAGGGCGCCGACGATGCCCGGCGCCTCGCCGTAGGCGTCGGGCTTCCAGGTGTGGAGGGGGGCGAGGCCCATCTTCGTCCCGTAGCCGACGAGGAGGAAGACGAAGCCGGCCCGCAGCCAGGGGCGGGAGAAGCCGGCGGTACCGGCGGCGGCGTTCAATGAGGTGAAGAAGAGCGATTCGTCGCTTCTGGAGAGGTGGGCGGCGTAGGCGACGAAGAACGAGCCCAGGAGGGCGAGCGCGATCCCCACCGAGCCGATGACCAGGTACTTCCAGGCCGCCTCCAGCGAGCGCGCATTGCGGTTGAAGTAGAGGAGCGGCGCCGTGGCGAGCGTCGTCAGCTCGATCGTCACCCAGAGGAGGCCCAGGTGCTGCGCCAGGGTGACGGCCGACGCCATCCCCAGGAAGACGAAGAGACAGGCGACGAAGACGCGGTTGTTCCGGTCGATGCGCAGCAGCAGGTAGCCCGGGGCGTAGAGCGCGCAGATCGTGAAGAGCCCGCTCACCACCAGGAGGGCGAGCCCGCCCAGCGGGTCGACCGCGAGCCAGGCGGTGCCGGCGGCGGGACCCCGGGCGGCGATCGCGGCGACCGCGGCGAGGGTCAGGGCGAAATGGGCGAGAGCGCCGACCGGCAGCAGGAAGGGCCGCAGCCGCTCCGAGGGGACGGCGAAGGCAACGGCGGCCAGGGCGAGCGGCAGAACGATGAGCACGGTCAGGGCAGGGAGCGGCACGCGTTCAATCCTTGAGCTTGGCCAGGAGCTGGGTGTCGAGCGACGAGAACTCGTCGCGGATGTGGTTCAGGATGATCCCCATGACGAAGATGGCGACGAAGAGGTCGAGGAGGACGCCGATCTCGACCATGAACGGCATGGCGTCTAAGAGCAGAAGGCCGAAGATGAAGATGCCGTTTTCGAGCACGAAGTAGCCGACGACCTGGGAGATGGCCTTCTTGCGCGTCGTCAGGAGAAGGAGGCCGGTCAAGAGGGTCGAGAGGGACGCCGGCACCACCAGGCTCCCCACGTGCTCCGGGGCGAGCGGCAGGCTCCCCGCGAAGACCACGGCGAGACCGGTGCCGGCGGCGCCGAGGAAGAGCGAGGGGAGAAACCCCACGTACGGCTGGACCTCGTGGCGGATGTGGACGTCACGGATCGCCTTCTGCAGCAGGCCGGGGAGCACGAAGCCCTTCAAGGTGACGGCCGCGGCCGCCAACGCGACGGCGTGCCAGCCTGACAGCCCCTGGACGAAGAGGGGGAGCAGGCTGAGGATGGCGCCCTGGGCCGCGGCGGCGCGGATGGTGACCTTCATCCAGCTCGTGCCGAGGAGGACGAAGTTGAACAGCATCACGAGCACCAGGATGGGGTCGGTCAGCGTCGCCATGAAATCGATCCCCGCAGTCACCGGACCAGGAGGAGCATGCCGAAGGCGGAGAGCACCGAGGCGGTCACCAGGGCCTGCGGCACGCGCGCCAGGCGCAGGCGGGCCATGACCGATTCGACGACGCCGATGGCGACGGCGAGGAGGAGCATCCCGGCGACGAAGACCGCCCAGTCGACCCAGGGCTCGCTCCCGCCGAGGGGCGAGAGGACGTGGAGGAGGAGGGCGCCCAAAACGAAGAGCTTCATGGCGGCGCTGTAGAGGATGACGCCGAAGGCCGGACCGCTGTGGTCGAGCACCATGACCTCGTGGATCATCGTCAGCTCCAGGTGGGTGTTGGGGTCGTCGAACGGGAGGCGGCAGTTCTCCGCCAGGAAGACCAGCGACCAACTCGCCGCGATGAGGACGAGCGAAGGCCCGCGCGCGAGACGGCCGGCGCCCCATGGATCGTGGAGCATGGCCCCGAGCGAGAACGCCCCGGCGAGGCGGGCCAGGGCGAGGAGGCCGAAGAGGAGCGCCGGCTCGGCGAGGCTGCCGAAGCTCGCCTCGCGCGCCGCGCCCATGCCCTCGAAGGCCGAGCCGGTGTCCAAGGCCGCCGCGGTGATCGTGAAGCGGGCCAGGGCGAAGAGATAGACGAAGAGGATCACGTCTCCCGGGAACGACACCGGGGCGGCGTGGCGGCCCAGGGGTACGAGCTGGCCGGCGAGGAGCGCCGCGGCGAGGCCCACCGCCGGGCCGGCGCGGAAGACCCAGGTCGTCGTCGAGCTGAAGACGCTGCCCTTCTGGAAGAGCCGCACGAGGTCGTAGTACGGCTGGAGGAGAGGCGGCCCGGTCCGCCCGGCGAAGGCTGCCTTGGTCTTGCCGATGACGCCCAGGAGGAGCGGCGGCAGCAGCAGGAGGAGGAGCTCGTGGACGGCGAGGTGGAGCATCGGCCTAGACCCGGGAGAGGAGGAAGAGGAGGACGAGGACGAGGTAGAGCAGGTAGAGCTGCATGTGCCCGCGCTGGAGGAGGCGCGCCCAGGAGAGGAGCCAGGCGCCGCCGCGGAAGGCGGGGAGGAGCAGCCGGTCGAGGACGGTGTCCGGCACCTCGCCGTGGAAGCGGGCGGTCTTGGGGAACGGCTGCCGGCTGAGCCGCGGAGCGGAAACCCGCGGCTGCAGCACCCAGTGGAAGAAGCCGACGCTCCAAGAGGCGAACGAGGAAGACGTGTACTGCATGCGCGGGGTGGGGGCGGCGTAGCCGCAGTCCCAGGTTCCGACGCCGCCAATCGTGGGACGCGTGGCCGCTCGTTCCTGCCGCTGCCCCCTGCGGACGAGGCGGCTGAGCCCCCAGGCCGCGAGGCCCACGGCCGCGGCGACGGCGAGTTGCGCGCCCCCGAGAACCCCGAGCGGCGCGGTCTGGGCCAGGCGGCCGGCCGCTCCCACCGCCCGGAGGGCCTGGTCGACGAGCGGCGCCACGGCCCAGGGCGCCAGGCCGATCGCCGCGCAGAGCAGGGCGAGCGCGACCATGGGCGCGATCATGGCTCCGGCCTCTCGTGTTCGTCCGTGTTCGTCCCTGTTCGTCCGCGGCTGCCCTAAGAAGACCGCGCCGAAGGCCTTGACGAAGCAGGTGAGCGCCAGCCCTCCAATAAGCGCCAGGGTGGCCGCGGCGCCGGCCGCGGCGAGGGTCAGCCCCCCGGGTCCGGAACCGGCCGTCCAGCGCAGGAATCCCAGGTAGAGGAGCCACTCGCTGACGAAGCCGTTGAGCGGCGGCAGGCCGCAGATCGCCACCGCCCCGACGAGGAAGGTCGCGGCGGTCCACGGCAGCCGCTTCAACAGCCCGCCCATGCGGTCCATCTCACGGGTGCCGGTGGCATGCAGGACCGCCCCGGCGCCGAGGAAGAGGAGCCCCTTGAAGAGCGCATGGTTAACGACGTGGAGGAGGGCGCCGCCGAACCCCAGGACGACGAGAGCCGGCTGGCCGAGCGTGCGGCCGGCGAAGCCCAGACCCAGGCCGAGGACGATGATCCCGATGTTCTCGATGCTGTGGTAGGCAAGGAGGCGTTTCAGATCGTGCTGGCCGAGCGCGAAGGCGACTCCCAGGACCCCGGAGACGGCGCCTACGGCCAGGAGAGTGAGACCCCAGGCGAGCGGCGGATCGGGGAAGAGGGTGAGGACCCGCACCAGGCCGTAGATCCCCATTTTCAGGACGACGCCCGACATCAGGGCGGAAACGTGGCTCGGCGCGGCGGCGTGCGCGCCGGGCAGCCAGACGTGGAGCGGCAGGATTCCCGCTTTGAGCCCGAAGCCGACGAGCGCCAGGGCGAAGACGAGGCCGCCCGCGGCAGTGCCCGCGAGCCCGGGGGGAAACGGCGCCAGCTCGAAGCTCCCGCCGTGGAGGCGCGCCAGCTGGGCGAAGAGCGCCAGGAGCGCCAGCGTTCCGCTGTGGGTGGCGACGAGATAGAGCCAGCCGGCGGCGCGGACCTTGGGCCGATGCCGCTCCGCGGTCACCAGGAAGTAGGCGCCGAGCGCCATGACCTCCCAGGCGGCGAGGAAGAGGAGGGCGTTCCTCGCGACGAGCACGACGGCCATCGCCCCGGTGGTCAGGCCATAGAAGCCGCGCAGAGCCGGGGCGCTCCGGGGGTGCCGCGCCGGCGACCAGTAGGCCGTGGCATAGACCGCTCCGAGACCGGAGACGACGAAGAGCGGCAGGAGGAAGAGCGCCGAGAGGCCGTCGACGGCCACGTCGAGGCGGGCTCCCGGCAGCCCCCAGGCGAGGGAGACCGGAGCGCCACCGGCGCCGGCAAGAAAGCCGCCGAGGGCGACCAGGCCGACGCCGCTTCCGAGCCCGGCGAGCGCGGCGGAGGCCAACTCCGCGGTCCTGACCGCCGGGCGGTCGCGCCGGCCGGTCCGCCGGTCGCGCCGCGTGCGCCCGGCGAAGATCGCCGGCAGGCCGCTCAGGGCCTGAAGGAGGGCGGCGAGGAGGACGAGCCGTGCGCTCACCGGGTCACCGGGATCGAGGCCTCGATCTCGCGCGCCAGGGCCTGGATCGTTTCGCGCCGCTCCTCGGCCTCGACGGCGTCGTGGAAGCGCGGCTGGCGCAGGAGGTAGGCGAGGCGCGACAGGAGATGGAGGTGGGCGCGGACCGTGGGGGTGACCAGTGTGAAGAGGATGCGCACCGGCTTGCCGTCGATGGCGCCGTAGTCGACTTTGTCCTCCAAGTAGCAGAGCGAGACGATGGGCTGCTCGACGTGGAGGACGATGGGGTTCCTGACGTGAGGGATGGCGATGCCGTCGCCGATGCCGGTCGAGCCCAGCGCCTCGCGGGCGAGGAGCACGTTCAGGAGGAACGCCCGGTCCACCTCGTCAGGCAGCGGCAGCAGGGCGACCACCGAGCGCAGGGTCGCCTCCTTGGTCTGCCCCGAGACCCGGTAGTGGACCCCCCCGCGCTGGAGCGCCTCGGCGAGCCCCGGCAGGGGAGTGCGCTCGCTCTCCGGCTCCTCCAGGATGCGCGGCGAGACGTTCAGCCGCTGCGAGGTCGCCCATTCGAGCAGCTCGGCGCGGTTGAAGCGGTACTGGTCGCTGATCTTGTAGGCCGGGATGCTCCCGCCCTGGATCCAGCGATAGATCGTTTTCTCCGAGACGCCGAGCAGGTCGGCCGCGTCGCGGACCGTGAGCTTCATCGCCGCTTCTCCGGTATCCCAAAGGTCCTATTGAATGGACATCTTTGGACACTATGAGGCAGCAAGATATCAAAGTCAATGGATGGGGTAGAATGTCGCAACCCATGCCGCCCATCTCGCTCCGCCGCGCCACTCTGCCCAACGGCATGAACGTCGCCTATCAGTCGAAGGCGGAGTTGCGCCAATTCTACGAGGACATCTTCGAGAAGCGGACCTACCTCCAGCACGGCATCACCCTGGCCCCCGGCGCCACAGTCTTCGACGTCGGCGCCAACATCGGCCTGTTCAGCGTCTTCGTGGACCACCACTTCCCGGGAAGCCGGATCTTCGCCTTCGAGCCGGCGCCCCCCCTGTTCGCCCTCCTGGAGGAGAACACCGCCTGGTGCACGGGCGAGGTGCGACTCTTCGACTGCGGCCTGGGGGCGCGGCCGGGGGAGGCGGAGCTGACCTTCTACCCCCACAGCTCGGGGATGTCCTCCTTCCATCCCGATGCGGACCAGGAACGGGCCGCCCTGCGCACCCTGATGCACAACCAGCTCGCCCAGGGGCGCGCGGAGGCGTCCGCCCGGGCCGCGGTCCTGCGCCACGAGGAGGAGCTCTTGGACCAGCGGTTCGTGAGCGAAAGCTGGGTCCGTCCGGTGCGGACCCTCCATGAGATCCTCGCCGAGCACGGGGTGGACCGCATCGACCTGCTCAAGGTGGACGTCGAGAAGAGCGAGGCCGAGGTGCTGGAGGGGCTGGCGGAAGGCCCGGAGGGGGACTGGCCGAAGATCCGGCAGGCGGTGGTCGAGGTCCACGACCTGGGCGACCGGCTGCGGGAGATGACCGAGCGCTTCCGCGCCCAGGGCTTCACGGTGACCGTCGAGCAGGAGGAGCTCTATCGCGGCACCGACCGGTACAACCTCTATGCGGTGCGGTAGGTGGGTACCCCCGGCTCCGGCGTCGACCGCTCCGGCTCACTCGAAGAACCCCACGACGTCGACGATCAAATCGACCGTCCCCCGCTGCCCGACGTAGATCACGGCCACGGCGCCGGTTTGGCCGAGGTCGAGGAGGGTGTTGTTCGTTCGCGTCACCCCCGGCGTGAAGTTGAGGATGCTGGTCGTCGTCGCCGCCTGATCCGCCGGATGGACGGTGAGATGGCCGGCGCTCGTCGGGTTGACCACGGTCACGTTGACCGCCAGTGTCCGCGCCCCCGGCGGGATCTTGCAGACCCCGGGGAACGTGAAGGCCCGCAGCTGGCCGGCGAGGAGGGGCGGACCGCCCATCGGGCCCGGAGACCGGCGCGTGTCGATCATCCGGCAGGGGTCCACGGTGAAGAAGGACAGGGGACCGGTCGCCTGCGAGAGCTGGAAGAACGCGATGTCGACCGTCGGCGAGGCCGGGGTCACCAGGGTGTGGGCCGCGCCGCCGCCGTCCGACCAGGACTGGAAGAGGTAGCTCTGCCCGCCGGCGCCGTTCTGCGAGGACGCCGCGAGGTCGATCGGGTAGCCCCGCCAGGAGGTGAAGCTCTGCGGCGCCACCGCGGCGGCGCCGTTGATCGTCAGGGTGAGGCCGGCCGGCTGGGTGGCGAAGGTCAGGGGGACGTGGGCGGCGTCGAGCCGCTGGCGGACGGTGTTCGACAGGCCCGCGGAATCGGTCGCCGTGAGCTGGATCTCCAGGTAGCCGTCCACGGCCGCGGCGAGGCTCGACGGCGGCGGCGCGGTGAAGGAGACGCTCGCCCCCGAGGCCGGGCCGAAGACCGTCTGCGCCTGGCCGCCCTGGTGGAGGAGGACGGTCCAGGAGAGGGCGCTTCCGGGGAGCACTGTGCCCTGCGCATCGGTCGCGCTCCCCGCGAGGGCGACCGTATCGCCGACGCCGAAGGTATCGGTGGGAAGGGGGGCGGCGATCCCCGGAGTGGGCGGCACGTCCACCGCCGTCGGCGTGGGGATG
>DASQPA010000496.1:0-4271 GCA_035644215.1 Thermoanaerobaculia bacterium
TCCGTCCCACGCCGCTCCCTGCGCCGCGAACCACCCCTTGGCCCAGGCGTACCAGGGGGAGCCCTCCCAGGCCTGCTGGTGGGTCCTCCCGCCCGAACGCTCCAGGGCCTCCTCCTCGGGGGTGACGGTCCAGCGGCGGAGGATCTGTTCCTTGGCCGCGCACGTGGCGGGGAGCGGCGGCGGCGGTGCGGGAAGGCTCTTGTCTCCGTCGTCGAAGGCGGCGCGGGCGAAGAGGAAGAAGAGGCTCCGCTCGAAGCGCTCCTGCGGGCCGAGAGCCGGAGCTTCCGGCGAGACGGAGGTACCGCCGGCCATCGCAAGCGCGGCGAGGTGGGGGCAGAGCCGGCCGGCGCGGAGAGCGGGCGAGCAGGGACAGAGGGCCGCCAGGAACTGGCCGGCGCGGTCGAGCGCGAGCATGACGGCGAAGACCCGGCCGTTGGGGGCGACGACGTCCCCGGCCAGGCCGCCGCGGAAGAAGGTGAAGCTCTCGACCCGCCCGCGCTCGAGGAGGCGGGCGGCGGTCCTCAGGGCTTCCGCGGAGAAGAGCGACTGGAGATCGGGCACAGAGAACGAGGGTCTAGAGCGGATCTCGCGTGTCCAAAGACCGTGACCGAGTCATGCCGGGAGGGTATCATGAGTCCGTCCATGACGCCTCCACGTGCCGCGCCGGCACGCCGACCCCGTTCGGCCTGCGAGGCCGGTCGTTCGCCGCTCAGGAACGTCGCCCCCGGATCTGGCCGGCGACCTCTTCGCGGACCGCGGTGCGGATGATCTCGACCATCTCCGCGGACACGGCCGTCGGGGTGCCGGACTGCGGGCGCGGCCGGCCCAGCCAGTCGTCCACGTGGTGCTTCGCGCTCTCGTTGGAACGCGGGCAGCCGGCCGCCAGCAGCTCTCCCGGGGGGACCTCGAGCAGCCGGGCGATCGCCAGCAGGTGATGGACCCGCAGATCCAGTGAGCCGTCGAGGATCGCATAGAAGTTGCCATGGCCGACCCCGATTCGGCGCTCGATCTCGCGGACCGGGATGCGGGTGGCGGTCAGGAGCTGGCGGAGCAGGGACCGCAGGGTGTCGAGATCGTTTTGGGCCATGGCGGGATGGACTTTAGGACGAGGCCGTGCCCCGAGGCAAGCCGGTACGGGAGGCCGGCGCGGCGCGGAGCCCCGCTCCGGGGAGGAACGGGGCTCCGGCCTGGGCTCTAGCAGTTGACCAGCGTGGGGCAGGTGTTCCAGCAGGTGTAGATGTCGCAGCTGATCCGGGTGCCGACGGCGCCGTTCGCCTCCCGCAGGGCCTGCTCCGCGAGGCGATGCAGGGTCTCCCGGGAAAGAGTGAGCTTCTGGGGCTTGCGGTCCTTCTTCATCGTGATCCTCTCTTTCTGGTCGGCTGAGGTCTCCCTCAGCGTTGCAATCTGCGACCTGGCCTGCAACTGCCGGACCACCCCGCCAGAAAGCGCCGCCCGCGGAGAAGCGTCTCGGGCTCTACGGCACCGCATCCAAACGGCTGGATTCTGATTCAGAATACCGATCTGGGCAGTCCCTGACAGGGTGCCAGGCTCCCTCTCGCGAGTCGCTGCTTCCATGTAGTTGGGGAGGCCGGCGCGGTCAGGGCAGCAGGTCCGCCACGGCGATAGCGGCCGTGGGGCAGGCCAGAAGGGCAAGGGTCTCGTCGCGGCGGAACACGGTGCGCAAGCGATATCCCTCCGGACCGGGGTCGCGGTGCCATTCGACGGCCGGCCGGATCAGGTCGATCAACAGGGCTTCAGGAATCCCGCATCGGGCATAGAGCGGGAGCTTGCGGTTGCGGTCGTGCTGCAGCGAGGTGTCGGCGACCTCGACCACCAGGAGGGCCGTCCCCGGGTGATTGGCGAGGTAGTCGCGAGGGCTGCCGGAGACCACGGCGACGTCGGGCTCCGGCTCGGAGTCCTCGCCCAAGGCGAGCGGCATCTGGACCCGGAGGTAGGCGCCAGCGCCGAACGCCGAGCGCAGAGCCGCCTCGGCCAGGCTGACGGCGACCGCATGCGAGCTCTTCTGGGGCGACATGTCGTAGACGGCTCCCTCGATCAGCTCGGTCCGCGTGGGGAACAACCCCGCGGCGCCCATGCGCTGGTACTCCTCACGGGTAAAATGGTGGAGCGCGACGGCGGGCAGCGACATCCCCGGTCTCCTTTCCCGGAGAAAGCTTAGCACGCTCAGGAGACGCTCTGGATGAGTCGGGCGAGGGAGCTAGCGGGGTCACAGACCTCAAATCGTCGAGGAGTATCCCTGGGAGCGCCGGCGTCCTCGCCGGCTCTTTTCCCCCCGCCCGGCCGGCGGGGACGCCGGCGCTCCCAGGGAAAAATCTGGCTCGCTTGTACAGATTTGTTCTAGATCAGCTATCGGGTTGGGAACCCGCCTTGTGTGAGGTACTCTTATGAGGAGGCGCCCTTCATGACGCGGACGACCATCTCCCCATCCGACCTATCGCAGAGGACCCGAGAGATCCTCGACCGGGTGCAGGGGGGGGAGCTCGCCGTCGTTGCCAGCGAGGGGGAGGAGCGCATCGTCCTCCTGGACGTTCTCGACTACCGGCTCTTGCGAGCCCTTGCCCTTTGTACCGCCGGCGGAGGCGCCAACGGCCCCGATGATCTTCGCGAAGCCCAGGTGCTCCGCGACTACCTCGCCGAGAGGATCAATCTGGGCAAGGCAGCCGAGTTGTTGCAACTTTCCCGCTTCGAGCTCGAGGAGAGCTTCCGGCGGCTCGAGATTCCGCTCCGCCGAGGAGCCCGCTCGATCGAGGACGCGCAGGCCGAAATCGCCGTCGCACGCCGACATGCCTGAACAGTTCCAGTTCCCCGCATGCCGTCCATCGCAGACACGACGGTCCTGAACAACTTTGCCCAGCTCCAGCGGCCCGACCTCCTGAGGTCGGTCTATCCGGATCTTGCCGCTCCGCTTCCGGTCTGGAACGAGTTGGAGATGGGGGTCCGCCGAGGGCTGGTTCCTGCCTGCGACTGGTCCTGGCTGAAGATTCTCGACCTGACCGAGCGGGAAGAGGCTCGGGCCGCCGAGATCAGCGGTGAGCTGGGTGCCGGAGAAGCCGCTTGCATCGCGGCGTCCGTCTTTCGGGGGTTCCTCGTCCTGACCGATGACTGGGAAGCCAGATCGCTCGGCCGTTCCCTCGGTCTCGAGATCTCTGGTTCCCTGGGCGTTCTGGATCGCCTTGTCTTGCAGCAGGTCCTCAACCTGCAAGAGGCGGACACTCTTCTGGCAGAGATGGTGCGACGCGGTTTTCGCAGCCCTTACCGATCGCTTCGCGAGGTACCTCGCTGAAGCCGTATCCAAGCTGGAGCATCCGTTCGGCGCCCTGGAGAGGAGAAGCTCCGGTCCGCGTGGAGAACCACCCCGCGGCGCCCATCTACGGCCCACCCCGCCGGATCGCCGGCACGTCGACCACCCGGATTCCTTCCACCGGATGCTCGACCGCCCAGACCAGGGCCTCGACCATCTGGGCCAGGGTGACCAGGCCGAGCCGGCGGGCCGTCTCGCGGGTCGGCGGCAGGCGTTCGAGGAGGGCGTAGACCGGGAGGAGGACGACCGGCCAGCGGTGCCCGGGGCCGAGCACGTACCACGGGCGGAGGAAGGTGGCGGAAAGCCCGGCGGCCGCGATGAGCGCCTCGCCACGGACCCGCACCCCCCAGTAGGCCCGTATCGCCGGGGCCGGGTGGGCCACGCTCAAATAGACCAGGTGCCGCACCGCGGCGCTCTTCGCCGCCGCCACGGTGGCCTGGATCGAGGCGAAGTCGACGCTCTCGAAGAGAGCGGCCTTGGCAGGCGAGGGATGGGGGACCCCCACCAGGTGGACGAGGGTGTCGGCGGGAGCGATCTGCCCGGCGAACGACGCGCTTTCCAGGGGATCGCCCACGATCGCCTGGCACCCCAGCGGGACCTTCCGCTCCGAGCCCGGCCGCGCCAGCGCCCGCACCGTGTGTCCGCGGGAGAGGAGCACCGGCAGGAGCGCCCGGCCCAGGTAGCCCGTGCCACCGGTGACGAAGACGGAGCGCCGTTCCATACCCCCCTCTACGGCGCGGGGGGCGGGGGCGGATGAATATCCCTATCCCCGATGGGGGCGGCCCGGGCTATCTGGAGGTGAGATCGTCCAGCGAGATACCTAAGCCTTTGAGAATTGCGCGAAGGGTGCCTGGAGGTAGATCGCCTGCATGTCGGGGAACGACAGTCGACCGATTCTGACTCGGGTTATGCCAGATCTCGTGACTCCCCTTGCTCTGGCGCTTCAGCT
>DASQPA010000497.1:0-3203 GCA_035644215.1 Thermoanaerobaculia bacterium
ACCCGCTACCGGCAGCTCCAGGCCGACCTCCACACCCGGCCGGTCCCCTGGGGCGGGGTGGGGGTGGCGGTCCGCCCGCACCCGGAGGCTCCCGAGGTCGTCCCCCGGGCGCTCGCCGAGCTGGGCGAGGGAACGCCGCCGCTGCCGGTGCTGCTCCGGCTCCATCCCTGGGAGACGGACCACGCGGCGGAAGAGGAGCTGGCGCGGGACCTCGCCTCCCGGGGGCACGAGCTGACCTTCGCCCTTCCCCAGAACCGCGACTTGGTCCGCGATCCGGCCCGCTGGCGGGCGGCGATCGAGGAGATCGCCGAGCGGTTCTCGCCCTACGGCCGGCGCTTCGAGATCGGCCACGCCATCAACCGCAGCAAGTGGGGGGTGTGGAATCTCGGGGAGTACGTGGAGCTCGCCACGTCCGCGGCGGAGATCCTGCGGCGTCGGGAGGGGATCGAGATCCTGGGGCCGGCGGTGATCGACTTCGAGCACCATGTCACCGCCGCCGTTTTGAACCTGAAGCGCCCGGGTCTGTCCTTCGACGCCGTCTCCAGCCTCCTCTACGTCGACCGCCGCGGCGCGCCCGAGAACCGGCAGGCCGGTTTCGACACGGTCGACAAGGTGGTGCTCCTGAGAGCCATCGCCGAGACCGCGAGGAACGCCGCCGGCCGCTGCATCATCACCGAGGTCAACTGGCCGCTCTCCGAAGGACCCCATTCGCCGGCCGGCCGTGCCGTCGCGGTCGGCGAGGAGGAGCAGGCCGACTACCTGGCCCGCTACTACCTGCTCACCCTGGGCACCGGCCTGGTCGAGCGGGTGTACTGGTGGCAGCTCGTCGCCAAGGGCTACGGCCTGATGGACCCGGCCGATCCCAAACGGCCGCGCCGCCGGCCGAGCTTCCACGCCCTGAAGACCCTGGTCCGCGAGCTCGACGGGACCTCTCTGGAAGCGGTGCTCCCCGCTCCGGAACCGGCCCGGCTCTACCTCTTCCGGCGGCCGGATGGCATGGCGGTCGTGGTGGGCTGGAGCGCCAAGGGCTCAACCACGGTGATGCTCCCCCATCCACCCGCCGGGATGTGCAGCCAGCACGACGAGGATCTGACCCTCGCGGCGGGGCCGCGGGTGGAGCTGGGGTCGGCGGTGCGGTATTTCACGTTGCCAGGCTGAGAGGCTGTGAAAAAATCGGGGCGCACGCGGAGATTCCCGTAGAGACGCCCCAGGCGCTATCGAAATCTTTGCCGTTACCCCGCCGTCGGGGCGTCTCCAACGCCGCCGGGACCGAGGCGTTTCCGGCCTGCGGAGACGCCCCGACGGCAGTGGTTCCGGGGAGGTTCCGGACGGCGGCTGGGGACGTCTCTACGAAGGCCCGTGAGGTAGGGGGGCTAATTTTTTCACAGCCCCTGAGACGTTCAGGCGGCGATCCTGGCCTCAACCGCCAGGTTTGCGAATCCCGGAGGGAGCTCCACGCTCTGCGGCAGGCTTTCCACCGGCACGAGCCTCGCTTTGGCACCCTCGTACATTCTCCAGAAGCGTGCCGGCGCTTTCGAGAAGCCCTCGAAGGGTTTGATTCCGTGTTCCAGGCTGGCCAGGATCTGAACGGTCAGGATTCGGCGTAGCTCTCGGGGGAGGTCATCCAGTTTGCGGGCCAGAGTTACCAGATCGTACTCGAGGCACTGAGCAACCCACCACTCCCCTGACTGGAAGACCACAGCCCTGATTCTGAGATCCGAGACGTTCCGCATGAGCGCTATTTTACCTCATCTAGAACAAAAACGCCCGGGAGCTTTCGCCCCCGGGTGCTTCGGGTCCTTCCGTTTAAGTCAGCCGATCCTACTTCTCGAACATCTGGGCGATCGGGATGATCTCGATCGAGGTCGGTTTGACCTTCAGGGCCTCGATGGTCTTGTCGGCTTCGAGGACGGCGGCGGCGGGCTGGCTGTTGTACTTCATCGGGCTCGCCTGCTCTTTTTCCAGGGTCGCCTTGAAGTCCGCCGCGTGGTTGGTCACCACCACGGCCTCGAAGTTGTCCGTCTGCAGGTACTTCTTCGCCGCCCGGTTGACCTCCTCGACGGTGAGCTTCGGCAGCCGGCTCTGGATCTCGTCGATGTAGGAGGGCATGCCGTAGAAGCGGCTGTCGAGCAGGAAGCCGAGCCGGTCCTGGAGGGTCTGCGCCCAGAGCCGCGAGTAGTTCAGGAGGAACTCACGCGTCAGGTCGAATTCCGCCTGGGTCATCCCCTGGTCGCGCAGCCGTTCGACCTCGTAGAGGGCGTCGCGCACGGCGAAGTGGGCCGTGTCCGGCACCACCGGCCGGACCCAGACCGAGAAGTACTGCTCCCGGCGCGGCACGTTGGGGCTCGGCTTGCTGGTCCGCGGCGGCAGATGCCAGAACTCGATATAGGAGTAGTCACCGTAGTTCAGGCCCCGCGCCTCGCGCAGCTGCTGCATCAGCCGGCCGTGCATGGTGCGGTGCTCGCCCAGGTAGCTGTTGGCGACCATCAGCGGGTAGTAGTCGGGGTTCGAGCGGTTGATCGGCAGGGCGTAGCCGAAGTGGATGCCCACCGAGGCGGTCGGCTTGTCGATCAGGTGGAAGTTGCGGCCGGTCGAGGTGGGCGCGGGGGGCAGCTCCTTCCTTCCCGGCTGCCCGGCCGGCAGGGCGGCGAGGTCTTTCGTCAGCTGCTCGACGTAGCCGGCCGGATAGCCGCCCGCCACCCCCAGCATCAGGTTGGCCTGGGTGTAGTGCTCGCGATAGAAATTCTTCACGTCGTCCAGGGTGATGTTCTTCAGCCCCTCGACCGTGCCGGCCACCGGGTGGCCGTAGGGATGGTGGGCGAAGATCGCGTCCTGGATCGCCTCCAGCCCCAGAAGCTCGTCGTCCGAGGAGCGCAGGGTGGTGGTCAGGTAGGCCACGAGCTGCTCCTTGTTGCGCTCGAAGTCGCCCTGGGCGAAGCCGGGATGGAGCAGCGCCTCCTCCAGCAGGGCGGTGTAGTCGGCCAGCTTGTCCTTGTGAATCCGGCCGGCGACGACCGTCACCTCGCGGTCGGCGTTGGTGTCGATCGAGGCCGCCATGGGATAGAGCGCCTCGGCGAGCTCCTGGTACGACCGCTTGGCGGTCCCGGCCTCGCCGATCATCTGGGCGGTCAGCGCCGCCAGTCCTTCCTTGCCCGCCGGGTCGTGGATCGAGCCGACCGCGAAGAACAGGCGGATGGCGACGA
>DASQPA010000498.1:0-7022 GCA_035644215.1 Thermoanaerobaculia bacterium
AGGTTGGGGTAGTACTCGGGGCCGGGGGTCCCCTGGGCGAGCTTGGGGATGAGCGCCTGGCAGAGGACGCCGGGCTGGGCGGCGAGGGCGCGGAGCACGCAGTGGTTGACCCGGTGCCCGCCGGCGAGGGCCAGGGGGTAGGAGGCCCAGGTGTCGGCGAAGAGGACCCTCACGGGAGCGCTCCGGCCGGTGTCGCCGCGGGGCTCGTCTGCGCCTGGAGCGCGGCGCGGATCTCCGGCGCCTCGTCCAGGGGGAGGAACCGGTAGCCGTGCTTGACCAGCCGTGGGACGAGGAGGCGGGTCAGCGCGTAGGTGTTGTTCACCCGCGCCAGCGCCTCCTCGGCCGAGCTGTCGTGGAGGAGGACGATGCCGCTCCCCGCCTCTTCGATACGGGCGAAGTAGGCGTCGGCGCAGGTCTCGGCGGTGGCGCCGTCGCGCCAGTGCTCCCAGTCCTTGCCGTCGACGTCCCAGAGCACCGGGCCGGTGTAGCGGCGGGTCCGGGGATCGGCGGCGAGGATCGTCGCCACCTCGCTCGACCAGGCGCCGAAGGGCGGCCGGAGGAGCAGGGGGTCGCCTTCGTGGTCATCGGCGACCTCGGCGACCTCGGCGACCACCGCCGCGCTGTCGGGAAGGAGGGCGGGGAGATCGGCGTGGGTTGCGGTGTGGTTGGCGATCCGGTGCCCCCAGCCGCGCAGTTGGGCCAGCAGGTCCGCGGCGGTGGCGGCCCGCTGGCCGAGGACGAAGAAGGTCGCCGGTATCCCCTGGGCGAAGAGGTAGGCGCCGAGCTCGTCGGTCCGCGGACCGAGGCCCGGACCCGCCGTCCGCCCCGGCCCGTCGTCGTAGGTCAGGCAGAGCGTCTTCGGGGGCAGCCCACCGCCCCGGAGGCGGGTGGTCAGGCAGGGCATGGCGGCGCTTCCTCTCCGGTCGGGACCGGGTCGATCTTCGCGACCTGCTCGCGCCATAGCTCGTAGAAGAGCCCCCGGTGGTCGAGCAGGTCCTGGAAAGACCCCTGCTCGACCAGCCGGCCGCCGTCCAGGACGACGATGCGGTCGAGGCTGCGCACGGTCGACAGGCGATGGGCGATGACCACCGCCGTCACCTGCTCGAAGAGGCGCTCCAGGGCGGCCTGGATGAGCCCCTCGGCATGACTGTCGAGGTTCGAGGTGGCCTCGTCCAAGAGGAGGAGAGCCGGCTCTTTGTAGACCGCCCGGGCGATGCCCAGCCGCTGCTTCTCGCCGCCGGAGAGGCGCACTCCCTTCTCGCCGATCGGGGTGTCCACCCCCTGCGGCAGAAGGCGGACGAGGTCGGTCAGGTTGGCGATGGCGAGGGCCTGGTCGAGGCGCTGCCGGCGCTCGGTCGCGGAGAGCCCGGGCCGCTCCTCGGTCGCGATCAGGACGTTGTCGGCGAGCGGCAGGTTGAACACCTCGGTCTCCTGGAGGACGACGGCGGTCGTCCGCAGGTAGTCGGCGCGGTCGATGGCGGCGAGCGGTACGTCGTCGACGAGGATCTCCCCGCGGTCGGGGGCGCGCAGCTTCAAGAGGAGCTGGAAGAGCGTCGTCTTGCCCGCCCCGGAGGGGCCGACGATGCCGATGCGCTCGCCTCTGTGGATCGTCAGGTCGAAGTCCTGGAGCACGGGCTGATCCTGGTAGGAGAAGGTGACGCCGGCGAGGGAGATCTGCCGCCAGTCCGGCGGCATCGGCCGGCTGCCCATGGTTTCGAGGACCGGCCGGGCGTTCAGGATGGACATCATCCGGCTCACCGCCACGGCCCGGACCTGGGTCTCGTTCGAGACGTAGGAGAGGTCGGAGGTGGCCCGCCAGACGTTGTCGAAGTAGGTGTTGAAGAGGACCAGGAGGCCGATCTCGAAATGCAGATGCAGGATGCCGTAGCCGATGTAGGCGGTGGCGAGGAGCCGGAAGAGGGTGGCGTAGAGGTTGACCGAGCCTTCGCGGATGCGGTAGACGAAGATCCGCCGCCGGATGCTCTCCATCAGCCGCCCGACGGTCGCGACGAGAAGGCGATGGAGGGCGCCGCCCAGGCGGAGGGCCTTGACGGTGAGGATGTTCGACACCGCCTCGAAGGAGAAGCCCTCGAGCGCCTCCTCGCGCTGGTGGACGACCACCGCTTCGCGCAGGGCATGGCGGGTCAGCCAGTGGGAGAGCGGGTAGTAGACGAGGATGAAGAGGAGCAGGGCAGCGCTCAGCGGGCGGTTGACGGCGAAGAGGACGGCGACGGCCCCCACCGTGCTCACCAGGGCGGGGAGGAGCTGGCCGAGCGCCATGCGCAGGAGCTGGTGGACGCCGTCCTCGCCGTTGGCGATCCGCTTCATGCGGTTGCCGGTGTTCTCGCGCTCGTGCCAGTCGAGGTCGAGGGCGAAGAGGTGGCGCAGGGCGGCGACCTTGGCGTCCAGGCCGGCCTTCTCGGCGATCTGGAAGCCGTGGTAGTGGCCCAGCTCGCGCAGCAGGTAATGCCCGCAGCCGAAAACCGCCCAGAGCGCCAGCAGGAGCCAGAACCGGCGTTCCGCGGTGTCCCCGGGCCCCCCGGCATGGACGAGGAGGGTCACCATCTTCCCCAGCGCCCAGCCGGGATAGAGGCCGGACAGCTCGCTGGCCAGCAGAACGAGGAGGGTGAGGGCGAACCGGCCGCGGTAGGGACGGACGAAGTGCAGGACGTCGGCGAAGAGGGTGCGGACGGGATAGAGGACGCCGGCGGCGGCGGCATCGTCCGGCCCCGGCTCGCCGCTCCGGGGACCTCTCGTCGTCGCCTCCGTCGCGTCCATCGTGGCTCGCCCTCAGGCTTCAATGAATGGAAGTGTGCACGGCGATCCCGGCGTGACAAGGGTTGCGAGGAATGAACTATACATTTAAGATTACACGGTAGGCAATTTCGAATCAGCTGTCCCGCTTCTGCAGGGGAGCGCACTTCAGCTTGTAGCACGCGGAGATGTCAGACCCATGATCGAGCCAGCGATCGCCAATCCCCGGTACGACCTCAAGGTGGCGCGGGCCATCCTGCCGACGCGGTACGGAACCTTCACCGTCATGGCCTTCGCCGACCCGGCGAGCGACCGGGAGGAGGTGGCGCTCGCCATGGGCGAGATCGACGACGGCCGGCCGGTGCTCACCCGCCTGCACTCCGAGTGCCTGACCGGCGACGTGCTGGGCTCGCTGCGCTGCGACTGCGGCCCGCAGCTCGCGGCGGCGCTCCGGGCCATCGCCGCCGAGGGGCGCGGGCTGCTGCTCTACCTGCGCCAGGAGGGGCGGGGGATCGGCCTCTACAACAAGCTGCGCGCCTACGCGCTCCAGGAAGAGGGGCTGGACACCGTGGAGGCCAACGAGCGGCTGGGCTTCCCGGCGGATCTGCGCGACTACCGTTTCGCCGCCCGCATGCTCCAAACCCTCGGGGTCAACGGTATCCGCCTGCTGACCAACAATCCGAAGAAGGTCCGCTCGCTCGCCGAGGCCGGCATCGAGGTGGCGGGCCGGGTGCCGCTCCTCATCCCCCCCAACGCCCAGAACCTCTTCTACCTGCGGACCAAGCGGGAGAAGATGGGCCATCTGTTCGCCGACGGGCACCTGGACGCCGCCGATCTCACCGATCTCGCGGGTCGGAAACGGCAGATCTGAGGCCTGCTCGCGACCGCCGATTCCACCTCGGCGATGCGGCCGCCTTCGCCCGGAGCCGCCGGCGTAGGAGATACCCGGTCAGTAGGGCGAGCAGCAACCCTCCAACGAGCCTCAGGAGACCGGGGCTTCGGGGAGCGCGCCGCGGGGCCGGGGGCAGCCGCCATTGGCCGTTGCCGGAGAGGACGAAGCCGGCCCAGGCCTGGGCTGGCGCCCCGGCGCGGACCCGTTCCCGCTGCGCGGCCGAGAAGGCGGTGGCGGCAGTCTCGCCCGCGGCCAGGTGATCGTAGAAGACGGCGAAGAAGGACTCGGCGTCGTCGTCGCGCAGCGGCCAGAGGCTGCCGACCACCACCGCCGCTCCGGCGGCGAAGAAGGCACGGGTGAGGCTCATCACCCCTTCGCCTCCCACCACGGCGCCGGCGGCGCTGCGGCAGGAGGAGAGCGCGACCCGGGCGAGCGTCGCCCGCAGCTCGGCGTACTCCTCGTTCGAGCCCGACACGGCTCGCGGACCGATCTGCGGTTGGAGCTCAGGGCTCTGGCTCATCGGAGGAAGAGAGAGGAGACCGCGAAAGGCTAGCACAGATCCCGTGAACGGTGAGCCGTCCGGTCGGGGCCGACATCCTCTCTCCGCGATGGGAGAGACTGCCGGCAAAGTAGGGGAGCTGCGGCGCTGGTTGCCCGCATTCTGGACAGAAGAGGGGGAGCTGTTGCGCCGGTTGCCCGTACTCTGGACAAAATAGGGGAGATCCAGCGCCGGTTGCCCCTACTCTGGGGCAAAGTAGGGGGATTCTAGAGTGGGAGCCCCCTATTCTGGGCGAAAGTAGGGGGGTTCTAGAGTGGGAGCCCCCTATTCTGGGTGAAAGTAGGGGGGTTCCAGAGTAGGAGCCCCCTGTTCTGGACGAAAGTAGGGGATCTCCGGTGCGGGTTGCCCCTACTCTGGAGCAAAGTAGGGGGATTCCGGCGCCGGTGCGCCCTATTTTGGGCCAGCGCGGGGATCTCCGGCGCAGGATTGTCTCGACGAGCTGGCTTGACGGCGCGTCCGGCTGGGGAAACAATCGTACAGTCCCCAGCCGTTTCGCAAGGACCACCTCCTCCCGATGCCCGGCAAGCTCTTCCTCTCCCATGCCCACGCCGACAAGGCGGCGGCTCAGGCGCTCCGCCGGGCGCTGGAGGACAGCGGCGTCGCGGTCTGGGAGGATGCGCTCGAGCTACGCGCCGGGGATCGCCTGGCCGACCTCGAACGGGAGGTGAAGGGCGCCCGCGGCCTGCTGCTGCTCTGGACGCCGGCGGCGACCGAATCTGCGTGGGTGGAGCGCGAGGCCGGCTGGGCGCAGGAGGCCCGCCGGGCGGACCCCGCGTATCGGATCCTCATCCTCCTCTCGGGCACCGGTGAAGTCTCCGCCCGGCGGTTGCTCGGCGAGGAGCTCCTCTTCCTCTCCGCCGACGGCGCCGTCGAGGCGGTGGTCCCGGAGATCCGCCGGGCCCTGGGCGAGCGGGCCGCCTCCGGTCGCGTGGCCGCGGTCCCGGCGCCCGCGCCGCCGCTCGAGGAGCTGGTGATCTCCTTCGACGACGCCCGGATCGAAGAGTCCGGGGGACGGCGCCGCGCGGCGGGGCGCTTCCGGATCGAGCACGTCCCCGCCCGTGGCACCGGGAGCCGGAGCGCCGCGTTCGACTTCGTGAGCCCGCTCGGCCCCCTGGAGAGCGAGGAGATCCGCTGGTACCTGGAGCGCTATCCCGGCTGGCCGTTCGGCACCTTCCGCGAGCGGGCGCAGGCGCTGGAGGCGAACCTGCCCGAGTGGGGGAGGACGCTCTTTGACGCAACTCTGGGCAAGGCCGGCGCGCAGATTCAGGCCTGGCGTAGGGCCACGGGGCACGCCCATCGGGTGATCGTCGAGGTCGATGATCCTGGTCCCTCGGAGGATGCCGCGACGCCGGACGGCACCGGGGCCGCCGCCCTCCTCGCGCTCTCCTGGGAGCTCCTGGCGGACGAGGATGGCTACCTCTTCGAGGGCGCGCTCCGCGCCCGGGTGGTCCGCCGCATCCCCCGGGGGACTTCGCTCGACCCGTTCCCCACGGCGGATCGCCTGCGCGTCCTTCTCGTCCTCGCGCGGCCCGAGGAGAAGGGGGTGGCCTTCCTCGACCCGCGGGTGAGCGCCGTTCCTCTGATCGAGGCCCTCGCCCCCCTGGGCCACCGGGCCGAGCTCTCGGTGCTCGAAGACGGCACCTTCCCCGCCTTGCGCCAGGCGCTGACCGAAGCCGAGGCCGAGGGCCGCCCCTTCCACGTCGTGCACTTCGACGGCCATGGGGTCTACGACAAGCACCTGGGCTTGGGGATGCTCTGCTTCGAGAACCCCACGGATGCGGCGGAGAACCAGCTCGAGCGGCGAGTGGAGCTGGTCGATGCCGAGCGGCTGGGCGTGCTCCTGCGCGAACGTCGGGTGCCCCTCTTCGTGCTGGAGGCGTGCGAGACCGCGCGGACCGACGATGCGGTGACCGCCTCGGTTGCGGCTCGGCTCCTCCGCGTGGGGGTGGGATCGGTCCTCGCCATGACCCACTCGGAGCTGGTCGAGACGGCGCGTCGCTTCGTGGGGCGCTTCTACCAGAGCCTGGCGGCGGGGGAGCGGATCGGCAGCGCCATGGTCGCGGCGGAGCACCACCTGCGGGATGACCCGTATCGTGGGGAGGTCGGTGGGCATGGTGAGCTGCGCCTCGTCGACTGGTTCGTGCCCGTCCTTTTCCAGGAGGAGGGAGGCGACCTCCAGCTCCTCGCAGCCGGATCGGTAGATCCGCTCGACCTCGCCGTCGAGCGGAAGGTCCGCGAGGGGGATCTCCCGCGGGCGCCCGCCCACGGATTCGTGGGGCGAGCGCGCGAGCTTCTCACGGTCCAGCGGTTGCTGCGTAACCGACGCGTCCTCACTCTCCTCGGCGAGGGAGGCCAGGGGAAGACCGCCCTCGCGGTAGAGTGTGCCCGCTGGCTCCTCGACCTGCGCCGTTTCGAGAGGGTTGCCTTCGCGACCGTCGAGGATCTGCCCGACGCGCGGGTGCTCCTCGATCGCCTGGGCCGACAGCTTGTCCCGGGCTACTCGGTGGCGATTGCGGAGGGGACGGGCACCGAAGAGGAGAAGCTGCATCGGGCACGCCTTCCGGTGGAGCGGGTCCTCGCCGAGCGGCGGGTGATCCTGGTAGTGGACAACCTGGAGTCCGTGCTCCCTCCGCAGGGACAGCCGGCTCCGGCAGGATTAGAGGAGATTCTCGCGCTCCTCGCCGGCCTCGCGCAGCAAGGTGACACGCGGCTGCTCCTAACCAGCCGCGAAGCGCCGCCGGCTCCCCTTGACGGAGTGGCGATCCGCCTGGGTCCGTTGTCCAAGCGAGAAGGCCGGGCACTGATCGCGGGAGTCCT
>DASQPA010000499.1:0-32054 GCA_035644215.1 Thermoanaerobaculia bacterium
GATGCGGCGGCGCGGGTCCTTGGGGAGGCACTGCGCCACCCGCTCGAAGAACACCTCGTGCCCCTGTCCCTGGGCGCCGGTGACGAAGAGGGCCTGGCTGCCCTCCGTCGCGGCACAGGTGGTGAGCGCCCCCCACTGCGGGGAGCGGTCGCAGGTCAGGGCGACGTGTGCGCCCTGGCGGGCGGCGAGGACCGTTCGCGCCTCCCGCTCGGCGGGGGTGCGCGCCTGAAGCGCCGGGCCGTTCCTGCCCTCCCCCAGGGCCTGGCGCGCCCGCTCGCTCCATGCGTCGCGCGGGCCGGCCGGCTCCTGGCGCAGGCCGCAGAGGACCTGCCAGAGCCGGGCCTGCGGCTGGGGATCGTCCGCCGGCCAGTCGAGGGCGTTCTGCTTCGAGAGATAGGGGCCGAGCCGCTTGACGTCGCGCGGGATGCGCAGAAGCGGGATGGCGATGCGCCCGGCCTGCCGGTCCGCCTGGAAGAGCTCGAGCTCCCACTCCGTCCAGTCGCGGTCGAGCCAGGCGTCGGTGATGACGAAGACGGCATGGCGGGCCTCGCTCACGGCGCGGGCGAGGGTCTCCTGGACCGGCGCGCCGGCCGGCACCTGCTCCTCGTCGAACCAGACCTGGAGGCCGGCGCGGCCGAGCTGATGCGCCAGGTCGACCGCGAAATCGCGGTCGGGGTGGGCGTAGCTCACGAAGACGTCGAACGTGAAGGTCAAAAGGGGGCCGCCGTGTTGGCGCGATTCTATCCCGCGGTCCGCGCGCTGCCTACCGTTCCTCGCGCAGATCGACCACCGCGCCGCCGGTGATGCGGAGCAGCTCCTCCGGATGGGTGGGGAAGACCGCATGGGGTGTCCCCGCCGCCGCCCACAGCTCGCCGTAGGCGAGGAGGTCGCGGTCGAGGAGGGTGCGCAGAGGCGTGGGATGGCCCACGGGCGGCACCCCGCCGATGGGATAGCCGGTCGCGCGCTTGACCGTTTCGGCGTCGGCCCGCTCGGGGGTGCCGCCGAGATGGCGGGCGAGCTTGTCCAGGTCGACCCGGTTGCTGCCGGAGGCGATGACCAGGACCGGCTCGTCGTCGACGAGGAAGACCAGGCTCTTGGCGATCTGCCCCACCGTGGTGCCGAGAGCGGCGGCGGCCTCGGTCGCCGTGCGGGTGCTGTGGTCGACCTCGACCACCTGCCCGGCCGCGCCGAGCGCCGCGAGCGCCGCCTGCACGCGTGCCGCGTTGGGATGGATCTGCCGTTCGCCGTCTGCCATAGGCCGAACTATAGCGGCTCGGGATCGAGGGGGGGAAGGTGTAGACTCTCCCGGCATCTCGAAAGGTAGAGGCCCATTGCCATGGCGACGACCTTGTCCCGCTCTCTCGACATCGCCGCCTCGCTCCAGCATAAGCGCATCTTCATCACCGGCGCCACCGGCTTCGTGGGACGGGTGCTGGTGGAGAAGCTGCTGTGGTCGGTTCCCGAAGTCGGAAAGCTTCTTTTGCTCATCCGGTCCGACCGGGACCAGAGCGCGGGCGAGCGGCTGCGCGACGCGGTGCTCGGCTCAGAGGTCATGGATCGACTGCGCGCGCGCCACGGAGACGACTGGGAGGCCTGGGCGGCGAGCCGGGTGGCGGCCGTGCCCGGCGACCTCGGGCAGGAGCGCTTCGGGCTCGAACCCGAGCCGTATGCCGCGTTGTGCCGCGGGGTCGACATGGTCGTCGCCAGCGCCGCCACGGTGAAGTTCGACGAGCGGCTCGACCGGGCCCTGGAGCTCAACACACGGGGGGCGGAGCGGACCCTGGCGCTGGCGCGGGATGCCGGCAACGTCCCCCTCCTCCACGTCTCGACCTGCTTCGTCAGTGGCACCCGAGAGGGCGTGGTGCCGGAGAGCGTCCTCCCGGGCGACTTCGATCTCCGTACGACCCTGGCAGCGCTCGACGAGTCCTGCCGGAAGATCCGAGCGGACTCCGCGAATTCCGATACGCCGCTCGCCGAAGCAGGCTTGGCGCAGGCGCGGCGCTACGGTTTTCATGACGTCTACACCTTGACCAAAGCGCTCGGAGAGCTCCTGCTGGTGCGCGAGCAGGGCGCGGTTCCGATCACGATCGTCCGTCCCGCCATCGTGGAGAGCGCCGTCGAGCAGCCCTTCCCCGGGTGGATCGACGCGATTCGCGTCGCGGATCCCATGCTGGTCGCGTACGGCCGGGGGCAGGCCCGCGAATTTCCCGGCGCCGCCCGGGCGGTGCTCGACGTCGTCCCGGTCGACCATGTGGTCCACGCCATCCTCGCCGCCATGGCGGAGCTCGCAGGGCAGCAGGGCTCGGGCACGACAGCGGCCGGGTGCACCGTCTATCAAATCAGCTCGAACCGGAATCCCATTTGCCTTTCGGAGCTCCTGGACTACGCCCGCCAAGGGTTTGCGAAGGCGCCGCTGCGCGACGAGCAGGGCGAACCGATCGCGGTCCCACCGATTCGATTCGTCGAGCCCGAGGCGCTTTTGCGCCGCCTGCACCGCCGACGCGACCGGGTTCGAGCGCTGTCGCAGTGGTCGAGCCGGCTGCGCTCCTCGCGCTCGACCCGGCTCGGAGCTCGCCTGGGCAGCGCCGAGCGGACGCTGGACCATTTCATCCATCTTCTCAAGGTGTACAGCCCTTACGTCACCCACCAGGCGCGGCACGACGACGAAGCCACCCGCGGTCTGTGGAGCCGGCTGTCGGCGAAGGATCAGGCCGACTTCCCGTTCGACATCACGGCCCTCTCCTGGCGCTCCTACATTGCCGACGTCCACATTCCCGGGTTGGAACGCTTCGCCCTGCACGCGGTCACTGGCGCGCCCCCACCCCCTCGGCAGGACGACGCACTCGTCCGCCTGCACGCCAGGGGGCAGTTCGCGTCGGATCAGGCGTCGACCCTGTTCGACCTGTTCGCGACGGCGGCAGCGCTCGATCCGGGCGCCGTGGCTTTCCAGATCTGCCGCGGCGGCCGTTGGCTACGCTACACCTATGGGCAGGCGCTCACCGCGGCGAGCAACGTCGCCCACCGCCTCGCGACCCGGTATGGCATCGAGCGGGGCGATCGCGTCGTGCTGTGGGGCAGCGGCAGCCCCGAGTGGGTGCTCACGGCGCTCGCCGTCTACCGCCTGGGGGCGGTCACAGTGCCCCTCGATCCGCAATGGCCGGCGGAAGAAGTCGAGGATGCGGCCCGGCTCACCGAGGCCAAGCTGATCTGCGCGGCACCGCGGCTCGCCGCGACGCTCCACGCCGCGAGCTGCCCGGTCACCCAGCTCGCCGCGCCGTTCGTGCCCGGACCGCACGTCGGCCTCCTGCCGGGCGCCAGCGCCGAAGCGGTGGGCGATTCCGGGGATCTGGCGAGCATCATCTTCACCAGCGGCACCACCCTGGCACCGAAGGCGGTGCCGCTCACTCACGCGAATTTCCTCTCGAACGTGCGCGCCGTGATCCAGTATGTGCCCTCGTCCAGAGAGCGCATGCTCTCCATGCTTCCCATCCACCACGTCTTCGAGTTCGTGATGGGTCTTCAGGTCCCCATCGCCAGCCTGGGAACGATCACCTACATCTCGGAGGTCAAGCCGGCAGAGATTCTCTGGACGATGCAGGCCACCCGCCCCACCATGCTGGTTGTGGTGCCACGGCTGCTCGACCTGCTGCTCGGCGGCGCGCGGCAGAAAGCCGCTGCGGGCGGGCCGCGGCGCGCTTTGGCGTTTCGCCTCCGGTCGGCGCTCAGCGCCAAAACCGGAGGGCGCTACGGCCGCGCCCTGCTCGGCGGGGTTCACCAGGGCTTTGGCGGCGCCTTGCGGCGCCTCGTGGGAGGAGGATCGACGCTCGAGCCGAGGCTGGCGCAAAGCTGGAAGGACATGGGTTTTCAGGTGACCGAAGGGTATGGGCTCACGGAGACCAGCCCGGTGTTGACCGCGAATCCCTGGGGAGCGGTTCGCTTCGGGTCGGTCGGTAAACCGCTGCCGGGAGTGGAGGTCGAGGTGCGGCCCCTCGAAGGGGCGGAGCGCGGCGCCGGGGAGGTCTGGGTGCGGGGCCCCAGCGTCATGTCGGGATACTACCGGAACCCGGAGGCTTCGGCGGCTGTGCTGCAAGACGGCTGGTTCTGCACCGGAGATATCGGCCACCTCGATGCGGAGGGATACCTTCGTCTCTCGGGCAGGACCAAGGAGATCATCGTCACCGACGCCGGAAAGAACGTCTATCCGGAAGAAGTGGAATTTCGGTACCGCGGCCTTCCCGGCGTGCAGGAGCTGGTGGTGCTCAGCATGCCGGCGAGCGGGCGCGGAGAGAACGTGTGCGCCGTGGTCGTGCCGAAACCCGGTACCACGGAGACGCAGCTCGAGCCGATCCGGTCGGCCATCGCGGCGCGCTCCGCCGACGTGCCGAGCTACCAGCAGATCACGCAGGTGGAATTCTGGTGGACCGATCTCCCCAAGACGGCGACGCTCAAGGTCAAGCGCGGCAAGCTCCGCGAGGCACTGCTCTCCGGACAGGGAGGCCGGCCGGCGGCGGCCCCTGCGGTGGGGCCACCGGCGGCGAGCGACGGAGCCGGCCGCACGCCGGCGGAGCGATGGGTGATCGCCACGCTCTCCCGTCTGACCCACGTGCGCTCCGACAGCCTCGGCGCGGCGCAGCGCCTCGCCGAGATCGGTCTCGACTCGCTGAGCAAGGTGGCGCTCATCGGCGAGCTCGAAGCCCGCTTCGATCGCCGAGTGGAGGCGGCGTCGGTCGCCTCGCTCAGCCGAGTGCAGGACCTCTTCGACCTCGTGGGCTAAGGCCAAACCAGCGCCGTCAGTCGCTCCAGAATCTCCCGGACCTCGCCGGTATCGCGCACCGAATAGGCGGCGGCGGTCTCCCGCGGCTCTTCGAGGACCACGATGCCGATCCCGCCGCGCTCGCCGATGTGGGCGATCGCCCGGAAGGCATCCTCGTCGGTCAGGTCGTCCCCGATATAGATCGGCAGCACCTCCGGGCCGGTGAGCCCCATCTCTCTGAGCACCCAGAGGAGCGCCTTCCCCTTGTCCCAGTCGAGGTCCGGGCGCAGCTCGAAGAGCTTCTTTCCCAGCGCCTTCCTGAGCTTCGGATGCTTCGCCGCGGTCGCCTCCACCGCGCGTTCGATCTCCGGCAGGCGATCCTCCGGAGTCCGCCGGTAGTGGACGGAGAGGGCGAAGCGCCTGGGCTCGATCAGGATCCCCGGGATGCCGGCCAGCTGTTGCTGGAGGCTCGCCGCGGCCGACGCGATCTGCTCCGGGACCCCTTCCCCCACCGCGTGGCGCAGGCCGGGGCCGGCGATGTCGAAGCCGTGGCTGCCGGCGTAGACGAGGTCGGGGAGGTCGACCCGGGCGGCCACGTCCTCGCGGTCGCGGCCGGAGAGGAGGGCGACGGGAAAGCGGGTGGCGACGCGGGCGAGGGCGTCGCGGGTCGCCGCCGGGATCTCCGCGAGGTCGGGCCGGGAGACGAGCGGCGCCAGGGTCCCGTCGAAGTCGAGGAAGAGGGCGGGCCGGGTCGACTCCAGGCGGCGGGCGATCTCGGCCCAGTGACCGAGGGCGGAGGGCGGCGGGGCAGGTGCCAGGGCGAGGGCCTCGGGGGTCAGACGTCGATCCAGCTGTTTTCCAGGTCCATGGTCGGGAAGTACTCCTTGGGAGGGCGGAAGTCCTCCGGCACCTCCCCCAGGGCCGCCTGCAGATAGTAGTCGACCCACCAGAAGATGTCCTGCTGGCGCAGGACCTCCTGCATTCCCTCCAGGCGCTGCCGGCGCTCGTCCTCGCCCATCCGGAAGGCCTGGCGCAGGGCGTCGGCCATGCCCTCGACGTCGTACGGGTTGACCAGGAGGGCGCCGCGCTGGAGCTGCGCCGCGGCGCCGGCGAATTCGGAGAGGACGAGGACGCCGCGGGCCTCCACCTGGCAGGCGCAGAACTCCTTGGCGACGAGGTTCATGCCGTCCTTGAGCGAGGTCACGAGGCAGACCCGGGCCAGCCGGTAGAGCGAGACCAGGTCGCGGAGGGGGAGGCTCCGGTAGTGGTAATGGACGGGGACCCAGCCGGCGGTCGAGTAGGCGCCGTTGATCTCGCCGACCAGCCGCTCGACCCGGGCCTTCAACGCCTGGTACTCGGGGACCCCCTCGCGGCTCGGCACGGTGAGCTGGAAGAGGAGGACCTGCTCGCGCAGCTCGGGAAAGCGCTCGATGGCGTTGCGGAACGCCTGGAGCCGCTCCGGGATCCCCTTGGTGTAGTCGAGGCGGTCGACCCCCAGGACGATCTGGTAAGGACCGAGCTGCCGCCGCAGCTCCGCCATCCGGGCCTCGACCTCGGGCGAGCGGGCGGTCTCGGCGAACGACCGGGCGTCGATGCCGATGGGGAAGGCCCCCACCTTCACCACCCGGTCGCCGACCCGGACGCTGGCGATCGGCTGGTCGCGGAGGATCTCCACCTCGGGGAGGAGGTGCTCCAGGCAGGTGAGGAAGTTCCGGCGGTCGCGCGGCGTCTGGAAGCCCAGGAGGTCGTAGGCCAGGAGGGCGCCCAGGATCTGCGCCCGCCAGGGGAGCTTCAGGAAGAGGTCGAGCGGCGGGAAGGGGATGTGGAGGAAGAAGCTGATCTGGCGCCCCGGAGCCTCGGCGCGCACCAGCTCGGCGACGTGGATCAGCTGGTAGTCCTGGACCCAGACGAAGTCGTCGCCCCGGCCGTGGTCGAGCACCGCGCGGGCGAACTTCCGGTTGACCGCGAGATAGCTGTACCAGAAGGAGGGCTCGAAGTCGCAGGCGCCGGTCTGGTCGTGGAAGAGCGGCCAGAGCACGGCGTTCGAGAATCCCTCGTAGAAGCCCTTGACCTCCTCTTCGGTGAGGAGCACCGGCGCCAGGTCGTAGCCGCGCTCGCGGAAGCCGGCAGCGAGGACCTCCTCCCAGCCGCCGCCCTCCTCCAGGGGAATCCCCGGCCAGCCGATCCACAGGCCGCCGCGGTGGGAGAGCACCGGGGCGAGGGCGGAGACCAACCCTCCCGAGCCGCCGCGCAATCCCCACCCCTGGGCGGTCGGTTCGAGGACGACCGGCAGGCGGTTCGAGACGATGACGAGACGGCGGCTCCCGGGGCTCATCGTCGTCCTCGGGCCGCATCCAGGTACCGCATGACGGAGTTCTCGCCTGCATACCGTCTGCCAAGGGTGCCTGGGATGCCGGGGATGCCTGGGACGTCGCGGCCGGCTATACTCGGCGTCCAGCCAAGGAGCCACTCCCATAAGTCGCCGCATTCCCCCGCTCGCCGCTCTCGTCCTCCTCGGTCTCCTGGGAGGGGCCGCGATGGCCCCCGCGACCGCCGGTCCGTTCCGCTTCCGCGAGGTCGCCTCCGCCTGGGGGATCGACTTCCGCCACCACCATGGCGGCTCGGGGAAGCACTACATGGTCGAGACCGTGGGCGGCGGGGTGGTGCTCTTCGACTACGACGGCGACGGCGACCTGGACGTCCTCTTCGTCGACAGCGGCGCGCTCCCCGGCTACCAGGGCGAGGCGCCGAAGACCCGCCTGTTCAGAAACGACGGCAACGGCCGGTTCGTCGACGTGACCGACCGCTCCGGGATCAAAGTCAAGGCTTACGGCATGGGGGGGACCGCCGGGGACGTCGACGGCGACGGCAACCTGGACCTCTACATCAGCGCCTTCGGCCCGGACCAGCTGTTCCACAACAACGGCGACGGCACCTTCACGGACGTCACCGCCAAGGCCGGCCTGGGCGACCCGCGCTGGAGCACCGCGGCGGCGTTCGCCGACTATGACAAAGACGGCCACCTCGACCTCTACGTGGCCAACTACGTCGCCTTCGACGTCGAGCACAACCGCTACTGCGGCAACCGGGAGAAGGGCATCCAGGGCTACTGCACCCCCGAGGCCTACGAGGGGGAGACCGGCATCCTCTACCACAACCGGGGGGACGGCACGTTCGAGGACGTGACCCAGAAAGCCGGCCTGGGCGCGGCCAAGGGCGCCGGGCTGGGGGCGGTCTGGGGGGACATCGACAACGACGGCTGGCCCGACCTCTACGTCGCCAACGACCGGAGCCCGAACTTCCTCTTCCGGAACCGCGGCAACGGCAGCTTCGAGGACGTCTCGCTCACCTCCGGCACCGGCTACAGCCCGCAGGGGCTGGCCGAGGGGAGCATGGGGGTCGACATCTCGGACTACGACAACGACGGCCTCCTGGACATCGTGGTCGCCAACTTCGAGCTGGAGACCGACGCCCTCTACAAGAACCTCGGCGGCGGCACCTTCACCGATGCCCGCTACCCGTCGGGGATCGCCGAGCCGTCGCTCCTCTATCTCAAGTTCGGCATCGCCTTCGCCGACCTCGACCAGGACGGCGATCTGGACCTGGTGGTCGCCAACGGCCACGTCCAGGACCACCCCGAGGCGTTCAACGGGGTCAAGCCGTTCGCCCAGAAGAACCAGCTGTTCGAGAACCTGGGGAACGGCCGTTTCCGCGAGGTCACCGACAGCGGCGTCGATGCCGAGCGGGTGCACCGCGGCCTGGCCGTGGGCGACCTGGACGGCGACGGCGACCTCGACCTGGTGATCGCCGCCCTGAACGACAAGGCCGAGGTGTGGGAGAACCTGGGGGGGAGCGCCTCGGGAAGCTCCTTCGAGGTCGACCTCCAGGGCACGAAGAGCAACGGCTTCGGGATCGGTGCCCGGCTGGAGCTGGAGGCCGGCGGCAAGCGGCAGATCCGCGAGGTCAAGACCGGCACCTCCTATCTTTCCCAGAGCGCGCTGACCGCCCACTTCGGTCTCGGCAAAAGCGGCGATTCCAGAAAGGCCGACCGCCTGACCATCCGCTGGCCGAGCGGCAAGGTGCAGGTCTGGAAAGACCTCCCGGTCGACCGGCGGTTCCTGGCGGTGGAATAACCGCTAGCGCCGCAGGTGGTTCGAGGCGCAGCGGTAGCCGCCGTTGCGCACGATGCTGGGGACGAGCGGCGGCAGGAGATCGAGGTGGACCCCGGCGCGGGTGAACGCCGCCCGGGCCGCGTCGTCGCCTTCCGGCAGGAGCATGGAGAATCCCTCGGCACGCCAGATCTCCGGGGTTCCCGGATTTCCCCGCCGCTCGACCACGACGTTGTTCCAGGTGAGGAGAAAATCGGGCTCGCCGAGCCCCGTCGCCAGCGCCCGGTCGCTCAAGAGAGAGACCGGGACGAAGAGCAGGGGGAGGCGATCGACGGCGAAGCCCGCGGCTTGGAGCTGGGTGGCCAGGAGGTCGAGGAAGGGAGCGAGAGCCCGCGGGCGTGGGGCGTCCTGCGCGGCGGCGAGCGCGGCGGGCAGACCGCCCTCCATGAGCCCGTACCCCTTGGCCAGGGCCGGCCCATCGGCTGGGGAGAGCCGAGAGAGGAGAGCGCGGCCGGCCGCGACATCCGCGACCAGGGCGTGCGGCGGGGCTCCCGGGCCGCCGGCAGGGAGCAGGGTGAGGATCGAGTCGAGGTCGTAGCCGGCACCGCCGCCGAGCGTCGTCATCCGGGCCTCCCGGGCGGCGAGCGGTCCGCCCTCGGGGAGGGGGTGGACGAAGCGGACCGGCCGGCCGTAGAGGCGGGCCAGCTCGGCCGCGGCACGGCGGGCGGCTCCCAGGTAGCGGTCGATCCCGGCGGCGGTCGCGAAGCTCTCGACCGGCACCCGCGACTCGCCGAGGAGCGCCAGGATGCGCGGCTCCAGGGTGTGCAGGCTGATCCAGGCGGCTTTCGCGGTGAGCAGCACCTGGCCGTTGTGGAAGGGGACCGGGGCGCGGCCGACGCGGGGCTCCCCCCAGGCGGTGTCCAGGGCCGGCGGCAGGTCCTGCACCAGCTCGGGCCCCAGGTTCGCGTCCTCCTCCCGCCCCGGCTGGAGGTTCGGCCGCACGAGGACCACCACCCGCTTGCCGTCCCCCGAGTGGACGAGGCTGAACGGATCGCGCGGCCAGGGCGAGTAGGGCCGGCCGTGGTTCAAGAGGAGGTCGACGTCCAGCGCCCGCGTCCGTTCTCCGAGGGCACGGGCGAGGGGGAGGTCGACGAGGACGACGATCCGCCGCTCGCGGCCCAGGGCGCGCAACGCGGTGAGGAACGCGGTGGCGCTCGCGGGGTCGAAGAAAGTAGAGGGGAGGGAGTAGACCGAGGCGGCGAGGGATCGGCCATCTCCGGCATCGTCGGCATCGAAGCGCAGGTTTGTCTCTCCCGCTGGAACCTCCAGCCGGCGCACGGAGCTGCGGCGCGGGAGCGCTCCCCAGGCCCACCCCACCCGCTCGCCGGCCGCGAAGTCGAAGCCCGGAAAGCCGCCCAGCTGGTCGAGGAGGCGGTCGCGGAGGGCGGCCGGGGCCGGCTTGTCGAGCGATTGCGCGAGCACCCCGAGCGCCCGCTCACGGAAGCCGGGGTCGTCGACGAAGCGCGGCGGATCGAGGAGGGAGAGGCGGAGCAGCTCGGCGATCTCGCGGTCGGTCCAGGCCGTTTCGGGCCGCCGCCCGGAACCGGTCAGGCGGCGGGCGTGGGCCGCGGCGGTGGCGCCGAGATAGCTCTGGAGCCGGGGGAGGAGAGCGGGGGAGGCCTCGCCCAGGGTCGTCGCGAGGGCCATCATCGCCGGCATCGCCTCCGGCGAAAGCTGCCGTTCCAACTCGGCGGGCGGCAGGCCGGCGAGGAGGGCGGAGACGGCGGCGGCCCGCGCTCCGGGGTCCGCCGCGGCTGCGAGCCGCGCCAGGGGGGATTCGTCCTCCGGGCCGGCGCCGAGGAGGAAGAGGACGACAGGAAGAAGGAGAAGCCGGCGCCGCAGCGGGGTCCCTCCCCCCTGGGAGGGCGGCGGTTGGGTCAGGGGGGAGGCTAGGAGGGGGGCGTTCCGGGGTCGCAGCCACCCCCCTCCTGCCCTCCCCCCTTTCCCAACCGTCCCCCGCCCAGGGGGGAGGAACCCCTCCCGCCCCTCTCTACGGCCAAAGTCAGCGCCCCTCACCCGCCGGCCTTGCCCTCGGCGTTCAGCTTGCGCAGATTCTCGTTCGCGATCTCGTCCTCGGGGTGCATCTTGATCACCCGTTCGAGCAGGCTCTTGGCCTCGGCCTTCTGGCCGTGGATCATGAGCAGCACCGCGAGGTCGTTCATCGCCGGTATGTACTGTGGCTGCAGCTTCAGGGCCTGGCGGAAGTCGGCCTCGGCGTCCTTGACGTTCTCCAGGGCCAGCCGGCAGACCCCGCGGGCGTAGATGGTGTCGGGGACCCCCGGTGCCAGGTCGACCATCGCCTGGGCGGCTTTCAGGGCGTCGTCATAGCGCTTCTGGAGGAGCAGGATGCGGACCTCCAGGGCGCGCGGTTTCAGGTCTTTGGGCGTGCTCTTCATCTGCTCGCGGGTGATCGAGAGGGCCTTGTCGAGCTGGCCCGACTGGAGGGCGGCGAGCGCCGGGTCGGCGGCGGCCTGGGCCGGAGCGTTGGCCGGGGAGAGGCCGGCCCGCTGGGCCTCCAGCCGCGCCTTGGTCTGGGCGGCAGAGAGGTCGCGGAAGCGGGCCAGGGCCTTGGCCCCCTCGTCTTTCTTCCCCGCCGCGACCAGGGCCTGGCCGTAGGCCTGCCAGGCCGCGGCGCCCTCGGGGTCCAGGCGGGTGGCGACCGACAGGGCGTCCGCCGCCTCCGCCTGGCGGCCGGCGGCAGTCAAAATCCGCCCGTAGGTGAGCGCCATCTCGACGACGAACTCGGGGTCCCGCGGGTGCTCCGCCTTGAGGATCTTCGCCGCGAACGGGCTCAAGGTGGCGAGAGCGGCCGGGATGTCGCCGCCCTGGTACTGCGCCTCGGCGAGCAGCAGGGCGGTCTGACCGTCGGTCCCCTTGCCGGCGACGGCGGCGAGGAGCTTGACCGCCTCCGCCGACTGGCCCACCCGCAGATAGGCCTCGCCCAGGATGCGGCGGGCGTCGAGCTGCATGCCGCCGTGGGTGTCGAAGCCCGGTGGCGGACTGTCGACGAGCGGCCGGAGGATGGCGATGCAGCCCTTGGGATCGCCCTTGCGCAGGGCGAGGTCGCCCTTGAGGAGCCGCACCCGTGGATTGTCGGCCGGGAGCCCCTTGAGCAGCTCGTCGGCCTCGGGGAGGCGCTGCAGGTTGACCGCCAGGAGGGCCGCGGCGAGGCGGGCCTCGGTGTCGCCGGGGGTGGCGACCGCCCAGGGGCGGAGGACCTCGTAGGCGTGCTCGGGCGCGCCCTCGCGGGCGAGGATCAGGCCCAGGGTGCGGGCCGCCGGCGAGCCCGGGGCGAGGGCGACCGAGCGCTCGAAGTAGCCGACCCCCTCCCGCGCCTGGCCGAGGGCGAGGGCCGCCCGGCCGGCATTGAAGAGGACGGCGGGATCGGCGTTGGGGTCGTCGGCCAGCGGCTTCAGGACCTCCATCGCCTCCTTGGTGCGGTTGGTCCGCAGGTAGAGCGCGCCGAGGAGCGAGAGGACGGGTGGGGTGACCGCCGGGTCCTGGCGCATCCCTTCGAGGAGCTTGATGGCCCCGGCCTCGTCTCCTTTGTCGACCCGGTTCAAGGCCTCTTCGAGCCGTTTCTGGAGCGGGTTGGCCGGCGCGGCGGCGGCCGGAGCCGCCGGAGCGGCCGGAGCGGTGGGCTTCGGGGCGGTGGTGGTCTGGGAGAGGTCCAGGGCCAGGGCCGGCAGGGCGAGCGCGAAGCTGAGAGCGAGGGGGGTGAGGAGTCTTTTCATCGGGGTCTTCCTAAAGGGATGAGCCTGGTGGGGCCTAGAGGGTACCCGCCATTATACGCATGGCGGCGGGCCGCGCCGCGTTTCGGCCGCTTCCGCTAGAATGCGGCGGCGGGATCGGCCGTCCACGCGGGACGCTCCCGCCACTGCCGCCACTGCCGCCGATACCGCCCGACTTCCGTGAGGTCGTATTCGTGCCCGCTCCTGCCCGCCTGACGAACCCCGATTTCCGCCTCCTCTTCGAAGCGGCCCCCGATCCCTACCTGGCGCTGGCGCCGGACCTGACGGTCGTCGCGGCGAGCGACGCCTACCTGCGCGCCACCGGCGCCGAACGCGCCCAGCTCCTCGGCCGCCGCCTGCCCGATCTCTTCCACGGCGGCCGGGAAGGGGGCTTCGGGCGAGCCCTTTGCGCCTCGCTCGAACGGGCGTTGGCCAGCGGCCGCGCCGACACCCTGGAAGTCGAGGAGTACGGCCTGGGCGCCCCGCATCGCGCCTGGGCCGCCCCTCTGCGGCTGGTCAACCTGCCGATCCACGGCGCGGAGGACGAGATCGTCTACCTCCTGCACCGGGTCGAGCCCCCCACCCCGGACGCCTTCCTCGCCGGCCTGGCGCACGACCTCAGGAACCCGCTCGCCCCGATCGTCAACTCGCTCCACATCGCCCGGCTGCCCAACGTCAGCGAGACGCAGCGCGAAGAGCTGCGCGCGCTGACCGAACGCCAGGTCCAGCAGCTCACCCGGCTGGTCGACGACCTGCTCGACGTCTCGCGCCTGGAGAGCGGCAAAGTGGTCTTGGAACGCGAGCGCCTCGATCTGGCCGAGCTGGTGCGTGCCGCGGCCCGCCCCCTCTCCGCACGGCTCGCCGCCCGCGACCTCCGCCTCACTCTCGCGCTGCCGGAGCGGTCCCTCTGGACCCTGGCGGACCGCGGGCGCCTCACCCAGGCGGTCGCCAACCTGCTGGAAAACGCCTGTGCCTGCACCGGGCCGGGAGGGGAGATCGCGGTCGCGCTGACGGCCGGGGTCGCCGGGGATGGGGAGGCGGTGCTCACCGTGCGCGACACCGGGGTCGGCATCCCGCCGGAGCTCCTGCCGCGCATCTTCGAGCCGTTCCGCCAGGGCGACGCCGCGGCCGCCGGTGCCGCCGGCCTGGGGCTCGGCCTGGCGCTCGTCAAGTCGCTGGTCGAGATGCACGGCGGGTCGGTCGCGGCGGCGAGCGCGGGGCCGGGGCAGGGCGCGACCTTCACCCTCCGCCTGCCGCTCGCGCCGCAGCGGGAGACGGCCACCTCCCGGCCGTTCGCCGGGCGGGGGGAGCGGGGGACCGGAGAGCCGCACCGCATCCTGATCGTCGAGGACAACGTCGACGCGGCGGAGAGCCTGCGCCTCTTCCTCGATCTCACCGGGCACGAGGTGGTGGTCGCTCACGACGGCCCGGCGGGAGTCGCCCGGGCCCACGACTGCCAGCCCGAGGTGGTGCTCTGCGACATCGGCCTGCCGGGGGAGATGGACGGCTACGCCGTGGCCCGCGTCCTGCGCAGCGACCCGGAGCTCTCCTTCATCCGGCTGATCGCCCTGACCGGCTACGGCCAGGCCGAGGACCGGCGCCTGGCGAGCGAGGCCGGTTTCGACCTCCACCTGACCAAACCGACCGATCCGGAGGCGCTGCTCCGGGTGCTGGCGAGCTTCTTCTAAGGGGCTGCCCGGTCTACCGCTTCTGCTCCCGCCCCATCCGCGCCCGTGGCGGCTGGATCTCGCTCAGGCCTCCCATGCCTCCGATACCGCCGTCCGCCTTGCGCTCGCGCTCGGCCAGGGCGGCGGTGACCGCGGCCTGGATGCGGCGGTCGAGCTCGTCGGGGCTGATCGCCGAAGGCTGGGCGGGAGAGGGCGGCGGCGCCGGGTTGGCGAGGTGGTAGGAGCCGTAGCCGCTCCGCTGGAGCTCGGCGAACAGCCGCTCCAACATGCGGGCGCCGCTCGCGGCCTCCCCGGGCTCTGGGAAGAGCGAGCGGAAGAAGACCCGGGGCTCCAGGTCCAGCCCGCGCAGGATGGCCAGGATGTGCCGGTACTTGAGCTCGAGGCGACCGGAGAGCACCTGGGCGAAGTAGCCGGGAGACTTGCCCAGCCGCTCGTCGAGGATCTTCTTGGTCACCCCCTGGACGCGCATCACGCCTTCGATGAGCTTGATCGCCCGCTCGACTTCGTCCTGATCCGGTTCGTACTTTGAATCCTCGTCCACCATACTGGAAGTCTAGCGCATTGGGCAGTCTCTTCAAAGCAGCTTGCAGCCAACCCGGCAAGTCGCAGCTCGGATCGACAGCTTGGAGGTATAAAAGGACACCGCGGAGGCCGATCGTGCGGCATGCTATTCTTTGCGGCGTTTCGCTCTTCGGCATCGAAAGGGACTTCATGAAATCATTCCGTCGATCCTTAGCGTCGTGGCTTTTGCCGCTCCTCTCGCTCCTCACGCCTCTGACGCCGCTTTTCGGCGCTGCCCCTCCCGATCCCCACGACCACCTGGGGACCGCCTCTCCGGCCCTCCCGGCGCCGGCCGCCTCTGGGAAGACGATCGGCGGCCTGCCGGTGATCGACGTCCCCAATCCGGACGTCGGCGCCGACACCCTGGCCGCCCGCGGCGCCGCCGAAAAGGCGACGGTCAGCCAGTTCAAGGTCTTCCACGACTTCCAGTTCACCGATCGACTGCCGGAGAGCGGCATCACCTTCGTCCACGGCATCGTCGACGACGCGGGGAAGTACTACAAGGCGGCCCACTACGACCACGGCACCGGCCTCGCGGTGGCCGACATCGACGGCGACGGCCTGCTCGACCTCTACTTCGTCAACCAGAAGGGCGGCAACGAGCTGTGGAAGAACCTCGGGAACGGTAAATTCAAGAACGTCACCGCCGAGGCCGGAGTCGGCGTGCCGGGCCGCATCTCGGTCTCCGCCACCTTCGCCGACGTCGACAACGACGGCGCCCCGGACCTCTACGTCACCACCGTGCGTGGCGGCAACGTGCTGTTCAAGAACGACGGCAAGGGGCACTTCACCGACATCACGAAGGAATCCGGGCTAGGCTACGTCGGCCATTCCTCGGGCGCCGTGTTCTTCGACTTCGACCGTGACGGCCTGCTCGACCTCTTCCTGGTCAACATCGGCAAGTACACGACCGACGAGCGCGCCCCGGCCGGCCATTACGTGGCCTATGCCGACGCCTTCCACGGCCACCTCCATCCCGACCGCACGGAGCAGAGCATCCTCTACAAGAACATGGGCCATGGCCATTTCGTCGACGTCTCGAAGCAGATGAAGCTCACCGACACCTCGTGGAGCGGCGACGCCTCGATCGCCGATTGGAACGGCGACGGCTGGCCGGACCTCTACGTCCTCAACATGCAGGGGGACAATCACTATTACGAGAACGTCGGCGGCAAATATTTCGTCGACGCGACCGAGAAGTACTTCCCCAAGACCCCGTGGGGCGCCATGGGCATCAAGGTCTTCGACTACAACAACGACGGGAAGATGGACCTCCTGATCACCGACATGCACTCGGACATGGTCGGCGACGTCCCACCCCAGGAGGAGAAGAGCAAATTCCCCCCCAAGGAGGACCTGCCGCTCTTCCAGGGGATCGCCAACAACATCTTCGGCAACGCCTTCTTCGAGAACCAGGGAGGCGGCAAGTTCGTCGAGCGGTCGTTCGATTTGAACCTGGAGAACTACTGGCCCTGGGGGGTGAGCACCGGCGACCTGAACGCCGACGGCTGGGAGGACGTCTTCATCACCGCCAGCATGAACTTCCCCTTCCGCTACGGCGTCAACTCGCTGCTGCTCAACAACCAGGGGGAGCGGTTCATGGACAGCTCCTTCATCCTGGGGATCGAGCCGCGCCGCGGCGGCAAGACCCGCAAGCCCTGGTTCACCCTCGACTGCTCGGGCGAGGATAAAGCGATCACCCTCTGTAACGGCAAGACCGGCAAGTACGTCGTCACCGGCACCCTGGGCAGCCGCTCCTCGGCGATCCTCGACCTCGACAACGACGGCGACCTGGACATCGTCACCAACGACTTCAACTCCGAGCCCCAGGTCTTCATCAGCGACCTCGCCCAGAAGAAGAAGATCCACTGGCTGAAGGTGAAGCTGGTCGGCACGAAGTCGAACCGCGACGGCATCGGCGCGGTGGTCCAGGTGCAGGTCGGTGGGCGGACGCTGACCAAGGTGATGGACGGCAGCACCGGCTATCTCTCGCACGGCCTGATCCCGCTCTACTTCGGCCTGGGCGACGCGGAGAAGGCCGACTCGATCCAGATCACCTGGCCCTCGGGCACGAAGCAGACCCTCCCCGGCCCCCTCGCCGGCAACCGCCAGATGGAGGTCGTCGAGGCAGCGGACAAGGGGGGGAAGTAGCCCTCACCCCCGGGAGAGGGGAGTGGTGCGCGTAGGAGAGAGCCTCGCCGGCCCCATTGGCGCTACCTTTGGTTCAGGGCGAGACTCTGGCCGAGGTCTACGACCGGATCGAGGACGCCCGCAGGCTCTGGCTCGAGACCGCCTACGCCCATGGGGACGAGATCCCGCTCCCCCCGGCCGACGAGAGCTTCAGCGGCCGCCGCCTCCTCCGCCTGCCGCGCGCTCTCCACCGCCGGCTGGCACGGGAGGCGCGACGTCAGGACGTGAGCCTCAATCAGTACATCGTCGCCCTGCTCGCGGAGGGCTCGGTGCGCGGGGATCTCGTACGGCTCGCGGAGGAGGTCGAGCGGTTGCGCGCCGAGCTGGACCTCGCGCACCGGCCCGAGGAAGACCGCCTCAGCCGCCCGCCGGCCCCGGGGCCACGGCGAGCCAGCCTTTGAGGTACTCGCCCTGCGGGTGGGTGACGGCGACCGGGTGATCGGGGGCGGCGCCCAGGGGGGCCAGGAGGGAGAGACGGACGCCGGCCTCGACCGCCGCGGCGAAGAGGATCTGACGGAAGAGCTTGGCGTCGACCGCACCGCTGCAGCTGAAGGTGAGGAAGAGGCCGCCGGGCGCCAGACGCTTCAGGGCCAGGCGGTTGAGGTCCTTGTAGGCACGGGCGGCGGCGTTTAAATCGGCGCGCTTCCGCACCAGGGGCGGCGGATCGCAGATCACCAGATCGTAGACCTCGCTCCCCTGCCGCAGCTCCTCGAAGACGTTCGCCCGCACCCACTGGGCGCGGTCCTCCGCCACCCCGTTCGCCCGGTACTGCCGGCGGCCGCGCTCGATGAGCTTGGCCGAGGACTCGACGTGCACCACCCGCGTCGCCCCGCCGCGCAGAGCGTAGAGGCCCATGGCGCCCGAATGGGCGAAAAGGTCGAGCACCGTGCGGCCGGCCGCGAAGCGCTCGACCAGGCGCCGGTTCTCACGCTGGTCGCAGTAGAAGCCGGTCTTCTGGCCTGCCTCCAGGTCGGCGGTGAAGGCGAGGCCCGACTCGCGGAACGAGACCTCCGCTGGGATCTCCCCGGCGAGGACCTCGTCCTCCCGGGAAAGCCCCTCGGCGCGCCGCGCCGGAAGGTCGTTCGACTGCAGAATCGCCATTCCGGGAAAGGCCTGGGTGAGGGCGGCGTAGGCCTCGTCGCGGAGCGCCTCCAGGCCCGCCGCCGTCACCTGGCTGACCAGGACGTCGCCATAGCGGTCGACCGTCCAGGCCGGCAGGCCGTCCCCCTCGGCGTTCACCAGCCGGTAGCCGGTCGTCTCGGCAGGAAGGATCGCCTGGCGCAAGGCCGCCGCTTCGGCCAGGCGCGCGGCGAAGAAACGGCGGTCGAGGGCCTCCGGATCGGCGGCACCGGCGGCATCCCAGGTGAGCAGACGGACGCGGATCTGCGAGCGCGGGCTGTAGAGGCCCACCCCGAGCGGCCGGCCGGCGGCGTCGAAGACCCGCGCTAGAGGGGCGTCCTGCGGTCCCTCGGCGCGCGCCACCGCCCCCGAGTACAGCCAGGGGTGTCCGTCCTCGACCGACTTCTCTCGCCCCGGGTGGAGGACGACCCGGATGGCCGGCGGTATCGGCGGTATCGGCGGGCTACCCACGCGCCCCGGGCTTCTGTACCACGAAGAGGATCGAGCTGGTCTGCGCGCCGCCCACGCCGCCGGTCAAGGTGACCTGCAGCTGGTACTCGCCCGGCGCCAGCTGCGGCGCCTTCAAGCTCGCCATCAACCGGTCCGGGCCCGCAGAACCTCCCCGCTCCCGGCCGGTAATCCGGAGCTCCGCCGGCTGCACCTCCTTGCCGTCCGCCCCCAGTACCTTCGCCGCCGCCTGGACCTCGCCCTCCCCTAGGTTGTAGGCGACGAGCGCGAGCCTGGCGTCCTGCCCCGCACCGAGGGCCGGCCGCGAGGCCGGAACGTAGGGCTGCTCCCCTTGCAGGAACGGATACGGCGCATCCTGCGAACCGTTGGCCCGCTTCGCCTCTCGCACCATCAGCCAACGGCCCGGCGCCTCCGGGAAGAGCGGCGGCAGCAGGAACGGCCCCGCCTGGGCGAAGGCCGGCACCTTGACCGGCAGGGCCCGCAGGCTGAAGGCCCCGGTCCTGGCGTTGCGCACCAGCACCCGCAGCGAATACTCCCCCGCCGGCAGGTCGAGATGACCGAAGAACTTGAGCCCGGAGGACTTGAGCTGCGGACCAACCTTGGCGAGATCGAGGCCCAGGGTCTGCGAGAAGAAGTCGCGCACCGAGCCCGCGCCGTCCATGGCGTAGGCGTAGATCTCGGTGGGCGCGACCCCCTCAGGCTGGTTGGCGAGCAGGCTCGCGCCGTCGATTTCGATGAGGACCGGCACGTAGGCCGCCGGACCGGCGGCGGGCCGGAAGGGGGCCGCCAGAACCGACATCGCGACCGTCCCTCCCTCGACACCGCCGACGATCGAGTCCGCCGCGTCGAGCGCCCGCTCCAAGGGGTTCCTCTGCGCGAACGGACGCGGGGCGTAGAAACCGGGCTTGGCCACCACTCGCGTCCCGCGCGGCGCGTTCTTCAGTTTGACGTCGATCTTGTGGTAGGCGCCGTCGAGCTTCAAGTCGTCCGGCTGCAGGGTGAGCACGTAGGTGAGGCTCGTCCGCTGGAGCATCTGCCCCATGGCGGCGCCCAGGTCGTTCCAGTTCTCGTAGAGCTCGCCGCCGGTCGATTTGGCCATGTTGAACAGCGCTTCCCGGCCGTTGGGACGCGTGTAACCCAAGTCCCCCGAGCCGCGCAGGCCGCCGATGTCGACCGCCTGGATGACGCAGTCGGCCCGCCGGAACTCGTCGAACATCTTCTCCATCCGATCGAGCGTCCGGGTGTCGCCGTTGCGCCCCTCGGTGCTGCTCAGATAGGGAGTGGTCTCATTGGTGGCATTGGTCTCCTTGACCTGCTCCGGGTCGGTGGCGCCGGTCAGCAGCGAGCTGTCGAAGCCTTCCGAGAGGTAGACGACGTACTTGCGACCCTCCACGTTGCCCATCATCCGGGCGAGGTCAGAGAGCGAACGCGAGAGGGAGATGACGCGGTTCGCCTGGACCTGCCGGTCCTGCGCCGCCGCCGACTGGGACAGACTCTTCAGCTGATCGAGGATCTCCGCCTCGAACTGGGTCCCGATCCCGGAGTCGACGGCCGGATTGGAGTTGGTGGCCCGCGCCAGCTCGTCGGCGTAGACCAGGCGGAGCGGGTCCGCTCCCTGGGTGCGCTCGAGCGGCTTGACCACTCCCAGGTTGTCGATCGCCGCGGCGATCTGCCGCCGGTCGGCGGTGAAGCCGAGGACGAGCTGCGGCCCCTGGGTCGCGCTGTAAGTGGCGACCGCCACCAGGTCGGTCGCGTGGAGCGACTTCCCGACCAGGTCCGCCGCCGACTGGCGCGCCTTGAGGATCGACTTGGGCTCCGAGAAGCTCAAGTCGAAGAGAAGCAGGAAATGCCGCCGCGCCGCGAGCGGCTGGGCCGCCGGGGCCGTTCCCGGAGCGGCGGGAGCGGCGGGGGCGGCCAGGTCGACGACGTCGAAGCCTACGATCTTGAGCTTCTTGCGTCCCTCGGAGACCTCGAAGTCGTTGGCGGTCAGGCCGCGCACCGGCTCGCCGTCCTTGATCACCTGGAACGGCACCTCGACCGCGACGACGTTGGCGGTCTCGCCGGAGAACCGCTCGGCGGCGGCGGGCGGCACGCCGAGAATACCGAGCGCACCGAGGGCGACACCACCCGCCAGGGTGAAGAGAGCGGCCGCGGCGGTCCGGAAGGTGAAAGGAGCGCTCATCCACGCGCTCCGGGCTTCGGCACCACGAAGGGGATCGAGCTGGTCTGCGCGCCGCCTGCGCCACCGGTCAGGGTGACCTGCAGCTGGTACTCGCCCGGCTGAAGCTGCGGCGCCTTCAAGCTCGCCGTCAGCCGGTCCGGACCCGCAGAGCCCCCCCGCTCCCGGCCGGTCACCTGGAGGTCCGCCGGCTGCACCTCCTTGCCGTCCACCCCCAGCACCCGCGCCGCCGCCTTGACCTCACCCTCGCCCAGGTTGTAGGCGACGAGCGACAGCTGCGCGGCCTGGCCCGCCCCGAGAACCGGCCGCGAGGCCGGGACGTAGGGCTGCTCCCCCATCATGAAGGGATAGGGGGCGTCCTGCGAGCCGGTCGCCCGCTTCGCCTCGCGCACCATCAGCCAGCGCCCCGGCGCCTCCGGGAAGAGCGGCGGGAGCAGGAACGGACCGGCCTGGGCGAAGGCCGGCACGTGGATCGGCATCGCCCGCAGGCTGTAGGAACCGGTCTTGCCATTCCGGACCAGCACCCGCAGCGAGTAGTCCCCCGCCGGCAGGTCCAGATGACCGAAGAACTTGAGACCGGAGGACTTGAGCTGCGGCCCCACCTTGCCGAGGTCGAGCCCCAGGGTCTGCGAGAAGAAATCGCGCACCCCGCCGCCCTTCTCGTCCAGGGCGTAGGCGTAGATCTCGGTCGGCGCCACGTCCCCCTGCTGGTTGGCGAGCAGGCTGGCGCCGTCGACCTCGACCACCACCGGCACGTAGGCCGCCGCCCCCGCCGCCGGACGGAAGGGCGCCGCCAGGATTGCGGTCGAGATCGTCCCCCCCTCGACGCCGCCGACGATCGAGTCCGCCGCGTCGAGCGCCCGCTCCAGGGGGTTGCGCTGGGCGAACGGCCGTGGGGCGTAGAAACCGGGCTTCGCCACCACCCGGGTGCCGCGCGGCGCGTTCTTCAGGTTGATCGAGAGCTTGTGGTAGGCGCCGTCGAGCTTCAGGTCGTCCGGCTGGAGGGTGAGGACGTAGGTGACGCTCGTCCGCTGGAGCATCTTCCCCATCGCGCCGCCCAGGTCGTTCCAGTTCTCGTACAGCTCGCCCCCGGTCTCCTTCGCCATGGTGAACAGCGCTTCCTTGCCGTTCGGACGGGTGTACCCCAGGTCCCCCGAGCCGCGCAGGCCGCCGATGTCGACCGCCTGGATGACGCAGTCGGCCCGCCGGAACTCGTCGAACATCTTCTCCAGCCGGTTGAGGGTCTTGATGTCGCCGTTCCGGTTCTCGGTGTTGGTCAGGTACGGATTCTGCTCCAGCGAGGTGTTCTGCTGCTGCACCTCCCCCGGGTCGGTGGTGCCGGTCAAAAGCGAGCTGTCGAAGCCCTCCGAGAGGTAGACGACGTACTTCCTGCCGTCCACGTTCCCCATCATCCGGGCGAGGTCGGCGAGCGAGCGGGAGAGGGCGACCACGCGGTTCACCTGGTTCTGCCGGTCCTGCCGCGCCGTCGCCTCGGAGAGGCTCTTCAGGGTGTCGAGCAGCTCCGCCTCGCGGGCAGCCGCCAGCTCCCCCCGATTGCCCTGGGGGGAGAGCTGCGTGTTGTCGAGCCGCGCCTGCTCGGAGTCGTAGACCAGGCGCAACGGGTCGGCCGTCTGGGTGCGCTCGAGCGGCTTGACCACCCCCAGGCTGCGGATCGCCTCGGCGATCTGCCGCCGGTCGGCGGTGAAGCCCAGGGCGAGCTGTGGCCCCTGGGCGGCGCTGTAGGTGGCGACGGCCACCAGGTCGGTCGGGGTGAGCGACTTGGTGACCAGGTCCTCTGCCGCCTGGCGCGCCTTCAGGACCGAATGGGGCTCGGAGAAGGAGAGGTCGAAGAGCAGCAGGAAATGCCGCCGCGCCGCGAGCGGCTGGACGGCCGGGGCGACGGTCCCCGGGGCGGCGGCGGCGGGGGCGGCCAGGTCGACGACGTCGAAGCCCACGATCTTGAGCTTTTTGCGCCCCTCGGAGACCTCGAAATCGTTAACGGTCAGGCCGCGCACCGGCTCGCCGTCCTTGACCACCTGGAGCGGCACCTCGACCGCGACGACGTTGGTGGTCTCACCGGAGAACCGCTCGGCCGCCGCCCGCGGCGGCGCGGCGGCGAAGGCGAGGAGCAGGGCAGAGGCGGTGATCGCGGCCGGCAGCCAAACTCTCTTCATGGTCATCAAATCCCCCTTTCGGGCTCGAATGGAATCGCTTGCGGTACCTGGTCCGTGTTTCTCATCCGTGCTGCCCGGGCTTCGCCACCACGAAGGCGATCGAGCTGGTCTGCCGGGCTCCCTGGCCGTCGGTCAGGGTCACCTGCAACTGGTACTCCCCCGGTTCGAGCCGCGGCGCCGTAAGGCTCGCGGTCAGCCGGTCGGGGCTTGCCGCCCCCCCGCGCTCGCGGTCGACCAGCTTGAGAGCGGCGGGGGCGAGCTCCCGTCCCCCCTGGAACACCCGGGCATCCGCCTGGACCTCGCCGTCGCCCAGATTGTAGGCGACGAGGGAGAGGGTCGCGTCCTGCCCGGCCCCGAGCACCGGCCGCGAGGCCGGGATGTAGGGCTGGTCCCGCATCATGAAGGGGTAGGGCACCTCCCCCCCCGCCCCGCGCGGCGCCTCGCGGGTCATCAGCCAGCGACCCGGCGGCTCGGGGAAGAAGGGGGGGAGGAGGAACGGCCCGGCCCCGGCCTGGGCGAAGGCCGGCACCCGGACCGGGACGACCCGCAGGGAGAAGGTGCCGGTCTTGCTGTTCCGGACCAGCACTCGCAGCGAATAGTCGCCGGTGGGCAGGTCCAGGTGGCCGAAGAACTTGAGGCCGCCCGCCTGGAGCTGCGGCCGGACTTTCAGCAGGTCGAGCCCCAGGTTCTGGGAGAAGAAATCGCGGATGGCGCCCGTGCCGTCCAGGGCGTAGGCGTAGATCTCGGTGGGGACGACGTCCCCCTGCTGGTTGGCGAGGAGGCCCGGGCCGTCGACCTCGATCACCACCGGCACGTAGGCGGTGGGTGTGGAGGCGAGCCGGAAGGGCACCGCGAGCACCGCCGAGCCGATCGTCCCTCCCTCCTCGCCGCTGACGATGCCGCCCGCCGCGTCGAGCATCCGCTCCAAAGGGTTCCGCTGGGCGAACGGCCGCGGGGCGTAGAAGCCAGGGCGGGCGACCACCCGGGTGCCGCGCGGGGCGTTCTTGAGCTCGACGCTGATGCGGTGGTAGGCGCCGTCGAGCTTCAGCTCCTCGGGCTGGACGGTGAGGACGTAGGTGACGCTCGTCCGCTGGAGCATCTTCCCCATGGCGCCGCCGAGGTCGTTCCAGTTCTCGTACAGCTCGCCCCCGGTCTCCCTGGCCATGGTGAACAGCGCTTCCTTGCCGTTCCTGGCGGCATCGCCCGCCCCGCGCAGGCCGCCGATGTCGACCGCCTGGAGCGTGCAGTCGGCGCGGCGCAGCTCTTCCAGCGTCTTCTGCAGCCGGTCCAGGGTCCGGGTGTTGCCGTGTCGCCCCTCGGTGTCGGCCAGGAAGGGCTGGGTCGCGGGATCGAACGCCGCGGCCGCCCCGGGGTTCCCGGCCGCCTGCTGCATCTCGTCCGGGGCGGCGGCGCCGCCGCTGCCGGTCAGGAGAGAGCTGTCGAACCCCTCCGAGAGGAAGACGACAGTCTTCCTCCCCTCCACCTCCCCCATCACCTTGGCGAGGTCGGCCAAGGCGCGGGAGAAGGCGATCACCTGGCTCTCCTGGTTCTGCCGGCTCTGCTGGTCGACCTGGGCGCTCAGGGCCGCCCCGAGCCCGCCCGTGAGCTCGCTGCTCGCATCGCCGCCGAGACTGCCGGTCCCTCCGGCGCCGGCACTGGCGACCCCCAGCTGCTGCTGGCTGCCGGCCTGGGTCTGGGCCACCACCAGGCGCAGCGGGTCGGCCCCCTTGGCGAGCGGCTTGACCAGACCCAGGGTGTCGATCGCCCAGTCGATCTGCCGCCGGTCGGAGGTGAAGCCCAAGGCGAGCTGCGGCCCCTGGGTGGCGCTGTAGGTGGCGACGGCGACGAGGTCGGTCGGGTGGAACGCCTTCAAGACCAGGTCGCGCGCCGCCTGCCGCGCCTTGCCGACCGCCTGCGGCGAGGAGAACGCGAGGTCGAAGAGGAGCAGGAAGTGGCGGCGCGCCGAGATCGGCGGGGCGGCCACTCCGGTATTGCCGGCAGTACCGGGAGACGGCGCCGGGCTCAGGAGGTCGATGACCTCGAGCTGGGTGACCTTGAGCTTCCTGCGCCCCTCGGAGACCACGAAGTCGGTGGCGGCCAGGCCGCGCACCGGCTCGCCGTCCCGGACCACCTGCACCGGGACCTCGACGGCGACGACGTTGGTGGTCTCGCCGGTGAAACGCTCGGCGGCCAGCGGGAGCGCGGCTAAGACACCGACCATGGCCAGCGCGGCGGGTCTCCGGAGTCGACGCTCTACAGCCATGCGATCCCCCTTGTTCGACGGCCTTCAGTTGACGATGAAGGGAACGGAGCTCATCCGCCGGTCGCCGGTCGCCTTGTTGCTCACCGCGACCCGCAGCACGTAGTCGCCGGCCGGCAGCCCCTTGGGCTCGAAGGTGGCGAGGAGCTTGTCGACCCCCGCGATGCCGGTGGCGGTACGCTCGACCAGCGACAGCTGGCCGCCGGGCAGCACCTGGCCGCCGGCGGAGAGCACCTCGCCGTCCACCGCCAGGTTGCCGCCCCCCATGTTGTAGGCCACCAGGCAGAGCTTCGCCTTGTCGGCGCTCCCCAGGGCCGGCTTGGCGGCGGGCACGTAGGGGACGCCGTTGACGGTGAACGGGTAGACGACCGAGCCCGGCTCCTGGCCGGGAGCGCTCTGCTTCGGACGCTCGCGGACGAGCAGCCAGCGGCCCGGCGTCTCGAAGAAGAGCGGGGGGAGGAGGTCCGGCTGCGCCGTCTCGTAGGTGGGGATCGAGAGAGTAGCGGTCTCGATTCCCGTCCGCCCGGTCTCGGCGTTGCGGACCAGCACCCGCACCCGGTACTGCCCCGGAGGGAGCTCCAGGTGGCCGTAGTACTTGACCCCGGTCTCCTCCATCGCCTGGCGGCCCTTCGTGAGGTCGAACCCCACCATCTGGGTGAAGAAGTCCTTCATCTCCCCCCTGGCGTCGGTGACGTAGGTGTAGAACTCCACGTTCATCTTGTCGCCGTGCTGGCCGGCGAGCAGGCTCTTGCCGCCGGCCTCGATGATCACCGGCACGTAGGCGCGGTCCTTGTTGGCGCGGAACGAGGTGACCAGGAGCGAGAGGTCGAGGTCGTGCCGCGGCGCGGCGCTCGCGATGCCGTCCGCGGCGAGGAGGTTGCGCTCCAGGGGATCGAGCTCCTTGAACGGGCGCGGCGCATAGTAGCCGGTGCGGTAGGAGACCCGGGCTCCGGGGGTCCGGACCTTCACCCGCAAGCGGTGGTAGGCGCCGTCGAGCTTCAGGTCGGAGCGCTGGAAGGTCAGGAGGTAGGTGACGCTCGTCCGGCTGAGCACCCGGTCGAGCTGGCCGCGCAGGTTGTTGGCGTCCTTGAACAGCTCGCCGCCGGTCTCGTTGGCCATGTAGAAGAGGGAGTCCTGGCCGCTGTTGCGGATGGTGCCGGTCATGTCGGCCCCGGCGCGCAGGCCGCCGATGTCGACCGCCTGGATCACGCAGTCGGCGCGGCGGAAGCGCTCGAGCATATAGTCGATCGTCGACTGCAGCTCGGTGTTGCCGTACCGGTTGTCCAGGTCCACCCGCTCGTGATGGCCCTGCATGATGTCCGTATTCTCCTCTTCGGTGTCCTGCCCGCCGGGGGCGCGGCCGAGGAGCAGCCGGCTGTCGAAGCCCTCGGAGAAGTAGATCAGGTACTTGCGCCCCTTGACGCTGGAGAGCGCCTGGGCCATGTCCCCCATCGACCGGACGAGCGCCTTGACCCGGTTGCGCTCATAGGTCGTCTGGTCGCGGTCGGCCGCCTTCTGGATCGCCTTCAGGTTCTCGAGCAGGGCGGAGTCGCTCTGCGTCTTCAGGTCGGCACGCTGGTCGGCGTCGCTGTTCTTGTTGTTGTTGCCGTTGTCGTTCTGCCCGCGCACGCCGCCGACGGTCTGCGAGATCGGGTCCTCGATGACGAAGCGCAGCGGATCGATCCGGTCGACGAGCTGGCTCAGCTTGCGGGTCCCCAGGGTGTCGATGCCGCGCGCCAGCTGGGCGCGGTCCGGGGTGAAGGTGACGACGAGGCGCGGGCCGCTGTCGATCGAGAAGGTGGCGACGGCGGCCAGGTCGGCCGGCTTCAGAGAGTGGAGGAGGAAATCGCGCGCCGCGAGGCGGGCCTTCAGAACGGCGATCGGGTTCGAGAAGGAGAGGTCGAAGAGCAGCAGGAAGTGGCGCCGGGCGGAGGGGGCAAGCTGCTCGGAATTGCCGGCAGGGACGGCCGGCGATCCGGCGGCAGGGGCGGACGCGCCGGGAGCGGCCGGGGGCGCCGGGACCGCTGGAGAGACACCGCCCTGCGGCAGGGTCTCCAGGTCGATCACCTCGAAGCCGGTGATCGGTTGCGCCGTCCCCTCGTCGAGGACCTCGAAGTCCTCGGGTTTCAGGCCGCGCACCGACTGCCCGTCGCGCGAGGTGACGTTGACCGGCACCTCGACGGCCAGCACCTGCGAGGTGTCCTCGAACCGCTCCCGGGGGGCGACCGGTTTGGCGGTCGCCGGCGGCGGCGCCGCCGGCGAGGGCATCGCGGGACGAGGGAGGGACAGGGAGAACGGCAGGACGAGGAGCGGCAGGACGAGGCGACGGTACATCATGATCGGACCTCCGGATCGGCAACCCGGTGGGGAAGGGCGGGGAGGGGCGCGGGAAAGACGGCGCGCTGCTTCACTTTGCCAACATGCGGGCGAACTCGCGAGCCTCCGGATTGGTGGCATCGAGCTTCAAGGCCCGTTCCAGGTAGTGACGGGCTTTGTCCATTTCACCCAACGCCAAGTATACCTTGACGAAGCCCAGGTGGACCTCGGGGATCTCGCTGTCCTGTTTCAGCGCCCGCACCATGTAGTCGAGCGCCTTCTGGGTGTTGCCCTGGGAGAGCGCGAGGTCGCCTTCGTAGATGAAGAAGTACGGATTGGTGGTCTTCGCCCCCTCGATCTTCTCCAGCATGGCGGAGGCCTCCGCCTGCCGGCCCAGCTGCTGGTAGGCGCGGGCGACGTTGGTGAGGATCAGGGTGTCGTTGGGGTCGACGGCCAGGCCCCGCTGGTAGACCGCCAGGGCGCGGTCGACCTGGCCCTGGCGGGCATAGCAGACCCCCAGGTTGTTCAGGGCCTTGGGGAACTCGGGGGCGATCCCGGCGGCGATCTCGATCAGCTCCTGGGCCTTCTTGGCGTCGCCGGCGAGCAGCGCCTCGGCCCCCAGGTTGTTGTAGAAGTGGGCCGCGGCCGTGCGGTCGTCGATCGGCTTGAAGCTCTTGTAGGCCTTGGGCCGGAAGGGCAGGAAGTCGAACGTCGCCAGCTGGCCGTTGACGTACACCCCGGCGACGATGTGACCCTGGCTGATGACCAGGCCGCCGCGCCGGTTCCACTTCTGGAGGTCGGTCACCTCGACGTAGAAGGGGTTCAGGCCCTCCTCACGCGCGATGCCCACGAACAGGTTGACGAAGGAGAGGCAGTTGCCCTCCCGGGCGTGGTAGGTCTCGACCGCGGTGCGGGTCGGCAGCAGCGAATACTGGAGGTCGAGCTGGTTGAAGATGTAGTCGCGCACCGTGATGAGCCGCGTCATGTCGGCGGCGCCGGCGCTGAACTTCCTGGGCAGGTGGGCGCGGATCTCGTCGTCCAGATCGTAGGGGATCTGGATCTTGGCGGCGACCTCGGGGCCCACCCGCTGGGCGAACTCGGTCCGCAGGTGGCTGACCGAATCGAAGGGCTGGTACTGGGCACAGCCGAGGAGGAGGGCCAGGAGGAGGAGCGGCAGCAGCCGGAGCCGGCAGAGCATTGCCCGCAGAGGATAGCAGGGAACGAGCCCGAGCGGACACCATTCAAAAGTTTGGATCGAGCGCTCCAACGAGCTGGATCAGGAGCTCGAAAAACAGCCCTTGGTTCATCCCTGAACATTCACGCAAGGCACCTGTTATCAATAATTTATCTCTATATTTCGCGGCTCGCACCGACCGGGCACCCCCCTTGCTATAGCGGCTTACCGGCAGGGGTTCTTCATTCCCCACGCCGTGAACAACGGGAAAGGAGGTGTTGCCCACGATTCTAACCTGTCGTCGAGCACCTACCACCAGTCACTTCGAGCCTTCGGACGAAGGCTCCTTCCACCACCTGAACAAGGGAGGTTCATCCGTATGAAGAGCAGCAAATTTTGGGGACGCGCCGTCGTCGTGGCCGCGTTGCTGCTTCTGGCCGTCGGCGGTACTGCCTTCGCCCAGTTGCAGAGCGGCAACCTCTACGGCTCCGTCGTCGACGACAAGGGCGCCGCCCTCCCCGGGGTCACGGTGACCCTGACGGGCGCCGGGGCGCCGCAGGTGCAGGTCACCAACGCCCAGGGACAGTTCCGTTTCCTCGGTCTGCCGCCGGGCAACTTACACCTGAGCGCCCAGCTCGAAGGCTTCTCCAGCGTCGAGTACCCGAACATCAACATCGCCGTTGGCCGCAACACCACCATCGAGGTCACCCTGCAGCCGGCCATCGAGGAGACCATCACGGTCACCACCGAGAGCCCGCTGCTCGACGAGCGCAAGATCTCCACCGGCTCCACGGTCACCCAGACCGAGCTGGAGAAGATCCCCACCTCCCGTGACCCCTGGACCATCCTCAGCCAGGTGCCTGGCGTGCTCACCGACCGCATCAACGTCGGTGGCGACCAGAGCGGTCAGCAGTCCACCTACGTCGGTCCGGGCTCCGCCGGCACCCAGTCCATCTGGGCGGTCGACGGCGTCGTCATCACCGACATGGGCGCGCTCGGCGCCTCCCCGACCTACTACGACTTCGACGCGTTCGAAGAGATGCAGGTCACCACGGGCGGCACCGACGCGACCATCGCGACCGGTGGCGTCGTCCTCAACATGGTCACCAAGCGCGGCACCAACGAGTGGCGCGGCTCGGGTCGTTACTACGACACCAAGAGCGCCTGGCAGGACAGCACCTCGTTCGACAAGGGCAAGCTGGGCAAGCCCGGCCCCTGGCAGGGCGGCTCGGCCAACCAGCTGGCGCAGCCGTCGTTCGCCCGTGGCAACCGCATCGTCGAGGTCACCGACTACGGCGCCGAATTGGGCGGCCCGATCGTCAAGGACCGGCTGTGGATCTGGGGTGCCTGGGGCACCCAGCGGCCGCACCTGCTCACCGCCCCGGCGCTGCCACAGTTCCCCGACGGCGTCAGCGACAAGACGGTCCTCGAAACCACCAACGCCAAGTTGAACGCGCAGGTTACCGCCAACAACTCGGCGACCGGTTTCTACCTGCTCGGCAACAAGACCAAGCAGGGGCGCGGTGCCGGTCCGACCCGTCCCCAGCCGACCACCTGGAACCAGACCGGCCCGACCCACGTCTACAAGGCCGAGGACACCCAGATTTTCAGCTCCAGCTTCTTCCTGACGGGCCTCGTCTCCTATGCTCGCAACGGCTTCTCCCTGACCCCTCAGGGCGGGTTGAACACCAACACGAGCTTCGACGCGAACTTCGTCTGGCAGAACAGCTTCTTCCTCTACTCCACCGACCGCCCGACCCACCAGTACAAGCTCGACGGCTCGAACTTCTTCAACACCGGAAGCGTCAGCCACGAGCTCAAGTACGGAGCGGGCTACCGCAAGGCCACGATCAGCTCGATCACCCACTGGGCCGGTATCGGCTGGCAGCAGGACTACTACGCCAGCTACGGCCTGCCCAACGAGCTGGCCGCCGCTCGTGACGCCCGTCCGGTGTACACGATCAAGTACAAGAGCGGTTATGCGCAGGACACCCTGACCGTCGGCAACCTCACGGCCAACATCGGCCTGCGGTACGACATCCAGGGTGGCACCAACGACCCGAAGGTCGTGCCGGCCAACCCGGCGGTGCCGACCTTCCTCCCGGAGATCAACTACAAGGGTGGCGACATCGGCTTCGAGTACAAGACCCTCGCCCCGCGCATGGGCCTCACCTATGCCCTGGGCGCCGAGAGGAAGACCCTCCTGCGGCTCAGCTACTCCCGTTTCGCCGACCAGTTGGGCGGCGGCACGGCGAACTGGCTGAACCCGCTCTATCCGCCGTCGTACGTCTACTTCGACTACGTCGACAAGAACGGCAACGGCCAGGCTGACCCGAGCGAGCTGATCTTCCCCTGCTCGGGGCGTTCCAGCTGCTACAACCAGGCCTACAACCCCGACCACCCCGACCAGCCGATCTCGTCGAACGCGCTCAATCCCAACCTGAAGCCGCAGATCACCGACGAGATCCTGCTGTCCGCCGAGCACGCTCTCCTGCCCGAGTTCGTCGTCGGGTTGAACTTCACCTTCCGGCGCATCTCGGACGTCCAGATCCTGGACGACCTGGTCTTCAACGGCGATCCGTTCTCGGCCAGCAACCTGCTGACCACCGGCCGGGTCGCCACCCCCTCCGACTACGTGGCCAACCACGTGAGCGGTACCCTGCCCAACGGCCAGACCTACACCCAGACCTACTTCGACCTGAAGCCGGGCCTGGCCAGCCGCGGCGGTAAGTACCTGCACAACAGCGACGTGCGGGAGGACTACAAGGGAGCGACGTTCACCTTCAACAAGCGTCTCTCCAACCGCTGGATGCTGCGCGGCAACTTCAACGTCCAGAAGTGGACCTGGGACGTCCCGAACGGAACGCTGGCGGATCCCACCAACCTCCTGCCCGGCCTAAGGGACGGCGAACCCGTCCTGCAGGGCTCCGCGACCGGCAACGGCTCGCGCGGCGCCGTCTACATCAACAGCAACTGGTCCTACAACGTCAACGGCCTGTACCAGGTCGCGCCCGACCGTCCGTGGGGCTTCAACTTCGCGTTGAACGCCACCGGCCGCCAGGGCTACCCGATCCCGTACTTCCGTCGCGTGCAGCGCAACGGCTTCAACGGCACCTCGAACATCATCGTCACCAACCACTACGACAGCTTCCGCAACGAGGACATCCACCTGCTGGATGGCCGCATCGAGAAGGAGCTCAACTTCAAGGACTTCGGCGTGACGGTGGGGGTCGACTGCTTCAACATGCTGAACAACGGCAACGTCATCCAGC
>DASQPA010000500.1:0-9086 GCA_035644215.1 Thermoanaerobaculia bacterium
GGTCGTGCCAATTGCTGCGGGTAGTCTGGGCGGGGGGCTGCGAGCCGGCGTTCCTCGCCGCCGGGTGCGACGTTCGGCTGACCTCGATCGTCGGCCAGCTCCTGGGCTCCTCCCGGGCGGACCACCTGCTCAACCAGCTCCATGCCAAGTATCCCCACGACGGGCTGGAGTTCGAGCCGCATCAGGACAGCGAGCATCGCCGCTATGGCACCCCGGAGTGGCGCGATGTCGACGGGCGGGGGAGCTACGTCCAGGCCGTGGTCGCGATCGACGATTCGACGCCCGAGAACGGTCCTTTGGTTTTCTATCCGCGGAGCGGGCGCCGCGGCCATCTCGATCCCGCCCTGGTGCGGCACCGCTATCGACGCCGGCTCGGCGTTCCCGCTTTGCTCGCGGCGGGGAGCGCCGCCTTCTTCGGTCCTTACGTCGTCCACCGTAGCGCCGAGAACCGCGGCACCGCCCCACGGCGCATCGCGATCAACGGATTCGCTCTTCCAGGGGCGAACGCCCGCGCCTATTTCGGCGCCGGCACCGGCGTGCCGATCGATCTCTTCGGGAACGGCTGAGACGCCGCTTCGCACCTCGGTTGACGAGGTTCTGGCCGCCCTTGCCGGCCTCAGCGCGACGGTTCCAGAATGTAGAGGGTGGTCTCCTTGGGGAGAGTCGCCGCCGTGAATTCCACCTCCGACGCCCCGTTCCGCACCACGTGATCGGCGGGGAACCGCTTGGCGATCTCGTCGACCGGGAGGATCTTCAGCCGCCCCTTGGGATTGAAGTAATGCATGGGGATCACCATCCGCGGGCCGATCGCGTCGATCGCCTGCTTCATGTCGTCGACTTCGATGTTGTGCACGCCGCCGGAGAGGGCGATCATGACGTCGACGTTGCCGCGGAGGGCGGCGATCTCGTCGGGACGGAAGCGCCTCCCGATGTCGCCGGTGTGGAAGACCTTGATCCCTTCCAGCTCAAAGCTGTACATGGCGTTGGCGCGGGGGCGGAAGCCGCGGAAGATGAGCCGCATCTGGAAGCGCTCGCGGGCGGGGAAGGCGCGGATCGGGATGCCGTCGACCACCATCCCCTCCGGCGGGACCGTGAGGGTGTTGATCACCTTGGGGTTGCCCTGGACGTGGCTCGGATCGCAGTGGAAGCGATCGGTGTCGGAGCTCATGAGGACGAGGTCGGCCGGCTCGTCGATCGGCGCGAACCAGGCGACCGCGGGCTCGTAGGGGTCGGTGACGATGGCCTTCCCTCCCCCCTCGACACGGAAACTGGCATGGGCATAGGACTTGATTTTCATGACCGGACTCTCCTTCCTCGCATCACCCCGGCCGGTTACTCTTGCCGCATGACGACCAGGGGCGAAACCGCCGTCGCCCGGCGGGTGGGGATGTAGTTGGCAATCGCCGCCACCACCGCGAGCAGCAGGATGGTGACGAGGAAGACGATCGGATTCATCGGATCGATCCCGAAGAGCAGGCCGGAGATCGTCCGCACTACGAGAAGGGCGCCGACCAGGCCGCAGGCGAGGCCCACCGCCACCGCCTGGATGCCCTGGCGCAGGAAGAGGCGGACCACGTCGGCGCGCTGGGCGCCCAGGGCCATGCGGATGCCGATCTCGCGCTGGCGTTGGGCGATCGAGTGCGCGATGACGCCGTAGACGCCGATCGTCACCAGGAGGAGCGCCACGGCGCCGAAGAGGACCAGGAGCACGGCGCAGACCCGCGGCGCCCAGAGGAGCTCGCCGATCACCGCCGGCATGGTCTTCACCCGGGTCAGCGGCATTTCCGGCACCAGCGCCTGGACCTCCCGGCGCGCGGCGCCGAGCACCGCCCCCGGCTCGCCCTGGGTGCGGACGTGGAGGGTCACCGACGGCGTGTACTCCTGCGCCAGGGGCCGGTAGAGGTAGAGCTGCGGCTCCTCCCCCAGGGTGTTGTACTTGAGGTCCCGCGCCACCCCGACGATCTCCAGGATCTGCTTCGAGGGGAGGATGCCGAACCGCTTGCCGAGCGGGTTCTCGTGCGGCCAGAAGCGCTCGGCCAGGGTCTCGTTGACCACCACCACCGGCCGCGAGTCGGCGCGGTCGGTGGCGTCGAGGGCGCGGCCGCGCAGGATGGGGATGCCCAGGGTCTCGAAGTAGCCCGGCCCCACCGAGCTCTGCTGGGCGACGATCCGCCGGTCGGCGGGCGCCGCCGGGCTGTCGATGAGGAGGATGTGGCGCACCCCGGTGTCCGAGAGCATCAGGTTCTCGCCGATCGCCGCCCCCCGCACCCCCGGGAGCGCCGCGGCCTGCGTCGCCATCTGGCGCAGGAGCTGCTGCCCGCGCGCTTCGTCGAAGCCCTGGCTGTCGAGGTCGAAGGAGAGGACGGCGAGATGCTCGCGCTCGAAACCGGGATCGATGCGCAGGGCGTTCCGCAGGCTCAAGAGGAAGAGGACGGCGCCGACGAGCGCCACGACGGAGAGGCCCACCTGGCCGACGATGAGGAGGTTGCGCAGGCCGAAGCGCCGCACCCCACCGGTCGCGGCGGCGACCTCGTTCTTGAGCGCCGGCACCAGGTCGGGGCGGCTGGCGGCGAGGGCGGGCACGAGGCCGAAGAGGAGGGCGGTGACGAGCGAAAGGCCCAAGGTGAAGAGGAGGACCCGGCCGTCCAGGGCGAGCTCCAGCGAATCCGGCAGATAGGGAGTCTGGACGAGCGAGAGGAGGGTGAAGGACCAGGCGGCGAGCAGCAGGCCCGAAGCACCGGCGGCGAGCGAGAGGAGCAGGCTCTCGGTGAGCAGCTGGCGGATCAGGTCCGCCCGCCGGCCGCCCAGGGCGAGGCGGACGGCGATCTCCTTGCGCCGTCCCGAGGCGCGCACCAGGAGCATGTTGGCCAGGTTGGCGCAGGCGATCAGGAGGACCAGGCCGACCATGGTGGCGAGCAGGCCGCCCGCCCGCACGTAGCCCTGCCGGTCGTTGGGGCTGATCAGCGACTGGCTTAAGGAGAGGAGGGCGACGTTGCGGTTGCGGTTGGCGTCGGGATATTCCTGGGCGAGCTTGTCGGCGAGCGACTTCAGGGCGGCCTGCCCCTGCTCCAAGCTCATGCCGGGCTTCAATCGCCCCACGGCCGAGAAGCCCAGGACCCGGCGGTTGGTCCAGAAAGCGCGCATCATCTCAGGCAGGACCTGCCCGTACAGCCCCGCCGGCACCCAGAAGTCGGAGCGGTTGACGAACGAGGTGCCGTAGAACCCGCCGGGGGCCACCCCGACGACGACCAGCTCGCGGCCGTTCAGGCGGATCGGCCGGCCGAGGATGTGGGGGTCCGAGCCGAACCGCCGGCGCCAGAGGCCGTGGCCGAGGATGACGACGGGGCGGGCGACGCGGTCCTCCTCGGGGAGGAAGGTGCGCCCGAGGACCGGTCGCACGCCCAGGGTCTGGAAATAGCGGGCGGAGACCAGCTGCCCCGAGATCTGCTCGGGCCGGCCGTTGCCGGAGAGGCTCAAGCTGAGCGGCGCGACGAGGGCGAGATCCGAGAAGACGCCCGCCTGGTCGCGGTAGTCGACGAAGTTGGGCTGGGAGATCGGGAGGTAGCCCGGGAGGTCCGAGGAGACGGTGTAGACCACCGCCAGCCGGGAGATGCCGGCGACCGGCAACGGCTGCAGGAAGACGGTGTCCAGCAGGGTGAAGATCGCCGTGTTGGCGCCGATCCCCAGGGCCAGGGAGACGAGGGCGACAAGCGTGAAGCCGGGCCGGTGGAGCAGCCCGCGCAGGCCATAGCGGAGATCTTGCAGAAGCTTTTCCATGCGTACCTCGGAGCGTAGTTCTATCACGCCACGGGAGGCGCGCCTTGGGCCAGCAGCTCCGCCCTCTCGAGACCGGGAGGCGGCGGCAGGAACCCGCTGGCGACGAAGTGGGCGAAGTAGATCCCAAGCTGCTCGTCGTCGAGCGGCGGGAAGCGGACCGCGGAGCCGGCGAGGCCGGCCAGGGTGTGGCGCAAGTCGAAACGGGGGCTCGCCGCGAGCGGCAGGACCTCGGGCTCGCCGCCGGCAGCGGGGACCGCCGCCGCCGGGCCGCCGAACAGGCTGCGGAAGGGGAAGAGGGCATTGTCGGGCGAGCGGTCGAGCTCCTCGACCAGGAGGCGCACCCAGGCGTCCGGGTCGAGCTGCCGTACCGGATAGCCCCGGGTGAGGGCGAAGTCGAAGACCTGCCGCCAGGACAGGGGCTCGGGGTGGACGTAGTGGAAGGTGTGATCGAGGCTCTCCCGTTGCCGCGAGAGGTACACGATCGCCCGGCTGACGAAGTCGACCGGCACCGGATCGAAGCGCGAGGGGAGGTCGGGGGCGGCGCCCAGCTGCAGGCTCCCCTTGAGGAAGGCCCAGAGCAGATCCTTGGGATTGCCGATCCCCGTCCGCGAGTCGCCGGCGATCAACCCGGGGCGATGGATCGTGACCCGCAGGCCGCGCTCGCGGGCGAGGCCGACGAGCTTCTCGGCCATCCACTTGCTCTGCGGATAGCCGCCGAAGAGACCCGCCGGGCTCGCCAGGGGGGCATCCTCCCAGCCGACGCCGTCGACGAAGGAGCCCGGAGCAAAGACCGCGATCGAGGAGATGAAGTGGAACGGCTTGGGGCGCCCGGCGGCGGCGAGGCGGAGGGCCTCCTCCGTCCCCTCCACGTTGGCAGCTTTGAGCGCCGCGTAGGGATAGGTGAAGTTGACCCAGGCGCCGGCGTGGTAGACCGCCTCGACCTCTTGGGAGAGGGCCTGGAACGCGGGCTCGGCGAGCCCCCAGCGCCGCGCCGCGAGGTCGCCGAGGACCGGCACAATCCGCTCCTCGGCCCCTTCTGGAATGGCCAGTTGGTGCGCCGCGAGGTTGGCGAGGACCTTCGCCCGGCCGGCCTCCGGGCTCGCCGTCCGCACCAGGCAGAAGACCCGCGCCGCGGTCTGCTCCAGAAGGTCGCGCAGCAGGAAGGCGCCGAGGAAGCCGGTGGCGCCGGTCAGCAGCACGGCGGCGGGGTTCTGGAGATCGCCGGACGGCTCGCCCGCCGGACGGATCGAAGGGTCCAAAACGACCTCGGCGGCCCAGTCCGGCGCGGCGCCAAAGGCGGCGATCCCCGCGCTGCCCGGGGCGGCCGGAGAGCTTTCCAGCTCCTCGACCGCGCGGGCGAGGAGCGCCACGGTCGGCTGCTCCAGGAGCCGGGGCAGGGGAACCTCGACACCGAAGTCCTGGCGCAGCCGGAGCAGCACCTGGGGAGCCAGGAGCGAGTGGCCGCCGAGCTCGAAGAAGCTGTCGTGGACGCCCACCGCGTCGATCCGCAGGAGGTCCTGCCAGAGCGCCGCGATCCGCGTCTCGCGCTCCGAGCGCGGGGCCACGAACGGCGTGCGTAGAGGCGGCCGGGGATGGGTGCTTCCCTCTCCCCCACTCGCTGGCGCACCGGCTGCCGGCGGCGACGGCAGAACCGAGGGGGCCGCCGCGGACGGCGCGGACAGCGAGGGCGACGCGCCCGATGCCTTGGGCTCGATCCAGTAGCGCTGCCGCTCGAAGGGGTAGGCCGGCAGGGAGACGCGATTGCGGCGCTCCCCGGCGGCGAAGCCGGCCCAGTCGATCTCCACCCCGGCCAGCCAGAGCTTGGCCAGAGTGTCGAGCAGGAACGCCGAGTCCGGCCGCGGGTCGTAGACTGGGCGCAGGGAGGGCAGGGCGACCGCCTCGGCCCCCTGCCCCCCAGGCGGCCGATACTGGCGGGCGAGGGTCGCGAGGCCGTGGCCCGGCCCGACCTCCAGGAGACAGGTGGCCGGCTCCTCGCCGAGGGTCGCGAGGCCTGCTGCGAAGCGGACCGGCTGGCAGAGGTGGCGCGCCCAGTGCTCGGGGTCGGTCGCCTCCTGCTCCGTCACCCAGGTACCGGTCACGTCGGTGACGTAGGCCACCCGGGGGGGCTTGAGCTCGATCGTCGACAGGAAGCGGGCGAAGGGGGCGGCGAGCGGCTCCATCATCGACGAGTGGAAGGCGTGCGTCGTCGGCAGGCGGCGGCAGGCCACCCCGCGCTCGCCCAGTCGCTCGGCGAGGGCGTCGACGGCCGGCGGCGGGCCGGAGACGACCGCTACATCGGGAGCGTTGACCGCGGCGAGCGACAGCGCCCCGCCGAGGAGATCCGCGATCTCGGCCTCGGGCAGCGGGACGGCGAGCATCGCCCCGGCCGGGAGCTCGGCGATCCGCTGCGCCCGCCAGGCCACGATCTTCAAGGCGTCCGGGAGCGAGAAGACCCCGGAGAGGCAGGCCGCCACGTACTCCCCCAGGCTGTAGCCGAGGAGGGCGCGGGGCCGCACCCCCCAGCTCTCCCACAGCTGCGCGAGAGCGTAGTCGACGACGAAGACCGCGGGCTGGAGGAGATCGGTCCGGTCGAGACCGCTCTCCGTGCTGGCGCGGGTCTGGAGCATGCGGCGCAGGTCGGGACCGCCCCGGCCGGCCGCCGTCGAGTCCGGCTCGGCGGTGAAGAAGAGCGGCCGGAGGTCGGTGCCCAGGAGCGGGGTCAGGATCTCGGCGCAGCGGTCGACCGCGCGGCGGAAGACCTCCTCCGAACGGTAGAGGCCGCTCGCCATCCCCGGGTAGTGGTCCCCCACCCCGGAAAGGAGGAAGGCGACGGAGCGGCCGGCGATGGGATCGTCGCTGGTCAGGAGGCGCTCGGGGTCGCGCGCCGTCAGGGCCGCGAGGGCGTCCTCACGGTCGCGGCAGACCAGCGCCCGCCGGTGGCGGAGGACCTTGCGGCCGATCCGGGAGGTGTGGGCCAGGTCGGCGAGATCGGCGGGGCTCGCCTCCGGCCGAGCCGCCAAATGAGCGGTGAGATCGGAGGTTGCCCGGTCCAGGGCCGCCGGGGAGGCCGCCGAGAGCACCAGGAGCTGCCAGGGGCGGGAGGGTCCCGAGGGCTCCGGCTCCGGCGCCTCCTCCAGCACCACATGGGCGTTGGTCCCTCCGATGCCGAACGAGTTGACCCCGGCCCGCCGCGGAGCCCCGTCGCTCTCCCAGGGGCGGGCCGCCGCGGGGACGTAGAACGGGGTCTCGGCGAAGGGGATCGCCGGGTTGGGGGTCTTGAAGTGCAGGCTCGGCGGGAGGGTCCGGTGCTCCAGGGCGAGGACGGTCTTGATCAGGCCGGCGATGCCGGCGGCCGCGTCGAGGTGCCCGAGGTTGGTCTTGACCGAGCCGACGGCGCAATAGCCGGTGCGCCCGGTATCGCCAGTATCACCGGCATTGGAAGAATCGGCGGCGGCGCGGAAGGCGCGGGTCAGGGCGCGGATCTCGACCGGGTCGCCCATCGGGGTGCCGCTGCCGTGGGCCTCGACGTAGGAGATGGTATCGGGCGCGATCGCCGCCGCGCTCTGCGCTTCGGCGATCACCGCCGCTTGGCCCTCGACGCTGGGGGCGGTGAAGCCGATCTTGCCGGCGCCGTCGTTGTTGATCGCCGAGCCCTTGACGACGGCGTGGATGCGGTCACGGTCGGCCAAGGCGTCGGCCAGGCGCTTCAGGACGACGATCCCCACCCCGTCGCCCCCCACGCTCCCCGAGGCGGCGGCGTCGAAGGCCCGGCAGTGGCCGTCGACGGAGAGGATGCTCCCGGTCTGGTAGAGGTAGCCCTGGATCTGCGGGAAGGAGACCGAGGCGCCGCCGGCGAGCGCCAGATCGCACTCCCGGTTGAGCAAGCCCTGGCAGGCGAAGTGGACCGCCACCAGCGAGCTCGAGCAGGCGGTGGCGACGGTGACGCTCGGCCCCCGGAGGTTCAGCCGGTAGGAGGCGAGGGTCGCCAGGAAATCCTTGTCGTTGCCGAGGCGGAGCTCCAGGGGCGAAACGGCGCGCAGCAGCTCGGGATGGGAGAGAAGGTTCGACAGGAAGTAGCTGCTCTGGCTCACCCCGGCATAGACGCCGATGGCGCCGGGGAAGCGGTCGGGATCGCAGGCGGCGTCGCCCAGGGCCTCCCAGGCGCACTCCAGGAAGACCCGCTGCTGGGGGTCCATGATCTGCGCCTCCCGCGGGCTGAAGCCGAAGAGCGCGGCGTCGAACCGGTCGGCCTCGGCGAGAACCCCCCGGGCGGGGACGAAGGCGGGGTCGGCGAGCAGCTCACGCGGCGTTCCGGCGGCGAGGAGCGTCGCGGGGTCGAAAAACGAGATCGATTCGACGCCCTGGCGCAGGTTCTCCCACAGCTCGGCGATATTCCTGGCGCCGGGAAAGCGGCCGGCCAGCCCGACCACCGCGATGTCGTAAAGGCCCTCTTCCATTTCCGGCGTCTCCGGGTCCGTCATCCGTCCTCCTCTTCCAGCAAGACTGGCGCAGCCCCGCGGGACCTCCGGCGCAGCGACTGCCGGCGCGCCGCTCCGCGGTCCCGGCCCTGGGCCAGAACCGGCGCCGACCCTGGTGCCGCCGACTCCTCGGGGGCCAGGTGTTGGGCCAGGGCGGCGACCGTCGGGTACTCGAACAGCTCGATGGGGGTGAGCGATTTCCCGCTCTCCTCGCGCAGGCGGGCGACCGCCTGGAGGAGGAGCAGCGAGTGCCCCCCCAGGCTGAAGAAGTTGTCGTGGACCCCCACCCGGGCCACCCCCAGAACCTCCCGCCAGACGGCCGCGATCCGCTCCTCCAGCCGGGTGCGCGGCGGCACGTAGGAGGTCTCGATCCCGGAGGTCACGTCCGGAGGAGGCGGCAGCGCCGCGCGGTCGGGCTTGCTGTTGGGCGAGAGCGGCATCGTCTCCAGGGTCACGAACGCCGACGGAACCATGTACTCGGGCAGGCTCCGGCGGAGGTACCCCGCGAGCTCCCCCGGCACCGGCTCCAACCCCGCGGCCGGCACCACGTAGGCCACCAGACGGCGGTCGCCGGGACGGTCCTCCCGGGTCACCACCACGCTCTCCAGGACCGCCGGATGGCGCGCGAGCGCCGTCTCGATCTCCCCCAGCTCGATGCGGTAGCCGCGCACCTTGACCTGCTCGTCGAGCCGCCCCAGGAACTCCAGGTTGCCGTCGGCGCCGTAGCGCCCGCGGTCGCCGGTGCGGTAGAGGCGCTCGCCAGGCCGGTCGCCGAAGGGATCGGGGACGAAGCGGGCGGCGGTCAGCTCCGGGCGGCCGAGATAGCCGCGC
>DASQPA010000501.1:0-8895 GCA_035644215.1 Thermoanaerobaculia bacterium
ATCTTGCGCAATCGAAGGTATCCCATGGCTCCTCCTCCCGCGGGCGATTTGGCCGCCCGTCGCCAGTATGTGCTGGCGGCGGGAGGCGAGGTTCATCCGACGTGGAGTGCGGAACCACCTTGCCGGCTGCAATCCCGAGCGCCCGGTAGGCCGCGTGGAGCTCCCGGCGAATCCTCTCGTGCCGCCGATGCCCGGCGCCAGGTTGCCGGTGACCTGCTGCAGGCTGCCGAGGATCGGCGAGCAGAGTGCCGGTGACCTGCTGCATGCCGCCGATGTCCGGTGAGCAGGGCGTCGGTGACCGGCTGCGTGTTGCCGATGACTGGTGAGCAGGGCGTCGGTCACCGGCTGCATGCCGCCGATGACTGGCGGCAGGGCGTCGATCACCGGCTGCGTGCCGCTGATGACTGGCGCGAGGGGCGTCGGTGGTCGCCGGGTTCGGTCAACCGCGCGGGTGTAGACTCCCGTTTGCGTTGTTAGTCAGATTCGCTCCCTCTCGCTACACTTGGCAGCCGTCATGAGAGCCGGGGACATCCCGTTCCCGGCGAGCTTCGGAGGTGAACGATGACGAGCTTCCGTTCCTTCATTCTTCCTCTCTGTCTCCTCTGCCTGCTCGGCGCGGCGTTGGCACTGCCGGCGGCCGCGGCCCCGAGCGCCGCCTCGGTCTCCACCTTCCTTGCCACCCTTTCCGAGTCTGCGCCAGCGGCCTGCCCGACCGCCAGCGCGGCGAGCTCCAACCTCCTGGGGCTCGACCTCCTGCAGCAGCCGGTTCCGGCCACCTCGTGCACCTTCACGGAGTTCTGCCGCTGCGGCCAGCAGGTGTCCTGCACCAGCGCCACCGGTAACTGCCAGAGAACGCCGGGTTGTGCGGTGGTCTGTAATGGCATCGAGCACGTCTGTCCGCCCTGCCACGGCTTTGCCTGCGATTAGGGTCGCGGTGGCTGGCTGTGGCGTCCACGGCAGGCGACTCGACGAATGGGCACGGGACCTTTACGACCGGGAGCGTGGACACTCAATTCGTCTTCGATGCCAGGATCACGAGCAGCTCAACCGTCACCGGGAAAGCTCGATTCTTCGAAGCCGGCGGCGTGGACATTGACATTGTCGTCACCTGCCTGACCATCAGCGGCAACACGGCCATCATCGGCGGCACGGACGCGAATAACTCCAGCGTCACCTATGCGTTCAAGGTGACCGACAACGGCGGTGGGGCGACGGCCGATCGGATCACGCTTCCCCAGGTGAGCCAGATCTGCTCGACCTTCAACACTCTGGGGAATTTTGCTCTCACGAGCGGCGACCTCGAAGTCCACGATCGCCCCTGATCCAGCGAGGCCTCCGACCTCAAGCCGACGAGTTTGTCTCCCTGGGAGCGCCGGCGCTCCCAGGGAGAAATCTCTCGGACCCTGCATGCGGCTCCTGGTCCCGAACGGCGGCCGGGCCAGCGGGAACCTATTCTGGGCTCAGCCGGCCTTCAGTCGCTGGGTCAAGTGATCGGCCAGACGGATCGAGAACGCAACGATCGAAAACGTCGGATTCGAAATCCCGGGTGAGGCCCAGACCGACGATCCCGCGACGTAAAGATTGTCGAGCTTGAACACCTTGAGATTCCGGTCGACGACGCCCTCCTGCTCCGTGGCCGCCATCCGCGTCGTGCCGAGGTGGTGGCCGTTGTAGACCATCCGGTCCTGAATGGCAGCCCAGCTCCCGATCGTGACCGGGCCTCCTTTCTTCTTCGACACCGCGGTGCTGAAGAAGTCCGCCAGCATCTTGAAGTTGTCGGGCTCACCCTCGTGGAGGATCCAGTTGGCTTTGGTTTGCTTCCGGTGAAAGAGATCTTTGCTCTCGGCCAACGTGATCTGGCTTTTATATTCGGGGATCAGCTCGTGGTAGAAGTTGTCGGTCCCGCCAGGTCCGAACCAGCAACTCCCGAACTTATGATCCCGTAAGGCTTGGTCGCTCGGGGTCAAGAGACCGGCCAGGTACCGCATGGGATTGTATTTGGGGCCCGGATCCTGATACGACAACAACTGCTGCTCGGCCGGAGTCAGATAGGAGTCGGGGTCCACCTGGACGGCGTTCGCGCCGTCCGCGATGGGGTGGGCCGAAAGATAACGGCCCACGAGGTCGTTGCCGATCTTCGACAGCAGCAGCTGGCGCGCATTGGCCACCGCGCCGCAGGCCAGCACGACGACGCGCGCGCTGATCTTGAATTCGCCCAACTCCGTCGGCTGGAGGCGATTGTCGTCCATGACGCCGACGGTGAGAGTCTGGACGCTCCCGTTCTGGTGCTCGATGTCCAAGAGGCTGGCATTGAGGATGACGCGCGCCTTGCTCTGGCCGATCGTCTTGCCGCCGACCTGGCGGGCCTGGAACTGCAGGTTGACACCCGGCACGAACTGGTACATGTCGACGTCGAAGCCTTCCAGCTGGGCGACGGACAGCCCCAGCTCCTTGGCCCAGAACTCGCCCGTGAAGTTGTATCCGGCAATGCCCTTGGGCGAGTAGTAGTTGCCGTACAGACCGAGAAATTTGCACGCCTTGTCATAGTAGGGATCGAGATCCTGGCGGTTGATCGGCCAGCCCGGGAACCCGGGCCGCTTCTCAAAGGTGACCTCGTCCAGGGGCCGTGACTGGCCGCCCCAATGGGTCGAGGTGCCGCCATAGATCCGCTCCCTTTCCTGGGGGCTCGAATTCTGGGTCTTGGAGTTCGGCCGGATGAGGAACTGCGGCTCGGTCTTGGCGAACACCCCGAGCGCCTGTCCGTTGTAGAGGAGCTCGTTTTCGTTGTACGAATAGGCGTGTTTCACCGGCTGGTCCGGCCCCGTGGGGTTGAAGACGCGGCTGCCCTCGATCAGGGTGACGTCGATCCCCTGGTCGAGGAGGAACCAGGCCAGGGTGACCCCGGCCGGGCCGGTTCCTACGATACAGACTTGTGTTTTGAGGGGGTCTCGGTGGAGATAGTCCTTGCCGTATTCGATCATGGCTACCGGCGCTCCTCCTTGACGTGCACGTTCTTGTGGCCTTCGGAATTGTTGCAGCGCCGCACGCAGAAGGTGACGGGGACACTCTCGGGGCTCGCGCCGAACTTCCACATCGTCTGGAGATAGTTGCCCTCCGGTCCCTGGGATTCGACGCGAACCGTTGAAATGCGATTCGCCGTGTCCGTGTACTCGACGGCGACCTCATCGGGGGCGACCTCGAAGTGCCGGTGGAGCAGACAGACTCCGAACCGCTCCGTAGAACCATGCTTCGCCAGGACCTGCCGAATCTCCGCGAGAACCACGTAATCCTGTTCGTCGACGGGTTTCACCTCGTCCACGTCGACCAGGGACGACCATTGCACAGTCTCAAGGATCACTGCTCCGTTGGGGGCCTGAGAAGTGGAGCTACCGTCGTGTTGCATCGCGCCTTCCTCCTAGAGAGTGGTTGTCGTTGACCCAATGTTTCCCGACTCGCGTACCGGGCGACGGCTCAGCTGCCCGGCCCGAAGACCTCGCGCAGCTTCCCCATCCGTTTCACCGCGACGATTCCGCTGCTGATGAAGGCTCCGTCCGGCAGGGCGTCCAGACCGTCGTCGCGGTATTTCTGATCGCTCAGGGCCTGGGCCGCCGGCTTGTTGCTGGTGGTCAGGATGAGGACGTCGAAGGTCTTTTCCTTGGAGCTCCGCAACTGGATCGACCATTTGCCGTTCGCCTCCGGAAAGACCTCGCCCCGCGGATAGATCTTGCCGTCACCCTGCCGGATACAGAGGAAGGCACGGTGCTCGCCGAGATCGGCGACGGTGCCCTGCACTTGCACCGTGGAGCCGACGTCGGCTCCAGCGGCGGGTTGGGTGATCGTGAACCGCGGCGGCAGCGCGGGCACGGCGGCGGCGGTTTTCTCGGGCCGCGGCGCAGCGGTTGCCGTGCTCTTCGACGGCTCGGAGGGCCGCCCGTCGTCGAAGGGGATCTGGACCGGCGGTGTTTTGTGGCCGGGCTTGGGGGCGGGACGGACCTTTGCCGGTTCCTGGGGCGGCTCGCCGTCGCCGGGGGGTTTGGCGGAGGCGGTCTCTCGGCTGGGCTCGACGGCAGAAGGAGCGCTCGCGGCATCCTTCCGGGGCGGGTCGCTGACCGGAGCCGGACGCGGAACCGGCTCGCTGGCCACGGGGTTCCCGGTGGCCACGCCACCCGTTGGGGCGGTGGCGCCGCCGGCGGCGAGCCGGACCTTGGGGTCCGGCGCCGGCTCGCCGTTGCCGCTCGGGGTCCGCCGCATCCAGAGAACGGCCGACAGCACGAGAACCGCGACCAGGACGGCGGCGGCGAGCGAGAAGAGCCAGACCCGTGAGCCCGCGGCCTGCACCGCTCCCGCCATTGCCCCCGCCGGCGTCCCCTCCGGCGCCAGCCCCTCCTCCGCCAGGATCTCCTGGATCGTGCGGAGGAGGCGGTCCACGTCGTAGGCCCAGCGGGCGTCGCTGATCTCGATGGCATTGCGCCGCGCGAGGCGCGCGAGCGAGTCCGGCAGCTCTTCGGTGCTCGGCATGGCCGCGCCCTGCACCAGAACCGGGATGACACGAATGCTCCGCTTCAGGGCCGACTCGAGCTCCAGGCGGACGAAATCCGCGGGATCGTCGAGGCGCCTTCGGCCGGCGGCATTCTTGATGTGCAGCCACTCGCGGCCGATGATGACGATCAGCACCTCGCAGGAGCCCACCGCCTGCTCGATCACCTCGGCGAAATCGACGCCGGGCTCCAAGGTGTCGATGTCCATGAAGACCCGGCCGGCAAAATGAGCGTTCAGGGCATCGAACAGACGTCCGGCGTGGCCGGAGCTGTCTTCCCGCCGGTAATTGATGAAGATGTTCGACGAGCGTTCCCGCGGTCTGTCCCTCTGCGAGCTCATGGGCGTCCTCTCGGGATCTGCGGACCTGCTCCGCGCACCGGCCTCCCTGGTATCCCAGGCGCGGGGTAGGCCCTCGACGTTACCGGCAAGCATAGCAAAGTATAGGTGCCAGCGAGCGGCCGGGGCGGCAAAGCCGAGCGCTGTTGCGGGCCTGCGTCGTACACGACGCTCTCTCCAAGATTGACGCTGATCTGATCCGGATCTCTGGACCGATGAATTTGCCTTTCTCAGCCAGCCGGGCGAGGCCGAGGCGCTGGACCGCGGGTTCTGGTGCTCGTGAGGCTCGCTCCGAGAAGTGCCGGATAGGTGCTTCCCAGGGGCGGCCCCGCAACAGATCGGAGGCGCTGGCCCCGAGCGCCAGCCGCAGCCCCAGCTCGCGCCGCCGCTGCGACACTGCGTAGGACATCACGCCATAGAGACCTGCTGGGGGAAAAAAGAAGTGCCGCCGGCCCGGAAGACAGGAGCGCCGGGCCCGGCGGCAGTGGATAGACAGCAAGAAAAGCAGACCTAAGCCAACCGGCGGGTTGACCGTCGGCAGAGGAACTCCATGGCAAAACCTTGAGCAGACGAACCCTCTCCCCATGAAACCAGGCTCCACAGACTGCAAAGGAAACCGGAGGAGGCATGCCCGGCGGCCGAGCCAGCGCTCGCGATACGATCCCCCCCGAGATCGAGGTCGCCAGGGGCCCCCCCCTCCTGGATCTCAGCTCGCCTTGGTATCGCATATCTCCTCCTTTAAGCACGACGGACTCTCTCTCTTTTCTCTCTCGACTCGACACGGACTGCAGAACGACAGGACTGCAATTTTCTATGCAATTAGACTAAAGCAACAGTTATGCCAGGCTCCGGGTCCTCGCCGAAGTGCTGTATTTGCACGGTTTCCAGATTCCAGACAGCGTCCATTCCCTGGTTATTGTGTTTTTTCGGGACAGTGTGTTCGCTTTCCGGACGGACGCGAAGAGACGGCCGTCGCCGGCGGCGAACCTGATCGAAAACTGGACGAATGGGAGTGCTGGAGGAAAAAGATGTCGCCGAGCCCGGAGGACTGCAACTCCGGACTCGGCGCGACGGCAGGTTCAACGGCAGAGCAAAAGAAGCGGCGCGACTTCGCCCTGGCTGGTGGGCCACCCGGCGGAAGGTCGACCGTATGACAACAGGCCCGCAGTGGAGGTTTGGGTGGCCTCCCTGACCACGAGCTCGAATGCAGGGGTACCTCGGGGTACAACGGAGGAGGTATGTGCGGTGAGCGACCCCATCCCCATGAGACACCGACTGCCCTCCCCCTCGCTTCCCCTCGGCCTCACCTGGTCTCGCATACCTCCTCCTTTCCAGATCCGAATTCTTTTCCCCTCTCCCTCTACAACCTTCAAGCTTCAGTACGGCAGGACTGCAATTTTCTATGCAATATGACTAAAGCAATAGTGATGCCAACTCGACCTGGACGAGCTAAGTCATTGTATACATAGACTAAACCAGCCAATGACCTTGCGGCAGAGGTCCCGATTCCTGCCTGCTTTCCAGACAGCTTGTTCGATTTCTGGACGGATACGAAAAACCGGACATGGGGGGTGGAATGCGAGGGTGAGCGGTTTTCTGGAGGATGGAGGCAGGCGGGTCGCCAGCGGCGCCGGCACAAAAAAAGGCCGCCGGACCCCGAAAGACGTAGGCGCCGGGTCCGGCGGCATCCAAGAACTGCGGATCTTTGTGCCTAGAGGGCGGGCGGCGGGCGGCCGATCCAGTACGCTTTCGGCGCGGCCTCCTCCGGTTCGTCGAGCCGCATCGGCTCGTCCTCGCTCAAAGGCAGCCAGGCGGGGCACCAGACGCCCACCTCGCGGCGGCCCGGCGGGTTCTGTCTGGGAATGCGGTTCTGGATTCTGGCGATGTCCCAGGCTCCCGGTATCCTCGCGATGGCCGCCTCTCGTCTCCCCCTCGCAGGGTCGATACCGGCCCCGAGCAGCGCCAGCAGCAGATCGGACGATTCCTCACGGGTCGGTTCAGCCGGAAGCGCAACGGCGGTTTCGGCGAGCTCCGCCGGCCTGCCGATCTCTTCGTTTCGTGTCGTGCCCTCGTTCCCCTCTTCTTGACTCCACATACCCTCCTCCTTTCGGAATGACTCCAAACCCTCACGACGACAGGAACCTCAGCTTCACAACAACAATGTTCAATGCACTTGGACTAAAGCAATGGCGATGCCAACCCCTGCGGCGCCCGTGGAAGGCAAGGGAATCTACGGTTTTGGGGTCTTGGAGAGGTGCCGGAGGCCGGCCGCAGTCTACTTTCCAGACAAGGCGTTCCAGTTTCTGGACGGGCCTCTCACCGGCGCGAAAAGCGGTCGCGGCCTTGCCCGCCTCCCTTAGGTGCCGATCACCAGGCCGCCGTCGACCGACAGCACGGTGCCGTGGACGAAAGAGGCGGCGTCCGAGGCGAGCCAGAAATAGGCCTCGGCCACGTCCTCCGGGCGGCCGAGGCGGCCGAGCGGGGTGTGGGCGACCATCCCCTCGACCACCTTGGGCGGAATGGAGGCGACCATCCCGGTGTCGATGAAGCTGGGAGCCACGGCGTTGACCCGGATGTGGTAGCGGCCGAGCTCGCGCGCCCAGGTGCGGGTCATGGCGATCACCCCGCTCTTGGTCGCCGCGTAGTTGGTCTGGCCGAAATTGCCGTGGAGGCCGACCACCGAGCTGGCGGAGAGGATCACCCCGGCGCCGGCGGCGATCATCCGCGGCGCCACGGCGCGGGTGACGAGGAAAACCGCGCGCAGGTTGACCGCGATCAAGGCGTCGAAATCCGCTTCGCTCATCCGCGACAGCTCCGCGCCGTCCTTCCACTTGATCAGCTGCGAATCGCGGAGGATCCCGGCGTTGTTGACCAGGACGTCGATCCGGCCCCAGAGCGAAAAGGTGGCGGCGACCGCCTCCTCGACCGCCGTCGCATCGGCGACGTCGACTTGCTGTGCCAGCGCCTCGCCCCCGGCGGCGCGGATCTCCTCCGCCACCTGGGCGAGCGGCTCTGCGGCCAGGTCCCAGATGCTCACCCGCGCCCCCTCGCGCGCGAAGCGCAGCGCCGTGGCGCGGCCGATCCCCGCCGCAGCTCCGGTCACGATCACGACTCTTGGGTCTGTAGCGGTCATTCCACCCCCTCCAGAAACGCCAGCATCTCCGGGCCGGGCGATCGGAGCTCTTGCCGTCGCCGTTGAAATCGTACCCCGTTTTGGGCCGGGGATTGGCGATGCTGCGGCCTGCGATACACTCTTCCTTCCAAATGCCGAATGCGCGCCCCGGCCCGGACCGCCCGGCGGTCTTCGTGAGCTACAGTCATCGGGACGAAGACTGGAAGGATCTCCTCGTCCAGCATCTGAGGGTCCTCGAAGCCCAAGGCGCGCTCACGGTCTGGGACGACCGCAGGATCGCCGCCGGGGAGGGCTGGCGCGCGGAGATCGAGGCGGCCTTGCACCAGGCGGCCGTCGCCGTGCTCCTCATCTCGGCCGACTTCCTCGCCTCCGCGTTCATTCGCGGAACGGAGGTGCCTCGGCTCCTGGAACGTCGCCAGGCCGAGGGTCTCGTGGTGGTCCCGTTGATCGTTCGCCCCTGCGCCTGGCGAGAGGTGACCTGGCTGAAGGAGATCCAGTGCCGGCCCAGGGATGGCGTCCCTCTCGCGCGAGAGAAGGACCGCGTGCACCAGGTGGAAGAAGCCCTCGCCGCCCTGGCAACGGAGATCCGGAGTCTCCTCGCGACGCCTCCTCTCCACGTCCCTCCCCCCTGGGCGGGCGGTGTCCCCCGCCTCGACATCGGCCGCCTGCCCACCTCCGGCAAGCTCTTCGTGGGCCGCGAGCCGGAGCTCGCCCGGCTCGATGTGGCGTGGGAGGACCCGCGCACCCACGTCCTCACCTTCGTGGCCTTCGGCGGAGTCGGCAAGTCGACCCTGGTCGCGCGCTGGCTCGACCCCATGGCCGCCGACGGCTGGCGCGGCGCCCGGCGAGTGCTCGACTGGTCCTTCTACAGCCAGGGCACCGAGGAG
>DASQPA010000502.1:0-2511 GCA_035644215.1 Thermoanaerobaculia bacterium
AGGCTGCTCTCCCGCGACAGTTTGGCACCTCCTATAGAGGTAGGTGCCGCGAGCGGCGGAAATGCGGGCGGTCCTGGTCCTGGATCTCCTCCCGGTGGAAGCTGCTGAGAGGCTGTGAAGAAATCGCTCTGCCGAGGAGAGGAGTAGAGACGGCCAGCCGCTACCCCAGCCCTTGCCGTGACCTCGAACACCAGGCCGTCTCCAACGCCGCCGGGACCGAGGCGTTTCCGGCCTGCGGAGACGCCCTGGCGGCGGTGGTTCCTGGGGATCTCGTGGTAGCGGCTGGATGTCTCTACGAATCCCCTATCGGCAGAGGATCGATTTATTCACAGCCTCTGAGCCGCCGGGGAGAGGTCACCGCCCCTGGCGCGCGGCGAGCTCCTCCCGGACGGCGGCGCGGATCAGCGCCGCCAGCTCTTCCGGCGAGGGTGGGGCGGGCGGGGGAGCCGTGGACGGGGCGGAGTCGCCGGGGCCGATCCAGTCCGTGAGGCGGTGGCGCGCCGCGGCGGTGGTCTCGGGGCAGCCCGCCGCGAGGAGGTCGCCGGGGGGAATCCGCAGCAGGCGCGCCAGGTTCGTCAGGTGTTCGACCCTGAGATTGAGCTCGCCGGAAAGCATCCGCCGCAACGAACCGCTGCCGACCCCGATCCCTCGCTCGAGATCCCGCACCGGTCTGCCAGACGCCTGAACGGCGCGGGCGAGGAGCTGCCGCAACTGCGCGAGGTCGTCGTGGATCATGGGGCGCCGACTCTAGCGCTCCGCAGGCCACTCCACAAGCGAGGGAGGTCTGATCCGGACAGAGAACGGGCCATACGAGACAGAGATGGGGTCTCCCAGGACAGAACACCGCCACTTCAAGACACAATGCCGTTCTTCCAGGACCAAGATGGGGCACTCCAGGACGGAGTACCGTCATCCCAGGACTGAAATCGGGCACTCCAAGACAGAGTACGGTTCTCTCAGGACTGAAGTGAGGCATTCCAGGACAGAGTACCGGTACCACAGGACGGAACTGTGTTGTTTCGGGACGGAGTTGCTCTCTTCCAGGACGAAACCTTCCCGCTCAGGACAGAAATCCACGACTCAAGACCGAGGACCCCGTCCCTAGCTCTGGGTCGCCTTGCCGAGCTCGCGGCGCACGGCGTCGCGAACCACCGTCTCCCAGTCGGCCGCCGGCTCGGGCGGCTGGAAAGGGGGCCTGGGCGTAAGCCAGTCGGCCAGCCGGCGATCGGCGACGCGGCGCGCCTCCGGCAGCCCCAGGTCGAGGAAGTCGCCCGGCGGGACGTCGAGCAGGCGCGCCAGCGCCAGGAGGTGATAGACCCGGAGGATCCGCCGGCCCGAGAGGAGCCCATCCCATCCCCCCCGGGGCAGCCCGAGGGCGTCCTCCACCGTGCGCACGGAGAGCCGGGCGGCGGCGACGGCGCGCTGGAGAACGGCGCGGAGAGGGCTGAGCTCGCGAGCGGACATGGGAAGCGCGAGAAGTCTACCCCAAACCGTCGGGCAGGATCGACCCTGCCCTCCGAGGCGGTGAAAAAATCGGCTCCCGTGCCTCACGGACCTTCGTAGAGACGCCCCCAGCCGCCGTCCGGGACCTTCCCGGAACCACCGCCGTCGGGGCGTCTCCGCAGGCCGCAGACGCCTGAGATCTCGGCGTTGGAGACTGCGGCCTGCGATACACTATTCCTTCCAATGTCGAATGATGCGAGCCCCGGCCCGGACCGCCCGGCGGTCTTCGTGAGCTACAGCCATAAGGACAACGGCTGGAAGGATCTCGTCGTCGGGCATTTGCAGGTTCTCGAGGACGTCTTCGACCTCTGGGACGACCATCGGCTCGCCGCTGGGGATGCCTGGCGGGCGGAGATCGAGACGGCCCTGGACCGCGCCGCGGTCGCGGTGCTGTTGATCTCGAAGGACTTCCTGATCTCCCCCTTCATCCGGGATACCGAGGTCCCGCGCCTGCTGGCCCGGTCCGGCGTGCGGGTGATCCCCGTCTTCGTACGCCCGTGCGCCTGGAAGGCTGTGAAGTGGCTCGCGGCCATCGAGGGCCGGCCCCGGGATGGCCGGGCGCTCTCGAAGTTGCGCAAGGCGACGAAGGAGCAGCACCTCGCCGATCTCGCACTGGAGATCCAGAAGCTCCTCGGGAGGGAGCTCCCTCCCCTGGACGCTACCCTTGGCTCTGAGGGGGAGGGCGGTGGGGTCCCTCCCCCCTGGGAGGGCGGCGGTAGGATCAGGGGGGAGGCCAGGAGGGGGGCGCCCCCGTCCGCGCAGGAGCCCCGCCTCGACATCGGCCGCCTCCCCACCTCCGGCCCGCTCTTCGTCGGCCGCGAGCCAGAGCTCGCCCAACTCGACGCGGCCTGGGAGGACCCGCGCACTCACGTCCTCACCTTCGTGGCCTTCGGCGGAGTCGGCAAGTCGACCCTGGTCGCGCGCTGGCTCGACCCCATGGCCGCCGACGGCTGGCGCGGCGCCCGGCGAGTGCTCGACTGGTCCTTCTACAGCCAGGGCACCGAGGAG
>DASQPA010000503.1:0-22326 GCA_035644215.1 Thermoanaerobaculia bacterium
TTCATCCAGCAGACGGCGGCGACCGACTGCGGGGCGGCGAGCCTCGCCATGGTCCTCGGCTACCTCGGCAAGGCGGTCACCCTCTCCGAGGTGCGCGAGTCGACCGGCGTCTCCCGCCACGGCACCAACGCCATGACGCTCTTGGAAACCGCCCGCCACTTCGGCCTGCGTGGCCGCGGCGTGCAGGTGGCCGAGATCGACGACCTCCAGTTCCTCGAACCGGGAGCCATCCTGCACTGGCGGTTCAGCCATTTCCTGGTTTTCGATCACCTGGAGAAAGGTGGCGCCTGGGTGGTCGACCCGGCCTCCGGCCGCCAGTTCCTGCCGAAAGACGAGCTCGACCGCTCGTTCACCGGCATCGCCCTAGTCTTCGAGCCGGGCGAGGACTTCGAGCCCGCCGCGGCGACCCCCAAGGGCGCCATGCGCTACCTGCGCCGCCTCCTCGCCCAGTCGGGGCTCCTGACCCGGGTCCTCGTCACCTCGATCTTCATCCAGGTCTTCGCCCTCGCCGTGCCGCTCCTGACCGGCCTGGTCGTCGACCGGGTCGTCCCGCACGGCGACCTGCGCCTCCTGACCGTCCTCGCGGTGGGGGCGGCGGGCCTGATCGGCTTCAAGCTCCTGGCGACCCTCGTCCGCTCGTTCCTCCTCCTCCACCTGCGCACCCGGCTCGACGCGCAGATGTCGCTCGAATTCCTCGATCACCTGGTCGACCTGCCCTTCCTCTTCTTCCAGCAGCGCTCGGCGGGCGACCTGGTGATGCGCCTGAACAGCAACACGACGATCCGCGAGATCCTCACCTCGGGCGCCCTCTCCGGAGCGCTCGACGGCGCCATGGTGGGCCTCTACCTGGTGCTCGTGCTGGTGGCGGACTGGAAGATGGGCCTCCTCGTCGCCCTGCTCGGCGCCTTCCGCATCGTCCTCTTCCTCTTCGCCCGCCGCCGCCAGCGCGATTTGATGTCGCGCTCCCTCCAGACCCAGGCGCGGGCGCGGAGCTACGAGTTCCAGCTCCTCGCCGGCATCGAGACGGTCAAGGCGGCCGGCGCCGAGCGCGAGGCGGTCCAGCGCTGGTCCGATCTTTTCGTGCAGGACCTGAACGTCTCGCTCGATCGCGGCCGGCTGGACGCGGTGGTCAACTCCGTTCTCGACACCCTGTCGGTGGGCTCGCCCCTCGTCCTCCTTCTCTACGGCGCCCAGATGGTCATCAACGGCGGCATGTCGCTCGGCACCATGCTGGCCCTCTCCGCCCTGGCCGCCGGCTTCCTGGGTCCGCTCACCACCCTGATCCAGACCGCCTTCCAGCTCCAGCTCCTGGGGAGCTATCTGGAGCGCGCCAACGACGTGCTCGACACGCCGCGCGAGCAGGAGGAGGGCGAGCGCCGGCGGCCGGCGGGCTTGAGCGGCCGCATCACTCTGGAGGAGGTCACCTTCCGTTACGCCATCTCGTCGCCCCCGGCGGTGCGCGAGGTGTCGCTCGAAGTCCCTCCCGGCCGCATCATCGCGGTGGTCGGTTCCTCGGGCTCGGGCAAATCGACCCTCGCCGGACTCCTCGCCGGCCTCTACCGCCCCGACTCCGGGCGCATCCTCTACGACGGCGCCAACATGGCGGACCTCGATCTCCATTGGCTGCGCTCGCAGCTCGGTTTCGTCGCCCAGGACCCGTTCCTCTTCGGCACCAGCATCCGCTCCAACATCGCCCTGACCGATCCGGCCATGCCGCTCGCCCGGGTGATCGAAGCGGCCGAGATGGCGTGCATCCACGAGGACATCATGGCCCTGCCGATGCGCTACGACTCGCTCCTCGCCGACGGCGGCGCCTCGCTCTCCGGCGGTCAGCGCCAGCGGATCGCCCTGGCCCGCGCCCTCGTCCGAAGGCCGCGGGTGCTGGTCCTCGACGAGGCGACGAGTGCGCTCGACGCCATCACCGAGCAGCGGGTCCATGCCAACTTAGCCACCCTGCGCTCGACCCGGGTGATCATCGCCCACCGCCTGAGCACGGTGCGCAACGCCGACCTGATCCTGGTGATGGACCAGGGCCGGGTGGTCGAGCGGGGGACCCACGACGAGCTCCTGATCAAGGGCGGCAGGTACCGGGATCTGGTGGCGGCGCAGATGGATGCGCCGGAGGAAGAGGTGGCGCAGCGGGCGTAGGTTGGCAAAGCGTTGCACTGAGCGGCTGTGAAAAAATCGATCGCACGCGGAAATCTCCGTAGAGACGCCCCTCGCGCTATCGAAATCCTTGCCGTTACCGTGCCGTCGGGGCGTCTCCAACCTTGCCGAGATCTCAGTGTCCCCGGCCTGCGGAGACGCCCCGACGGCGGTGGTTCCGGGGAAGTCCCGGACGGCGGCTGGGGGCGTCTCTACGAAGGCCTGTGAGGTAGGAGACCGATTTTTCTGACGCCATGGTAGAAACGCTCGTCACCCTTCCAGATGATCTCAAGGCCGACCTGGATCGCCGTGCCCCGAACCCTCCGGAGCGCGACGAGCTCGTCGCCGCAGCGCTTCGAGCCTATCTGGCGTGGCCACGCCGCGGTGAAGACGCCGCGGATCTGGCGATCATCAATGCTCACGCGGCCGAACTGAACTCGGAGGCAGAGGACGCGCTTTCCTACCAGGTCTAAGTCCTCGTTGTAGCAACCTCGTTCGCGCGTCGGTCGTACTGGAGCGAGCCCCAAAGAATGGGCGAGGAAGAATAGAGAGCAGGCGCCGGAGCTTGCCGGCGCCTTGCTCATCCGCGGCGTCTTCTCTCCGCTGCTCCCTACGTGGTTGGACCTTTCAGGATCGTGATGATCACGGATCCGTCGTTGCCGGAGCCCGTCACGGTGAGGCCGGTCGAGACGGAAGAGGCGGCCGCGTAGCTCCCGCCACCACCACCGGCTCCGCCCGCACTCTTGCCATTGGCAAAACCGGTGAATGAGCCTCCGCAGGCGCCGCCGCCTCCGCCACCGTATCCACCCCCGCCCCCGCCACCTTCTGCCCCATAGCCATCGCGGTATTCACCTTCGCCGCCTTGGCCGTTGGTGCCAATCCCTGTGGGGACTCCGCTCACGTTCAACCAGCCGGTCGACGTCGAGGGCCCGTTCCCCACGTGCACCGGCCCACCCTGCCCGCCGAGGCCGCTGTTGCCAGCCGTTCCGTTGACACAATCCTTGCCGGAGCCGCCGGCTCCGCCGGTGCCACCAGCTCCGCCGGCCCCACTGCCGGCGTCCGCGTCGCTGACACCCTTTGCCCCGGCGGCGGTGGCCGAAGCCCCCACCGTGCTGACAACCGCCCCACCGCTCCCACCCTCATGTCCGCCTCCGCTCGACCCCGAGGCGCTTCCCCCGCCCCCGCCGCCGGCGATGAGCAGCACGTTGGCGGTCATCGCCGTCGTCGAGGAGAGGTCGGCAACCGAGACGATCGTCGCCGTGCCCCCCTTGCCGCCGGGATGATCGTTGGAGCCCTGCGCGCCGACGTAGTAGTAGATCTTGGTCGTGTTGTAGCTGGATTTGAGATCGGCCAGCCGGGTTGCCATCTGTGCGCTGCCCCCCGGGCCGGTCTTACCTCCGCCATTCCCGGTTGCACCGGCCCCGCCGAGGGCGGTGATGACGATCGGCGAGCTCGAGTTGACGGCCGAGTTGAGGGCCTGCGCATCGCTCAGCACGGTGCTCAGATCGATCGACGACGCGCCGCTGGAAAGCGTGCAGGTGACCGACGTTCCCGTCGCATCCTTCGAGCAGGTCTCGGTGCCTGCCGCCAGGACCCGAGACGGCCCGAGGCAGGCCGCGAGCGTGGCGAGGGTCCACATCGCCAACCGTTTCTGTTTGTGCATGATGGCGGGTCCTCTCAGAGGAAAATGATCATCACGGTACCGTCGTTGCCGGCGCTCGGCACGGTGAGGGAGGTGGAGGATCCCGAAGCTGCGGCTGCGGCCGTGTAGCTCCCGCCCCCGCCCCCGCCGCCGCCCGTTTGGGCTGCGAGGGCGGCTCCGGCGCCCCCGCCGCCGCCGCCATATCCACCGCCGCCGCCACCACCTTCTGGAGCGTTGTCGCGCTCTTCACCGAGTCCGCCCTGGCCGTTGGTGCCAATCCCCGTGGGCACACCGCTCACGTTCAACCAGCCGGTCGCCGTCGAAGGTCCGCTCCCCACGTGCACCGGTCCACCCTGGCCGCCCAGGCCGGCGTTGCCGGCCGTTCCGGCCATCTCGCCGCCGCTGCCGCCGGCTCCACCTTTGCCGCCGTTGCCGCCGGCTCCGCCGCCGCCATTGCCGTTGCTGCCCGCACCTTCACCGTTGGCCCCGGCCGCGGTGGAGGAGCTGATCGCCGTTCCACCGCTCCCGCCCGCTTTCCCACCCTTGGCGCCACCGCCACCGCCGCCGGCGATGAGCAGCACGTTGGCGGTCGTCGCCGCCGTCGAAGAAAGATCGGCCGCCGAGACGATCGTCGCCGAGCCCCCTTTGCCGCCGGGGTGGCTGGTGTCGCCCTGCGCGCCTAAGTAGTAATAGATCTTCGTCGTGCCGTAGCGGGTCTTGAGATCGGCCAGCGAGGTCGCCATCTGCGCGCTTCCCCCCGCGCCGCCCTTGCCTCCCTGATTCCCGGCTCCCCCGGCTCCGCCGAAGGCGGCGATGACGATCGCCGAGCCCGAGAGGGCCGAGTTGAGAGCCTGCGCGTCGCTCAGCACGGCGCTCACATCGATCGACGAGGCACTGCTCGCGAGCGTGCAGGTGACCGTTCCCGTCAGATCCTTCGAGCAGGTGTCGGCACCTGCCGCCATCGCCCGAGAAGCTCCGAGCGCAGTCGCGAGTACAGCGAAGGTCAACAGCGCGAATCGTTTCTGTTGGTGCATGCTCCCAGCCCCCCTATGTAGTTGGACCTTTATTCTTCGCGCAAGTCTCGGTGCCTACGGCCATGGCCCCGAGACAAATCGCGAGCACGGCGATGGTCAACATCGCGAACGTGTAGCTCTGTGCACTGTGAGCACGCACGGTAGCACATGCAGGTATCAGTGGCAAGATTGAAACCAATATCTCAACTTCGCGACCTATGATGCAACGCATAGCTCACTTGAAGCGCAAAAGTCGAATACGGAACGTAGGAGCCTCTTGCAAGGCGCCGGCGCGAGCTTTCCGGACGCGAAAACGACCACGAGCGGACGCTAGAGCCTCTTTCTGGACGCGAAACAGAGCCTTCCGGACGCTACCAAGAGCTGTTCGGACTCCAAGAAGAGCCTACTGGACTCCAAAAGGAGCTTCTCGGAGTCCGAGAAGCTCTTCTTAGCGTCCAGATAGAGCTGATCGGACTCCGGATAGAACGCTTCGGAGTCCAGAGCTTCATCTTGGAGTCCGGAAAGCTCTTGTTAGAGTCCGGATGCTCGTTGTTAGCGTCCGAAAGGTTCTGTTTCGCGTCCAGAAAGGGCCCGTAGCGTCCAGGGCCGAGGCGGTTAGCGTCCAGAAGGGAGGCTTCCTTCCCCCGCTGGGAGCGGTTCGCGGCCGCTCGGCTCTCGCCGTCTCCAGGAGACTCAGGGATCGGACTAAGCTCTCTGTCTACAGGCTTTAAAGGATCAAGCGGCGGAGCGACGCGAAGGACGGCCGCGACCGGCGAACCGATCTGAGCTCTTGAAAGGGTGGGTGGAGGCAGTGGTCTAGCGTCCGGATGGACGCTAGTGCTACGTTTGAATGAGTACGGCCGGACGCTACCGGACGCTAGGACGGGGAGAGGGTACCTGCGCTAGACTCCAGTACCTATGAAAGTTCTCCTCTTCGGCGCCAGCGGCACGGCGGGCGGCGCCGTCCTCTCCGCCTGCCTGGCCTCGCCGGCTGTGAAGTCGGTGCGGGCCATTACCCGGCGGCCTCTCGGGCTCACCCATTCCAAGCTCCAGGAGATTCTGCATCGTGACTTCCTCGACTACGCGGATGCCGCCGGCGCGTTCCGGGAGGTGGACGCCTGCCTCTTCTGCCTCGGGATCTCCGCGACGCAGGTCTCGGGGGAAGCGGAGTACCGCCGGATCACCCAGGGCTTCGCTCTCGCCGCCGCCACCGCTCTCCATGCGGCAAGCCCCAACGCCGTCTTCCATTTCATCAGCGGCCAGGGTACGAATCCCGACAGCCGGCTCATGTGGGCGCGGGTCAAGGGCGAGACGGAGCGCGAGCTGATGGCGCGCTTCGGGGCCGTCTGCTGGCGGCCCGCCGCCATCGACGCCGAGCCTTCCGCGAGCAGCCCGCGGGCGTACCGGTACCTGCGGCTGCTGTTCCCCCTGCTCCGGCCCTTCCGCAGCCTCTATGTGCGCGGAGAGGATCTGGGCCGGGCAATGCTCCAGGCGACGACCGAGAACCTGCGCGGGCAGGTCCTGGAAAACGCCGAGATCCGCGACCTCGCCGAGCGGGCCGCTCGCTGACGGCGCGCCAGTTGCGCTACCCGGCCCCATGACCTACAGTTCACGTTGGCCCCCCTAGTTGCCCTCCACTTCGAGAGCACACTCGTGGGGGTCGAGTCCGGCCCATGCCCACGATCACCTTCGAGTTCCCGGCAGAGGTTTTCTCCGCTCTGCGCAAGTCGCCCGACGAATTCGCCCGGGAGATGCGCCTTGCTGCGGCTGTCGAGTGGTACGCGGAGGGGGTTGTCTCCCAGGGTAAGGCCGCCGGGATCGCCGGCCTCAGCCGCGCGGAGTTCCTCGACGAGCTGGCGCGGCGGCGGGTTTCGGCCTCCCAGACGACCCTCGATGAGCTCCGCGACGAAATCCGTCGTGGCTGACTCCTTCGTCGCAGATTCCTCACCTCTCATCCTGCTCTCGCGGGTCGGTCGACTGGAGCTCCTGCCCGCTCTGGCTCCTCGGGTCCTCGTGCCGGGCACTGTGCTTGGCGAGCTTCGGGCTGGCTCCCATTTGGATGTTGCGGCCTCCATGGTCGAGGCCACCCAGGGCATTGAAGTAATCCCCGACCTGCCTGTCCCCCCATCCATCCAGGCGTGGGATCTGGATCCCGGCGAGTCCCAGGTGCTGGCGCACGCTCTGGCGTCCCCGGGGTCCTGGGTCGTCCTTGATGACCGTGCCGGTCGGAGGTGCGCTGGCTCGCTGGGCGTTGCCACCATCGGTACGCTTGGAGTCGTGCTACGGGCTCGGATCGCTGGACTGATTCCTCTCGCCCGGCCCTTGCTGGAAGCGCTTCGGACGCATGGCCTTTTCTTGGGAAACGAGATTCTGGAGGCGGCGCTGGCCGAGGTGGGCGAGTGATAGATCGGGCCAGCGCCTCCGGGGCCGTCCCTATTCGAACTGCTGCAGCGCCCGGAGCGGATCGATCCGCGCCGCGCGCTCGGCCGGGAAGTAGCTGGCCATCAGAGTCAGGAGGGCGATGAGCAGCGGGACGCTGACGAAGGTCACCGGGTCGAGCGGGCTCACCTCGAAGAGGAGGGACGACAGCCCACGGGTGAGGAGCGCGGCCCCCACGAGACCGAGGACGAGGCCGGCCGCGGTGACCTCCAGGGCCTCGTAGAGGATCATCCAGCGGATGCGGCGCGCCGACGCGCCGAGCGCCACACGTACCCCGATTTCCGCCGTCCGCTGGGTGACCAGGTAGGAGACGAAGCCGTAGATCCCCACCCCCCCGAGGACGAGAGCGACCCCGGTGGCGAGGAGGAGCATGAGGGCGGAAAAGGCCGACCGCCCGCGGGAGTCGCGGACCACCTGCTCCATCGTCGCGATATGGGCGACCGGGAGGTCGGGGGCGAGCGCACGGACCGCCTGCCGGACGGCGCCGGCGAGGGAGGCGGGCGGCACGCGGGTGTGGAGCACCAGGGTCATCTGGCGGGCTGTCCATTCCCCCTTGGCCTTGCCGAGCGGGGGGTAGTAGATGAGCTCGTCCGGCGCCTGGTCGAGCTGCCGGTTGCGCACGTCGCCCACCACGCCGACGACGGTGTACCACGGATCGGCGAGCCCGCTCTCTCTGGCCGGCCGCAGGCGCCGGCCGAGGGGGCTGCCGTGCGGCCAGTAGTGGCGGGCGAGCGCGGCGCTCACGATCACGGCCCCGGTCCGGCCCTCGCCGTCCGCCGGGGTGAAGCCGCGGCCGGCGAGGAGTGGGATGCCCAGGGTGTCGAAATAGCGGTCGGTCACGTAGTCGAAGTAGAGGATGGGCGGCGTGGTGTGGGCCGGCAGGGGGACGTCGGCGAACAGGTGCCCGGTCCCCGGCCCGCTGCCGGTCAGGGGGAGGGACGAGGTGGCGCCGACCGAGATCACCCCCGGCAGGGTCGCCAGGCGGGAGACCAGGTCGCTCCAGAAGCGCGCCGCGCGGGCATCATCCGCATACTCCGCCTCCGGCAGGTCGACGGCGGCGGTCAGCACGTGGTCGGTCGCGAACCCCGGCTGGATCGCGAGGAGGCGCAGGAAGCTCTGCAGCAGGAGGAGCGAGCCGGTCAGGAGGACCAGGGCGAGGGCGAGCTGGAAGCCCACCAGCAGCTGGCGCAGGCGGCGGCCGGCGAGCCCCAGGGTGGCCGTCCGGCTGCTCCCCTTGAGCTCGGCCGTCAGGTCGCGGTGACCAGTGGCGCGGAAGGCCGGGAGGAGGCCGAAGAGGAGGCTCGACAGCAGCGAGACGACGGCGGCGAAGGCGAGCACCCGGAAGTCCAGGTGGACCTCGGAGAGGCGGGGCAGGTGGGCCGGCTTCAAGGCGAGGAGGAGCCGCAGGCCGCCCTCGGCGAGGAGCAGCCCGAGCGCCCCGGCGGCCAGGGCGAGGAGCAGGCTCTCGGCGAGGACGGCGCCGATCAGCCGGCGGCGCGGCGCCCCGAGGGCGGTGTGGATGGCGATCTCCTTGCGCCTCCCCTCGCCCCGCACGATGAGCAGATTGGCGACGTTGACGCAGGCGATGAGGAGGATGCATCCCACCGCCCCGAAGAGCACCCAGAGGACCTTCTCGGCCTCCCGCACCACCACGTCGCGCAGCGGGTCGACGACGGCGGAGAGATGGGCCTTCGCCAGCGCCTCGCTGTCCTCGGAGGGGAGGAGGCGCGGCAGCTGGGCGAGCAGGCCGTTGAGGTCGTCCTGCCCCTGGGCCGCGCTGACGCCCGGCCGCAGGCGCCCGATCCCCAGGCAGTTGAAGTTGCCGACCTGCGCCCGCAGCGGATCGATGGGCAGGGGGAAGAGGAGGCTGACGTCCGCCGTGGCGCCGATCCCTCCCGGGCTGGGGAAGGCGAAGCTCGCGGGTAGGATGCCGACCACCCGGGTGGGCACCCCGTCGATGCGTAGGGTGCGGCCGACGACCTTCGGATCGGCGTCGAAGGAGCGCCGCCAGAGCGGGTCGGAGAGCAGGGTGACCGCCGGGGCGCCGGGCCGCTCGTCCTCGGCGGTGAAGGCCCGTCCGATCCGGGGGGTGATCTTCAGCACCCGCAGGAAGGAGGCGCTGGTCAGGGCCGCCGGGACCCTCTCCGGCGCCTCGCCGCCGCTCAGGTTGGCGGTCCCCGGCATGTAGATCGCGAGGTCGGCGAAGCGGTGCGCCCGCTGGCGGTAGAGGAGATAGAGGGGGATCGACTGCGGGATCTGGCTCTGCCCCAGCCCCAGGCCCGGGGCGATCTGGAAGATCGAGACCAGGCGGTCCGGCTGCGGATAGGGGAGGGGGCGCAGGAGAACGCCGTCGACGACGCTGAAGACCGCGGTGGTGGCGCCGATGCCCACCGCCAGGGTGAGCATGGCGAGGAGAGTGAAGCCGGGGGCGCTCTGGAGGTTCCGGAAGGCGCGGCGCAAGAGGGAGAAAGCGACGATCTCCTGCATGCCGAGGACGGTATCACGAGGCCGTGGCGGGGCTGCGCGCGACTCCTGTCGCCGCGAGCTCCGGCGGCAGAACCGGGGCTTCCACCCGCGGCGCCGCCACCCCGCAGCGGATCAGGTACTCCTCGGCGAGCAGGCGGTAGGCGGCGGCGCCGGTCGCCTTGGCGTCGTACTGGAAGATGGTCTGGCCCTGCCCGGGCGCCTCGGCGAGTCGGGTGTTGGTGCGGATCTCGATGGCGAAGACGAGCGGCCCGTGCTCGGCGCGGATGCGGTCGACGTGGGTGCGCATGGCCTTGTTGCGGTAGTCGACCATGGTGAGGAGCACCCCCAGGGCGCGGACGCGGCGGCCGGCGTCCCAGGCCAGCCGTTCGGCGGCGGCGATGAGGTTCTCGACCCCGGTCACGGCGAGGAACTGCGGCGCGGTCGGGACGATGAAGTGGTCGGCGGCGACCACCGCGTTGATCGGCAGCAGAGAGAGGGAGGAGGCGCAGTCGAGGAAGATGAAGTCGTAGTGGGTGGCGACGGGAGCGAGGGCGGCGCGCAGGCGCCCCTCGCGCCCGCGGAGCTTCCCCACCTCCGAGTCGGCCTGCACCAGGTCGACCGAGGCGGTGAGGAGGTCGAGCCGCGGCACCCCCGTGGCGCGGACCGCCTGGGCCGCCGGCATCCCGCCGAGCAGCACGTCGGCCGAGGAGGGGGCGAGCCGGCCGCGCTCCACCCCCAGCGACAGCGACGCCGAGGCCTGGCTGTCGAGGTCGACGAGGAGCACCCGGAAGCCCTGGGCGGTGAGCGCCGCCGCCAGGTTGACGGCGGTCGTCGTCTTGCCCACGCCCCCCTTGCGGGAGATGAACGCGGTAATCATAGCTAGACAACAATTTACCGCAAAACGCCGAGAGGCGGAAACCGGCCAGGAGGATTGCCGGCCTCTAGCTAGGGCCGGCCGGCCCGCAGATACACCGGCCAGCGGAGGGTCCGGAGCTCCGCCGGATCGCCCCAGGCCCGGGTCAGCTCCTCCCGCAACTCCTCGACCGCATCGCGGCCGGTCGCCTTCTGGTAGCGGGTCGACGACGACCAGGTCTTGAGATAACGGACGAAGCGTTCCAGGTCCCAGCGCTCGCGGAGCTCGAAGGCCGGCGCCGGCACCTCGTGGAAAGGGAAGGGGACGGTCCGGTACTCCTCGTCCACCCACCGTCGCTCGGGCGGCCAGTAGGGGCCGACGATCTCCTCGGCCAGGCGGTCGATCCACCGGTCGAGGTCCGGGGTGATCCGCGCCAGGTTGTAGGTCCAGACTGCGAGCGCCCCGCCGGGAACGAGAACGCGGCGGACCTCGGCGTAGAAGCGATCGAAGTCGAACCAGTGGAGGGCCTGGGCGACGTTGACCAGGTCGATCGAGCCGTCGGCGAGCCCCGACGCCTCGGCCGGGGCGAGCCGGTATTCGATCCGCGGATGGGGGAGGGCATGGGAGAGCTGCTCGGCCGACGCGTCGGTCGCCACCACCTGTTCCCAGGTCTCGGCGAGAGAGAGGGCGGCCTGGCCGTTGCCGGTCCCGCAGTCCCAGGCCCGGCGCCGCCCGGGGGTCAAGGTGGCGAGGAACTCGAAGAGCTCCCGAGGATAGCCGGCGGGGCGGGAGGCGGCGTAGGCCTCGGCGTGGCCGGAGAAGTGATCTTTGAAGGTCGGCACGAGGGGGGATTCTAGCTCGCCAGCGCCTTCGCCTCCTCGATCAGCGTCCCCAGGGCGGCGCTGGCCTCGGCCTGCTCGGCCAGGAGGGCGCGGGCGGCCTGGGGGGTGAGCTGGCCGCGCAGCTGGCAGAGGTTGACCTGGCGGGGGAACTCGGACAGGGCCGCCCGCGCCGTGCCCAGGTGGCGCCGGTAGTCCGCCGGGCTGGCGAGGGCGCTCCCCTGGACCAGGCTCGCCGCCGCGCCGATCGCCGCCCGGCGCAGGGCCAGGGCCGGCCCCGAGCCCTCCCCGGCGAGGTCGAGCCGCGCCGTCACCTCGTAGACGCTCGCCATGAGCGAGCGGGTCAGCTGGTAGGCGGGAGTGTTCCGGTAGTCGCGCATGGGAGGAGGGAAGCGAAGGGATGCCCCTCACAGGTAAGAACGCGCGAGGAGGCGGAGAGTTACACCGGATCTGCTACGATCCGCACCGTCACACCGGCGTCACAAGAACGTCACCCGCCGCCGGAAGAAAGAAAAAGAGGGGGTTCATGCGCGCCGATGCCGTGCTCAAGTGGTTGATGCCCAAGGAAGAGCGCTTCCACGAGCTGCTCGCCAAAGATACCGCCAACCTGGTCCGGGGTGCCCGCCTCTTTTCCGGCATCGCGATCTCCGGCAGCCTCGAGGAGCGCCGGGTCCAGCACGTCGAGCTCAAATCGGTCGAGCACGACGGCGACGGCATCACCCGGCTGGTCTTCGACGCCCTGAACTCGACCTTCATCACCCCCTTCGACCGCGAGGACATCCGGGAGCTGGCGACCGACCTCGACGACATCCTCGACTACCTGGAGGCGGTGGCGCACAACCTCGTCCTCTTCGAGCTGGCGGAGTCGCCGGTGGCCCTGCGCCAGTTCGCCGAGATCCTGGTCGAGATGACCCAGGAGATCGACCGCATGACGGCGCTCCTCTGGGACCTCGCCAACGAGCGCCGGATCCACGAGGCCATCGTCCGCATCTCCGACCTCGAGAACCAGGCCGACCGGCTCTACAGCACGGTGATCGCCGACCTGTTCAAGGGCAACGGCAAGAACCCCCTGGAGATCCTCAAGTGGAAAGAGGTCTACGAGGGGCTGGAGGACGCCTGCGACGAGTGCAAGGACTACACGCACGCCGTGGGCAACGTCCTGGTCAAGAACTCCTAACCGGACCCGAGACCCCGTCCTATGCCTCCAGGCTCCGGCTTTCTGATCTTCATCATCCTCGTCGCCCTGTCCTTCGATTTCCTGAACGGCTTCCACGACGCCGCGAACTCGATCGCGACGGTGGTCTCGACCCGGGTGCTCGCCCCCCAGAAGGCGGTCCTCTGGGCGGCCTTCTTCAACTTCGTGGCCGCCTTCGTCCTCGGCACCTCGGTGGCGAAGACGATCGGCAACGGAATGATCGACCTGAAGATCGTGACCCACCAGGTCATCCTCGCCGGCCTCCTGGGGGCCATCTTCTGGAACCTCATCACCTGGTACTACGGCCTGCCGGTCTCCTCCTCGCACGCCCTGATCGGCGGCTACGCCGGGGCGGCGGTGGCGCGGGCGGGGTTCGCGGCCATCGTCCCCGGCGGCTGGGTCAAGACCCTCCTCTTCATCGTCCTCGCCCCGCTGATCGGGATGATCCTGGGTTTGGGCTTCACCATCCTCGTCACCTGGATCTTCCGCCGCTGGCGCCCCTCGAAGCTCGACCGGCTGTTCCGCCGCCTGCAGCTGGTCTCGGCCGGCCTCTACAGCCTGGGCCACGGCGGCAACGACGCGCAGAAGACCATGGGGATCATCACCGGCCTCCTCGTCGCCTCGGGGCAGATCAAGCACTTCAAGGTGCCGCTCTGGGTCATCCTGATCAGCCACGCGGCCATCGCCCTGGGGACGATGTTCGGCGGCTGGCGGATCGTCAAGACGATGGGGACGAAGATCACCAAGCTCCAGCCGTTCGGCGGCTTCTGCGCCGAGACGGCGGGGGCCATCACCCTCCTCGGGGCGACTCTCTGGGGCATCCCGGTGTCGACCACCCACACGATCACCGGGGCGATCGTGGGGGTGGGCGCCAGCCGCCGCCTGTCGGCGGTCAAATGGGGAGTGGCCGGCCGCATCGTCTGGGCCTGGGTCTTGACCATCCCCATCGCCGCCGCCGTGTCGGCGGTCTGCTACTACGCCTTGGGGCTCGTCCTCTAAGAACGCCGGCCCGGCTCAGAACAGCCCGACCACCTTGCCCGTGGCGTCGATGTCGATGGCCTGGGCCGAGGGCACCTTGGGGAGGCCCGGCATGGTCAGCATGTCGCCGCAGATCATGACCACGAACTCGGCGCCGGCGGCGAGGCGGACCTCGCGGACGTTGATCGAGTGGTGGGTCGGCGCTCCCCGGAGCTGGGGATCGGTCGAGAACGAGGACTGGGTCTTCGCGACGCAGACCGGGTAGTGTCCGAAGCCGCCGTCCTGGAGGCGGGCGATCTGCTCGCGGACCTTGGTGTCCGCAGTGACCTCCGAGGCGCGGTAGATCTTCTTCGCGATCTTCCCCATCTTCTTCCACAGCGGCTCGTCGTCGTCATAGACGAACTGGACCGTCGACTCGCGGTCGGCGAGCTCGACCACCGCCTTCGCCAGGTCGACCGCCCCCTTGCCGCCCTCCGCCCAGTGGTTGGCGAGGACGGTCCTGACCCCCAGCCCGGCCATCCGCGACTCGACCAGGGCGAGCTCGGCGTCGGTGTCCGAGGTGAAGCGATTGACCGCCACGACGCAGGGGATGCCGTAGTTCTCCTGCACGTTGTCGACGTGCCGCTCGAGGTTGGCGAGGCCCTTGTCGAGCGCCGCCAGGTCCTCCTGGGCGAGGGTCTTCAAGTCGGCTCCGCCGTGGTACTTCAAGGCGCGGATGGTGGCGACGACCACCCCGGCGACCGGCTTCAGGCCCGCCTTGCGGCACTTGATGTCGACGAACTTCTCGCCCCCCAGGTCGGCCCCGAAGCCGGCCTCGGTGACCACGTAGTCGGCGAGCTTCAGGGCGGCGCGGGTGGCGATCACCGAGTTGCAGCCGTGGGCGATGTTGCCGAACGGTCCGCCATGGACGAAGGCGGGATTGTTTTCGAGCGTCTGCACGAGGTTCGGCTTGATCGCGTCCTTCAAGAGGACGGTCATCGCGCCGTGCGCCCCGAGGTCCCGGGCGCGGATCGGCTTGCGGTCCGCGGTCGAGGCGACGACGATGTTGCCCAGCCGCTCTTTGAGATCGGCGACCGAGCTCGCGAGACAGAGGATCGCCATCACCTCTGAAGCCGCCACGATGTCGAAGCCGGCCTGGCGCGGGTAGCCGTTGGCGACTCCGCCCAGGCCGACGACCATCTCGCGGAGCGCCCGGTCGTTCATGTCCATGACCCGCCGCCAGGTGACCCGCCGCACGTCGACGCCGAGCGGGTTGCCGTGGAAGAGATGGTTGTCGAGGAGCGCGGCGAGCAGGTTGTGGGCGAGGGCGATGGCGCTGAAGTCGCCGGTGAAGTGGAGGTTGATGTCCTCCATCGGGCCGACCTGCGCGTAGCCGCCGCCGGCGGCCCCGCCCTTCATGCCGAACACCGGTCCGAGCGACGGTTCGCGCAGGCAGATCATCGTCTTCTTGCCGATGAGGTTGAGCGCGTCCCCGAGGCCGACGGTGGTGGTCGTCTTCCCCTCCCCGGGGGGGGTGGGGCTCATCGCCGTCACCAGGATCAGCTTGCCGTCCGGCCGTCCCTCCAGGCTCTCGATGTAGTCGAGCGAGACCTTCGCCTTGTAGTGACCATAGGGCTCGAGCTGCTCCTCGGGAATCCCCAGCTTGTCCGCCACCCGGTTGATGCGCTCGAGCCTGGCCTGCTGTGCGATTTCGATGTCCGACGCCATATCCGGCTTCCCCTCCTGTGGGCACTGCGACGGGTCGTCCGTCCCTTCGTCGGTGGCGTACTCTACCTGAGCTTCGCGCCTTTCGCTTCAGGCACATTCCTTGCTTTAGGCTTTCCTCCATCTATGGCCCTCTTTGCGAAGCGGTCCCGGTCCTCGGCGAAGGAGGAGTCGCCGGCGGTTCCGGCGGCAAGCGAGCCCCCGCCACCCCCTCCGGCCCCAGCTGGCCGGCGGCAGCCGGGGTGGAAGAGCGTCGACATCCTGCGCGGCGCGGCCCTGGTCTTCGGGCTCTACTTCGTCCTGCAGCTGCTCTGGCTGGCCCACGTGCTCTTCCTGACCGGCTTCCTGGGGCTCCTTTTCGGGCTCGCGGTCGCCCGTGGCACCGACTTCCTGCAGCACCTCCACATCCCGCGCGGCCTGGGAGCGGCGCTCCTCGTCTTCGGCACCTACGGGCTGATCTTTGGCATCTTCGCCCTCTCGGCGCCCAAGCTCTCGGCGCAGTTCGGCGAGCTTCGCACCCGGCTCCCGGAGGCCACGGACAAGCTGGAAGGTTGGTTCGCGACGCACCGTGACGGCGTTCTGGGGCAGGTGCTCACCAGCGCGACCGGGGCGGCGCAGGCGCCCGCTCCGGCCCCGGCGGTACCGGGGCCAGCGGCGGGATCGCCGGGCGCCCGGCCGTCGGCGTCGCACCCGGCTCCCCGCCCGCGGTCCGCGCCGCCCGCCCTGCCGGAGGGGCAATCCCAGCTGCGCAACGCCCTCGCTCGCCAGCTGGGGACGGTCGGCCGCTTCCTCTTTCCCTTCCTCTCCTCGACCCTGGAGATCCTGGCCGGGCTTCTTCTCATCACCTTCGTCGCCATCTACGTCGGCGCCGAGCTCGACCTCTACCATGGGGGTCTCCTCGCTCTCTTCCCCGGCACGGTCCGGCCGCGCGCCAGAGAGGTGCTGGCGGCCATCGCCACAGCTCTCCGTAAATGGCTCCTCACTCAGCTCGTGGCCATGGTCTCGATCGGGGCGATCTGGGGCATCGCCCTGGCGCTCATCGGGGTCAAGGCCGCCCTCTCGCTCGCGGTGATCGCCGGCCTCCTCGAGTTCATCCCCACGATCGGCCCCCTCCTCGCGGCGGTCCCGGCGATCGCCATGGGCTTCCTCGACTCGCCCCAGAAGGCGCTGCTCGTGGTCATCGTCTACACGGCGATCCAGATGATCGAGGGGCACCTGCTCATCCCCCTCCTGATGAAGGAGGGGATGAACCTCCCGCCCGTCCTCACCCTCATGGGCCAGGCCCTCCTCGCCCTCGTCTTCGGCTTCCTGGGCCTCGTCGTGGCCGTGCCCCTCCTCGCGGCGATCCTCGTCGGCGTCAAGATGCTCTACGTCGAGGGGGTGGTGGGGGATGGGGAGGTGGCGGTGAGCGGCTGAGGCCGCCTATTCCAGATCCGGGAAATCGTCCTCCCAGTACTCCTGCTCGCCGCGGACGTTCGTGGCGTGCTTCTGCTGCTCCTGGGCGCGCAGCTCGACGCGGCGGATCTTCCCCGAGATCGTCTTCGGCAGCTCAGCGAACTCCAGGCGGCGGAGGCGGGCGTAGGGCGGGAGGCGCTGGCGCGAGAAGCGGAAGAGCGCATGCGCGGCGGCGGGGGAGGGGGCGAGGCCCGGTTTCAGGATCACGTACGCTTTGGGCACGGCGAGGCGGATGGCGTCCGGGCTGGGGACGACGGCGGCCTCGGCCACGCTCGTGTGCTCCAGGAGGGCGCTTTCGAGCTCGAACGGGCTCACCCGGTAGTCCGAGCTCTTGAACACGTCGTCCGCCCGGCCCACATACCAGTAGTAGCCGTCGGCGTCGCGGGTCGCCACGTCCGAGGTGCGGTAGTAGGCGCCGCCCAGCAGCTCGGCGCTCCGCTCCGGGCTGTCGAGGTAACCGGCCATGAGCGGGGTCGGCCGCTCGCGAAGATCGATGCCGATCTCCCCCTCCTCGCCTTCGTGGTCCTCGGGGTCGACCAGGGCGATGCGGTAGCCGGGGAGCGGCCGCCCCATGGAGCCGAGCTTCACCGGCTGCCCCGGCGAATTGCCGATCTGGCAGGTGGTCTCGGTCTGGCCGTAGCCATCGCGGATAGTGAGCCCCCAGGCCTCCTTCACCCGCGTGATGACCTCTGGGTTGAGCGGCTCGCCGGCCCCCACCACCTCGCGCAGCTTCACCGGGTAAGCGGCCAGGTCCTCCAGCACGAGCATGCGCCAGACCGTGGGCGGGGCGCACAGGGTGGTCACCCCGCAGCGCACGATCGCCTCCAGCGTCTTCTGCGGGTCGAAGCGGCCCTGCGGCGGGATGAAGATGGTGGCTCCGGCGTTCCAGGGGGCGAAGAAGCAGCTCCAGGCGTGCTTGGCCCACCCCGGCGAGCTGATGTTCAAATGGACGTCCCCGGCGCGCAGACCGATCCAGTACATCGTCGAAAGGTGGCCCACGGGATAGCTCTGGTGGGTATGGAGCACCATCTTGGGCTTGGCGGTGGTCCCCGAGGTGAAATAGAGGAGGAGCGGGTCGTCGGCGCGGGTCGGGCCGTCGGGGGTAAATTCGGCGGAGGCGCCCTGGACGTCCCCATAGGCGTGCCACCCCGGCGGTGCTTTCTCCGTGCCGCCCACCACGATCCGCGTCGGGCTCCCGGAGATCCCGGCGAGCTTCTCGACCCCGGCCGGATCGGTGATCACATGGCGCATCTCACCGCGGTCGATGCGGTCGGCCAGGTCGGCGGTCGAGAGCAGGGTGGTGGCCGGGCTGGTCACTGCGCCGAGCTTCATGGCGGCGAGGGTGATCTCCCAGAGCGGCAGCACGTTGGGGAGCATGACGAGCACCCGGTCGCCGCGCTTCACCCCCAAGGCCCGCAGGTAGTTGGCGGCCTGGTTCGAGCGCTCCGCCATGGCGGCGAAACTCACCTTGAGGTCGTGCCCTGCCTCGTCCACCAGCCAGAGCGCGGTGTGATGGTTGCCGCGCGCCAGGAGGTCGAAGTAATCCAGCGCCCAGTTGAAGGTGTCGAGCGCCGGCCAGCGGAAGCCGGCGTAGGCGGATTCGTAGTCCTCCCGGCGAGCCAGCAGGAAGTCGCGGGCGGAGAGGAAGGCGATGATGCTGGAGGTGGTGGAAGAGGGCATGGGGTTCCCCCGGACGGGTCAGGGTGGCAGCATAGGACAGGGGCGGGGGGTGGGCAAGGGCGGCCCTCACCCCCGGCCCCCATAGGCGCTAACTTTGCGATCGGGAGGGATTGTAGAGACGGCCAGCCGCTACCCCAGCCATTGCCGTGACCTCGAACACCAGGCCGTCTCCAACGCCGCCGGGACCCAGGCGTTCCCGGCCTGCGGAGACGCCCCGACGGCGGTGGTTCCGGCGAGGTTCCGGACGGCGGCTGGGGACGTCTCTACGAAGGCCCGTGAGGTAGCGGGCCGATTTTTTCACAGCCTCTGAGCCTACCCCACGGCCTCGCCCCAGTCTTCGAGCGCCAGGATCGCGCCGAGATGCTGTGATTTGCGAAAGTACGGGCCGTCGGCGCTGACGAGCGTGGCGTCGGACTCCAGGGCCACCGCATGATAGAGGGTGTCGAAGAGATGGTGGCGCAACTCGGCCGAGATTCGGATCGCCCGCTTGTAGATCGCCAGGTCCGCAGCTACCGGAAGCTCCATGGCATCCAGGAGATCGAGGGTCTCCTCGGCGATCTCCGGGCGAAGCCGGGTCACGACGGCGGCGACCTCCGCCAGCCAGTGGGGGGGCTGAATCGGCTCCACCCTGCCGGCTTGGATCTCCGCCAGGAGATGCAGCGCCTGGGGCACGTTCGCTTCGCGGTCGGAGTCGGGCAGAGCCCACTTCACGATCACGCTGGCATCGACCACAACCTTCAAGGACGTCCCTCGTGGCGGGCTGCGGCCACCTCCGCGTCGGTGACCGGGCGCTGCTGGCGCCGCAGCTCGAGGAGGGCGTCGATGGCGGCGGAGCGCCGGTGCTGCCGCTTCCGCTCCTCGACGGCCCGCTGCATCAGGCCGGCGACGATGGCACTCTTGTTCTCGCCCGCGAAAGTCTCGTTGAACGCCTGTTTGACCTCCTCCGGGACGCTGAAGTTGACGGTCGTAATGGGCATGGACCAGCTCCTCTTGTTGAATCTTTCAACATTGTACCAGAGAGGCCAGCTCCGCCAGGGCCCGCGCGGCGGGCAGGAAGTGCTCCGCGAGCCGCAGCACCCGCGTGTAGTGGCCGGCCGCGACCTGCCGCTCGCCATAGGTCTCGTAGAAGGGCGGCGAACCGGCCCGCATTTCCAGGACCGCCAGCGTCGCCGCCGGATCGGTGGGCCGCAGGTGCTCGCCCCGGAACCCCTCCGCGCCGTGCCCGGCGAGCGCCCTTGCGACCTCCTCCGCCATCTCGGGGTAGGCTTCGGCCGCCGCGAGCTTGCGCGCCAGGGCGGAGTCGTCGAGGATGAGCCCCAGGGCGCCCGGGTCCGGGGCGCCGTTCCCCGAGGGGCCGGAGAGGGGGAACTCGTAGCTCGCGATGGGCCGGCCGCCCTGCCGGGTGGCGAGGGTGACCGCGGCGTCGGTCAGCACCCGGCAGAGGTCGTGGCCGGGGTTGTACCCCTCCAGGGCATCGGCGGCCACCACCTCGGCCTCCATCGCGACCAGGGCGTCGGCCAGCTCCCGGGCGAGGTCCAGGACGCCCCCGGTTTCGCCGTCCAATAGCAGTCGATAGATCTCGCGGTCGGTGAAACGGCCGAAGATCGTCCCCGCGGTGGCCCCGGCGGCGGCGAGGAGCCTGGCGGTCGAGGCGAGGCGCGAGCCCCGGCCGTGCCCCGAGCCGTCGGTGAGCACGAAGACCGCCGGCCGCGCCCGCTCCAGCCAGCCGTGGAGGCGTAACTCATGCCCGGGATGGGCGACGACCAGGGCGGATTTCGTGGCGAGATCGGGCAAGGGTGGCATCCTGCAGAAGAAGTCTAGCAGTCTTGGCGGCGCAGCCAGTCGGTGACGGCGGCGGCGAAGCGGTCGGGCTCCTCGAAGAACGGCTGGTGCCCGCTCCGCTCGAAGAGCTGCAGCGTGGCGTTGGGCAGCCTCTCCGGGAGGCCCTCCCAGAGGGTGTAGGGGACGATGTAGTCGTAGCGTCCATGCGCCAGGAAGAGCGGCACGCGAAGCGAGCTCGCGCCGACGGTGACGTCCCAGCCCAGCGAGAGAGTCCCCATCGCCTGCTGAAGGAGCCGCGGCTTGTACACCGCCCCCGCAAACAGGGGGGCGGAGTCGAAACGCGGGTCGAAGAAGCGTGCCGGCGTCTGCGCCAGCATCGTCTGGCCCGGGGCCGCTCCCGGTCCCAGCCGGGCCAGGTTGTCGTGCAGGATCTGCTTGCGCTCTTCCGACGCATCCACCTGGAAGAACGCGCCGGCGGCCGCCGCCACATGGGCCATGTCGCCGGTGGGCGAGGCGCCTGCCGTGATCACGTGCGAGACGGTCTCCGGGCAGCGCCGGCCGTACTCGATCGCCAGCATGCCGAGGATCGAATGGCCCAGGACGGCGATCCGCGCCACCCCGAGATCGACCCGGACGGCCTCCAGGTCGGTGGCGAGCACGTCGAAGGTGAGGTCCGCGGGCTCGCCCGTCGAGCGGCCACCGCCGCGCAGGTCGACGAAGACCAGCTGCAGGGCGTCGCGCAGCGGGGGCAACATCTGGCGCTCGTAGGGCAGGGTGCCGATGGCGCTCAGCACCAGGCACACGGGTCGCTCAGGGCCGCCGTTGCCGTGGGGACCGGACGTCGAGTAGAACAGCTCTGCACCATGGACGGAGACGATCATCGTTCCTCCTCCCGGCTCTTCCGGGCGAGCGGATACCGGTCCGTGCCCTGGCACGGCCGGCGAGCGGCGATTCTGCAAGATGGAAGGATTCCCCCGAAGGGGGCCAGACTCAGAGTATAGGACCCGGGCGGGAGGGGAGGCAAGCGCGGGCCTCTCCGGAGCTCCGGAAGCTTCTAAAACGCTTCCCCGAGCCTCCGGAACCTCTTCCGGAGCTTCCAAAATCCTTCGGGACCTTCCAAAACGCTTCCGGAGCGTCTGGAACGTCTTCGGGAGCTTCCGAAACGACTTTCGGAGCATCCAAAACGCTTCCGGAACCTCCGGAAAGACTTTTGGCGCGTCCGGAACCGTTTCCGGAGCATCCGGAACGATTTCTGGAGCGCCCGAAACGCTTCCGGAAGCTCCGGAAAGACTTTTGGCGCATCCGGAACCGTTTCCGGAGCGTCCGAAACGCTTCCAGAACCTCCGGAAGGACTTTTGGAGCATCCGGAAGCGTTCCGGAGGCTCCCGAAGACGTTCCGGGTGGAGCCGGAGGGGGGCAAGAGTCGACCCGGAGGCGTAAACCGCGCTCCTGTCCTCCCCCATCCCCCCTCACGCCCGCCCAGGGGGGAGGGGACCCGATCGGCAGCTTCCTCTCGAACCCTGACACCCGGAGACGGCGCCGACTACCGCGTCCCTCCCCCCTGGGCGGGGGGCGGTTGGGGATGGGGGGAGGACAGGAGGGGGGTGGTCCGGGAGTACAGACCGAAGACATGGGTAACAGACCGGACCGGGGACATGGGTGACACCGAGTGTTCCTCTACCATCGCCACCATGCGATAGTAAAGTTCCCATGCCTCCCTCTTATCTCACCAAGAAGGCTCGCATCCTTCGCAATCGTATGACGGATACTGAGAGATTCTTGTGGCGGAAACTCCGACAGCAGTTCCTCGACTGTACGTTCCGGCGGCAGGCCCCTATCGGTCCCTATATCGTCGACTTCGTCTGCTTCGAGCGGAAGCTCGTCCTGGAGATCGATGGCGGTCAACACATGGACAGCAAAGGCGATACGATTCGCGATCACTGGTTGGAGGGAGAAGGCTTTCGGGTGCTGCGATTCTGGAATCATGAGGTTCTGAAGAACGTTGACGGGGTTCTTGAGACCATTGCAACCGCGGTCCGTTCGCGTCGTGGCTCGATGCCCTCGCCGTGAGCACTGGGCCAAACGTTTCCGGTCTGTACCCTAGGCCACCCCCCTCCTGTCCTCCCCCCATCCCC
>DASQPA010000504.1:0-10005 GCA_035644215.1 Thermoanaerobaculia bacterium
GCTGATCAGCTTTCCCTCCACGGCGCCTTCAGGCGTCGTGGCCAGTCTCTCCGATCTCTCCTCGGTCTCCATGCTTCCTCCTCACGGAGGGGGGGATTTTTAGCCGCGAGGATGGGGGGAATTTAGGCGTATCGGTGACACTTTGGCGAGAGTAAGCGGACTCCAGTCTGCGTCGCGGGACTTTGGCGAGAGTAAGCGGACTCCAGCCTGCGTCGCGAGACTTTGGCAGGAATTAAGCGAACTCTACTCTGCGTTGCGGGACTTTGCCGCGCCTATGGGGGTGGCAGGCGGTGTTCACAGAGCGGCCCGGGTGCTGCCGTTGCTACCCGAGCCCCATCTCCTCCAGAGAGCCCGCGACCACGACCTTCTCGGCGAGGCGGTTCAGGCGGGCAACCGAGGAGATCTCCTCGATCCGGCTGCGGACGGCGTTCGGCAGGGGACCGAAGCGGAGGGCCAGCTGGCGCAAGAGAACCTGCCTGCCGGATGCCCTCCCTCTTGCCTTCTTTTCTCCCGGCCCTCTCGTACTGGTTCTCCAACCGTTCCACCCAGTTCATCGCCATGACCTCGACCTCCCTATCCTGTTCGCGGGCTCGGAGAGCCTCATACTCTGCGGCCTCCGCCCGGGTCAATTCTAAATAAAATTGGACGCAGTGGACCAGTAGGAAGCGCTGGATCTCGTCGAGATCGGCCGCGGCGATCCGACGCAGGCAGGCGAGCTTCAGTGCCGGGCGGCTCAGAATGTGAGGCTCGAGCCGTGAGGCAGAGCACGGGCAGACCCACATCGTGTTAACGCTTGACTTTCGCCAGGCACTTATTTATGATGGCCAAATGTGGATCGCGAGGAGATGGTGACGCGACCAACCAAATCAGAGCGCCTCTTCAGAAGGCTGTGCACTCTCCGGGGCGTGGATTGTCAGAGGATCCCTACGACTCTTTCAAAGACGGCCGACTATCTGGTTTCGTTGCCAAATCTGTCTCTAATCGCAGAAGTCAAGCAACTTGAATCGAACGATCGTGACAGGCGTCTGCGGGTGTTATGGGGCACTCGCAATTCACCTCCGGTTATATCGCCTTGGCGGAGGATTCAATCGCTTTTAGATAAGGGATATCCTCAGATTAAATCGTCGTCTCAGAGCGAGCGCCCTGCGGTCATAGTTGTGTACAACAACTCTGGGCCATGGAACTGGATTGATACGTTCACGGTGTCCAGCGCCATGTTCGGACAGTACGGAGTTGTCGTGGGCCTTAACGATTCCAGAGAGTTGCAAGAAGTGCGTAGGGGATATTTAGGCGACAGCCGAACCACAACGACATCGTTCCGCGCGTTGAGCGCTGTCTGCGTCTTGTCTGACAAAAGAGACCTGCCTCTTCGTCTCGACGTCTACCACAATCCTTATGCAACGATTCGCATCGTGCCTGCATGGCTTACAGGTTTGGCAGATTCTCAGTACTTGCATGGTGATCCGCATGCACAAGGATTCACACACTGGGCGCCGACGCGGCTCAAAGTATAGAAGGTTCGTGACTCCAAGAGTAAGCTCCCGGTTTGCCCGGCTTTTTCGGGGATTCCCGAAGTTTGACAGTTCCGTGATGACAGCCTACAACCAGGAAGTAGCGCTACTCGCTCCCTTGGAGAGCTTCGATTACAAGGCTTTCATTGGGTCTACTGAAGTTCCACAGAGCGTGTGTGACTTTGTCCTTTCTCTCGCTCTCGCCCACAACGACCTCCGCGACAGTATTTTCGTGAGACTTCTCCTTGCCGAAGCTCGACCCTCAGATGAAGAAATATCAGCTGCACGTGGACAGTATGGTGGGCTAGTCATAGCGAGCATACGCCTTCAGGCTGGTAGAGTTCACGAGCTTCTGAAGCTCGTGGAAAAATGCCAGGCGGATATTGAACACCCTTGCTTCAGAAAAGTCGTGAAGCAACTCTCCAGGCCTGGGCGAGAGGCTTGGACTGCGGTTACAACTGTGGCCCAAGAGACTGCGGCAAAGGATAAGACTACTGAAAGACCACTAGTCAGAGCGCTTCGTCTTGTCCGGAACAAGCTTGCTTTTCATTACGACCCCGGGCACATCTACAAAGGATTCGAGCGAGCCTTCGCTGATGTCTCTACCGCTCGGGAGCCGATGCTGTCGCGGGGAGGGTCCCTTCAGAAGAGTCGCTTCTATTTCGTGGACGCAGCGGCCGAGGCTTTCATCCATGAGAATGACACAGACCCTATAGTTACGGATTTCCTCCGGGGACATGGTGACCTGCTAGACAATGTCAACTGGGCTTTGTATGAGATCGTCACTAAATTTATAGCAGTCCGGGGTTTTGCATGGCGGCGTCCCGCATAGCACGACGCTTGCCGTCTGGCGGTAACAACGAACCTATGAAGACTCTAATCGTTCTCGACAAGAGCTATCTCCAGGGCGCTACCCGGGAGGAAATCAATAAGCTCTGTGGCGATTACACCGTTCTCATGCCTGAGGCCCTGTTCTTTGAGTTACTGACGACGCAAGAGAAGGTCCGGACCGCCTGCTTCCGTAAGCTCCCGGCTGTTGAGAACCCGGTCGAGTTGATCACTCACATTGGAGCGCTGCTAGCTCATGAGGTGGAGACGCACACTCCTGCAACACCGGTACACGGAAGATATACGAGGATGCGCTTCGTGTTCAATTCGAGGCTTTCAAGCGGAAGCTTTAATCTTTCGGAGGAGCAACGCGCCGGAATAGTTGGGTGGGAGAGGGACATCGCCGAGAGTGTTGCGGAATTCAAAGAGCGTGCTGCTGTCACGGATAGGTGGTTCCCGTCTTTAGCAGGGTACCGGCCTGGCATGCCTAAGGATGGAATCGAGAAACTCCGACAAGCGATCGGAACAGATAGCCAAATGATCCGCGATATTTATGACGCAATCAGGCATGCGTCGTTCCCTCCTGCAGCCGTCCTGGACGAGCGTTGGGCATTTTATCGTTGGGTCCAGGTTCAGCTACTCGCAGTACTCGAGTACATCCGCCGCTATGGCATTGGCAATGCGCTTGAGGCTTCGTGGAGAATACCAAATGATGTGATCGACATGCAATACACCACAACAGGAAGTCTTGTCGGCGCGCTAGCGAGTCGTGATGCCGTTGTCCAAGAGACCTTCAAACTCCTGTGTCCAGATGGTCAGTTGGTGTTCTGATCGAGATAACGGAAGAACAGGAGCCGGAGGCCATACCCAGTGCGGGAGAGGCGCCGGAACCAGCTCATCTCGTCGAGCTTCTCATAGGCATGCTCGTCGAGGACGGCCGAACGAGAGGGCTCAGATCAAGCAGCATCCTCCGCAGGAGTTCCTGGTGCCAGGACGCGGGATCGCGCTGGTTTTCGAACGCTTTGGCGATGTTCTCGAAGACGTTCTCACGCGACAAATACTTGTCCTCGAGCGTGTCGACCACCACCTTGTGCCGCCCTCGACGAAGGTAGATCAGGAAACTCGGCGGTCGGTGAAGGGATCGTACGCGGGGACACCGAAGCCCCGAAAATGAGGGACGTTCCGTGTTGCGACGCCCAGGTCCTGAGACTTGGCGATCGCGAGAATCAACAGATCTCTCAGCTCGCACGTTTGTCCCCTGACGTTCGTATCGAACAGATAGCGGGTCACCTGCGCTCTGTCCTTCGAGACCCAAAGGGATCTGCCGGCGCGAAATCGAGACGTCGGGGCTCAAAGTCGCCGACACCACCACCATGGCGCTGCTTCAAGGCCTCAACCCGCTCCAAGAACGCAGCCCCGCCGGCCGTCGGGGCTGGCTGGTCGGCCACCAGCTGCTCGTAGTCCTCGATCGCCAGCACGACGACAAGATCTCTGCCGCGGCTGTGGATGACCGTCGGTCCTTGCGCCGCCTCCCGCAGTACCTCCGACAGCTTGCTCTTCGCTTCGGCAACCCCGAACCGGCGTGTCTTCTGCAATAACATGCAGCCTCCTGTCTGACTATTATGGTCTACTCGATAGTCATCGGGGTCACAACCGTAGGGGGCGCCGCCCCCCGCCCAGGTCCTTCGCTCCGCTCAGGAGGACGCTCGGGGAGATAGCGATGGAGGAGAGGATCTCTCGCTGACGGGGGCGCCCCCAGGGCGGGTCTTCACTTCATGGGAACGCCGGGCGGCGGTGCCGGGATCGCCGGTCGCGCGGCCACCACCCACCATTGGCCGCCCTTCTTGGCGTAGACCACGGTGACGTGCATCTTGAGGGGCGGCGCGGGGCCGCCGTCCGGCCCTTTCACACCCGCGAGCTCGAGGTCCCAGTCTACGATGGCCGCCTCCGCGCTGAGGCGGCGCCTCGTCTCCTGGGTGATCCCGAAGTGGGTCCCCCGAGTGAACGTGGCGTGCTCCTCCGCGAACAGCTTCTCGATTTCCGCCCGGCCTTTCGCCACCCGGCCGAACGGGTTGATGAAATCCGCGTCGGGAGCAAAGACCGCCGCCATTCCCTTGGCGTCATCGCGGTCCCACGCCGCCACGAATTCAGCGGTCCGCGCCTGGAGAGCCTTTTCGTCGGACGCCGGGTCGGCATGGGCGAGACCTGCGAACGCCAGAGTGACGACGACCGCGGACGCCAGAAGCCTATTCACTCTCATCGTTTCCTCCCTTGGGAGGGGCGGATCGGCCCTCGTCCCTCAGATTCGCGTAGTCTACCTCCAGGTCGAGGAGACCGGCCCTAAAAAACTACCTCTACGTGGCCAGCCATGAAAGAATCTACAGATGCAAGAAGCGAAGTTTGCGGTCTGTATCAACAATGAGGGGTACCAAGCCTCCCTGGAAGCGGGTAAGCTCTATCGAGTCATCCCCGATGAGGAAGCCAAGTCACACGGGTATATCCGCATCATTGATGAAAGCGGAGAGGACTATGGGTATACGGCGACCCGATTCTATCCTCTCGAGGTACCCCAGGAATTGGCAGACGCTTTGCGAAAGGTAGTGTGAGGTCGGCCAGGACGGTCACCGCAGGCAAGGACCGCCCGGCCTAACCCCCCTCCCGCGCTGATCACCTCGCGGGGCCTACCACGCCCTACGCCCGCGACAGGTACTTGTCCTCGCGCGTGTCGACCACCACCTTGTTGCCGATCTCGACGAAGGGGGGTACGTTGACGACGAGGCCGGTCTCCAGCTTGGCCGGCTTGTAGGAGGCGGAGGCGGTGGCGCCCTTCATGCTCGGCTCGGTGTCGACGACCTCCAGGGTCACCGTGTTGGGGAGTTCGATGCCCACCGCCCGGTCTTCGTAGAAGTCGATCTGGATCACCGTGTTGGGGAGCAGGTAGAGCATCGAGGTCCCCAGGACCTCGTCGTCGAGGCTGACCTGCTCGTAGGACTCCTGGTTCATGAAGTGATGGCCCGAGGGGTCGGAGTAGAGGTACTCCATCGGCTGGGTGTCGAGGATCGCCCGCTCCACCTTCTCGGTCGAGCCGAAGCGGTGCTCGAAGCTGTTACCGCTCTTCAGGCTCCGCATTTTGGCCTGGACGAAGCCGCGCCAGTTCCCTGGCGTGACGTGCTGGACGTTCATGATACGGCAGATGTCCTTCTCGAAGAGGATGCACATGCCGGTACGTAGCTGGGTCGCTGGAATCAAATCGAAAAACCTCCGTTCACTGGATTAGTGCTCCTCTTGCTCGGCCTTCCGGTGCTTGGCCGCCTCGGCGACGATCTTCTCCTGCACCGGCCGGGGGACCTCTTCGTAGTGCGAGAACTCCATGTGGAAGCTCGAGCGCCCCTGGGTCATCGAGCGCAGGGTCTGCGCATAGTTGAGCATCTCGGACATCGGCACCGTGGCCTTGATCACCTGGTTGCCGTTCTGCGCGTCCATGCCCTGCGGCCGGCCGCGCCGCTGCGACAGGTCGCCCATGATATCGCCCATGAACTCCTCGGTGGTCGTGATCTCGACCTTCATGATGGGCTCGAGGAGCGTCGGGCTGGCCTTCGCCATGGCGTCCTTGAAGGCGAGCGAGCCGGCGATCTTGAACGCCATTTCGGACGAGTCGACGTCGTGGAACTGGCCGTCCAAGAGGCGAACCTTGAAGTCGACCACCGGATAGCCGGCGAGGTAGCCGCGCCGCCGCGCCTCCTGGATCCCCTTCTCGACCGCCGGCCGGAAGTTGAGCGGAATGGCGCCGCCGAAGATCTCGTCCTTGAAGGAGAAGTCCTCGCCGCGGCCCAGCGGCTCCATCTTGATCTTGCAGTCGGCGAACTGGCCGCGGCCGCCGGTTTGCTTCTTGTGCCGGCCGTGCCCCTCGGCGACCTTGGCGATCGTCTCGCGGTAGGGGACCTTCGGGGGGTGGAGGATGACCTCGACGTGGGAGCGGTGCTTCAGCTTGGCGACGGCGATCTCGATGTGCAGCTGGCCGGTGCCGGAGAGGAGGTACTCGTGGGTGTCGGGGTCGCGGCCCACCCGGAGCTCCAGGTCCTCGTCCATCAAGCGGGCGAGGGCCTCGCCGATCTTCTCCTCGTCGCCCTTCGACTTGGGCTCGACGGCGAAGGCCATGGCCGGCTCCGGCAGGTGGATCCAGCCGAGCTTGACCGGCCGCTCCTTGGCGCACAGGGTATCGCCCGAATGGGTCGACTTGAGCTTGGCGACGCCGCCGATGTCGCCGGCGATGAGGTTCTGCACGCCGCTGCCGGTCTTCCCCTGGAGCGCCAGGAGGTGCCCCAGGCGCTCGCTCTCCTCGGTCCGCGGGTTGTAGGCGGTCGAATCGGAGCGCAGGGTGCCGGAGACGACGCGGAGGATCGAGATTTTGCCCGAGAAGGGGTCCGAGAGGGTCTTGAAGACCAGGGCGGCGACCGGCGCCGCGGGATCGGCGGCCAGGGAGAGCGGCTCGCCGCCGACGTTGGTGGCGGGGAAGTCGCGGTCGGCTGGCGAGGGGAGGAGGCCGAGGATCGAGTCGAGCAGGGAGGAGGAGCCGATGCCGTGCCCCTCGGCACCGACGACGACGGGGAAGATCTGCCGCCGGGCGATCGCCCGCCGCAGCCCGGAGACGAGGTCGGCGTGGTCCAGGTTGCCGTTCTCGAAGAAGCCCTCCATCAACTTGTCGTCGGTCTCCGCCACCGCCTCGACGAGCTGGGCGCGCAGGTGGCCGGCCTCGGTGAGCTCGGCGGTCAGGTCGGAGGGCAGGTCGGCCGGCTCGACCTTGCCGTTGCCGTCGCGGGTGAAGCGGTAGATCTTGCCCTCGACGAGGTCGACGACGCCGGTGAAGCCGGCCTCGCTGCCGATCGGCACCTGGACGGGCAGCACGCCGCGGCCGAAGCGCTTCTGCAGCCCCTCCAGGGCACGGCTGAAGTCGGCGCGCTCGCGGTCCATCTTCGAGAGATGAATCATCACCGGCAGGCCGATCTCCTCGGCGTAGCTCCACACCTTCTCGGTGTTGACCTCGACCCCGGCCACCGCGTTGACCGCGAGGAGGACCGAGTCGGCGGCGCGCATCCCCTGCCGGGTCTCGGTGAAGAAGATGCCGTAGCCCGGGCAGTCGATGAGGTTGACCTTGTGCTGGCGCCAGGGGACGAAACAGGTGGCGAGGCCGATCGAGATCTTGCGCACGACCTCCTCGTGGTCGAAGTCGGTGACCGTGTTGCCGTCCTCCACCCGGTTGAGCCGGGTGCTCACTCCCCCGGCGTATACCAGGGCGCTCACCAGCGTGGTCTTGCCGGTGTCGTTGTGGCCGGCAACCGCTACGTTACGGATCTTTTCGGGGCTCTCCACCTGCATGTCCAGGTCTCCTTCCGCCAGAATCAGAGGGGCGTAAATATACCACAGCGGTCCTTTGCGGACTCCCGGCTAAACAGCAGAGCGAGTTGCCTTTAAGGCTCGCTTTGACTCCGGGGGCCAGCCGCGCCTAGAATCCCCTATCTGTCCCACCAGGATAGCGTAGCGATGTCCGCACTTCCCACCAAGAATCCGACCCGGCTTGGCCGGTACGAGATCCTCGACGAGATCGGCAAGGGCGCCATGGGCGTCGTCTACCTCGCCAAGGACCCGCTGATCGGCCGCCTGGTGGCACTGAAGACCTTTCGCATCGGCTACTCGGTCAAGGACGTGGAGATGGAGCAGTTCCGTGCCCGCTTCATGCGCGAGGCACAGAGCGCCGGCATCCTCTCTCATCCCAATATCGTCACCATCCACGACGTGGTCGAGCAGGGCGAGGAGGGGATGGCCTTCATCGCCATGGAGTACGTGCGGGGGACCAACCTCAAGATCCTCCTGCAGCGCGAGCCCGCCCTGGACCTCTCCTACATCGCCGGCCTGATGGAGCAGATCGCCGACGGGCTCGACTACGCGCACTCGAAGGGGGTCGTCCACCGGGACGTCAAGCCGGCCAACATCATCATCACCGCCGACAACCGGGTGAAGATCACCGATTTCGGCATCGCCCGGATCGACACCTCGAACCTCACCCAGGAGGGGCAGCTCCTGGGCACCCCCAACTACATGGCGCCCGAGCAGATCCTCGGCCGCGAGGTCGACCACCGGGCGGACATCTTCTCCCTCGGGGTGATGCTCTACGAGATGCTCACCCGCCACAAGCCGTTCCAGGGCGAGAACCTGACGGTCGTCTCCCACCGCATCGTCTACGACCATTTCACGCCGCCCAAGGACTACGTCGTGAACCTGGAGCGTGGCATCGAGCCGATCCTCACCCGCGCCCTGGAGAAGGACCCCGGCCGGCGCTACCAGCGGGCGCGCGAGATGGCGAACGACCTCTCCCGCCTGGTGCGCGAGCGGATGACCTCCGAGTCGCTGAACGAGACGCTCTCCCTCTCCTCGACGATGGCGGTGGCCCCGACCGTTCCGCTCGCCGCGGTCCCGCCGTCCGCCCCGCGCCCGGGATTCCTGCGCTCTCTCCTCGGGGGACGGAAGGGTCCCCCGGCGGCGTCGCCGCCGGCCGCCGCGATCCCGGCGGTCCCGGCGATTCCGGCGGCCACCGAGGCCGGGAGCGGGACCGGCACGGGGAGCGGGACCGCGGGTTCGACCCCGGCGCCCTCCCCGCCTCCTCCCGCCGCCGCGCCGCGTGGCCGCTCGCCGTGGCTGGCGCCGCTCCTCGGGGGAGCCGCCCTCCTCCTGCTGGTGGCGGCGGCCGCGGCGGTCTGGCTGTGGATGGGGGGGCGGCCGGCGCGCCGGGTGGCCGTTCGACCGCCGGCGCCGATCCCGGCGCAGGTGCAGCGCCCCGTGGGGGTCCCGCCTCCGGCGGCGCAGACGACCGAGATGGCGGCCCAGACGGCCGAGCAGGCGCGGCAGAAGGAGATCGAGGGCCACCTCGAGCGGGGGCGGCAGGCCCTCTCGGGCAAGCGCTATGACGAGGCGGTGACCGCCGCCACGAGCGTCCTCGATCTCGCTCCCGGCAACGCCGACGCCCAGGGAATCCTGAATGCCGTGACCAAGGCCCGGACCCGCCAGCGCGAGCGGCTCGCGGCCAAGGCCGCGGCCTCGTCGGCCTCCCGACCGGCCGAGATGCTGCCCCCGGTGCCCCAGCCCACCACCTCGCCGGCGGCGATGGCCCCGGTGCCGACCGACGCCACCCTGTCGGTCAACTTTCTGGCCAACCTGCCGGAAGGCATCCTGGTGGTCTACGTCAACCACAACCAGGTGATGAAAGAATCTTTCAACTTTTGGAAGAAGACGGGGTGGCTGCGCCGCGAGCCGAGAAGCGGTTGGGTGCGGGGACCGCTCCAGGTCCCCGTCGGCACGGCCGACATCCGAATCATAGTGACCTCCGGCGGCAAGACGCAGGTCAAGGAACTCTCCGGCAACTTCCCCGGCGGCAGTACGCGGATCCTCTCCGCCACCCTGAACGAGGACGGGTCGCTCACCGCCCGTCTGGAATAGAGACGCCCTGGCGTTCGTGATCAGGGCAACGTCCGTGGTAGCGGCTGGGCGTCTTCCATGAGAAGGCCCCAATTGTCAAGGCCGCCTGGCGGCCGACCTTATGGCGTTTGGGAGGTCCGTCCCCGAGTCTTCCATCCGCACTCTCAAGGAGCCCTATCGGGCTCGGTGCATGAGG
>DASQPA010000505.1:0-29340 GCA_035644215.1 Thermoanaerobaculia bacterium
CCTCATGCACCGAGCCCGATAGGGCTCCTTGAGAGTGCGGATGGAAGACTCGGGGACGGACCTCCCAAACGCCATAAGGTCGGCCGCCAGGCGGCCTTGACAATTGGGGCCTTCTCATGGAAGACGCCCAGCCGCTACCACAAAATCCCCCGGAACCACCGCCGCCAGGGCGTCTCCGCAGGCCGGGAACGCCTACGATGCCGCAGCGCTGGAGACGCCCTGGCGTTCGAGGTCAAGGAAAAGCCTGTGGTATGCGCTGGGCGTCTCTACCCCCTCTACCCCCTCCTGCCGCGTTATCCCAGGCGTCGCGGCCGCATGAGGGGGAAAAAATCGACGCCCTACAGCGGATCGCGCTGGCGGGGGCCGGGGGTTTCCCGGCACTTCTTCAGATAGTCGCCGAGCTCCTGGACGAGGTCGAGCGTCACCCGCTCCATCTCGGCCGCCTGCCGGAAGACGATGAGGGCGGCCAGGACCTCGCGCTGGACGTCGCGCGACTGGAAGATGGGGAGGATCTCCGTCGCCAGCCGGCGCATCTCGGCGCCGCGCCCCTGGCGGGCGTAAATGCGGGCGAGGTCGAGAGAGAGGAGGGCCGCGTCATAGCCCAGCTCGCAGGCCACCAGCTCCTGGCCGACCGCCACCAGCAGCTCCTCGGCGCGCGCCAGCTCTCCGCGCACCAGGGCGATCTTGCCCTCGACCCATTGCAGGCGCACGAGGTTCATGCGGTCGCCGAGCTCGGCGTAGAGCGGGCGGGTCACGGCGAGGAGGGCCAGGGCCTCCTCGTGGCGACCGCTCTCGTTCAGGTAGAGGATGAGGTTGTGGCGCGCCGAAACCAGGAGCCGCGGCTCGGCGAGCCCGTCGATCTGCTCGATCCCCGCGGTGAGCCGCCGGATGGCTTCCGCCTCGTCCCCGGCCACGCCGCAGAGGAATCCCTGGGTGATCAGCGCCTTGCCGGCGAGATGGGAGTCGCCGTTCTGCCGGGCGAGGAGGACCACTTCGTCGAGCAGGCGGTTGGCCTCGCGCGACTTCCCCTGGTTGCCGTAGAGCGAGGCCTTGAGGAGCAGCACCCGGGCGCGCTCCAGCGGATCTCCCGTCCCCTCGCCGAGCAGCTGCTCGGCGCGCGCGAAGCCGGTCGCCGCCGAGCGGAAGTCGGAACGGATGCGCTGGGCGTTGGCGAGCGTCGCCCAGGCCCACGCCGAGAGGTCGCTGACCCGCGCCGCGCCGTAGGTGGCCAGGCTGAGATGCGCGGCGACCCCGGCTCCCAGCTCGGCCAGCTCCAGGGCGCGGCCGGGGTCCTCGAACCCCTGCTCGGCCGAGGCTTCGAGCAGCCGCTCGCACACCGACCAGGTCTGGAACCGGACGTCCCGGGTGATCAGGAGCCACTGGCGGTCGAAGGATTGCGCCGCGAGCTCCGCGAGGAGGCCCGGCGCGTCACCCTGCTCGACGGCGAAGGCGATCTGCCGGCGGCCGAGCTCGCGGCGGGCGCTGCTAAAGGCGTGCGTGTAGTCGATCGCCGGGCCGGGACGGCCGGCCCGCACCACCGGGGGGAGGTAGCGCCCGGTCACCCGGCGGCAGCGGACGCAGCCGGAAAGGAGGTGCTGGACGATCTCCTGATTGTCCGGTTGGGACAGCTCCCCGCGGCCGAATCTCTTGAGCCGGCGGGTCGCCGGGTGGCGGCTACCCATCCTGGGTTTCTTTCTGGAAGCCGACGGCGAGGAGCTGCCGGGTGAGCGCCGCCAGGCAGCGGTTGGTCACCTTGCGGATGCTCGAGGCGCGGTAGCCCATCTGCTCCGCCACCTCGGTGGGGCCGTAGCCCAGGCCGTAGCGCAGCCGGAGCAGCGACCGGCAGCGGGCGGTGAGCTTGCCCAGCACGCGGTTCAGGTCGCAGGAGAGCTCGGTCTTCTCCTGCTCCGGCGCCTGCGGCTGGGAGATGAGGTCGAGGATCGCCGTGTCCACGGCGTCGCAGAGGCTGCCCCGGCGCTTGCGCCAATACATGATGCACTTCTTCTTGACCGTGCCGATCAGCCAGCTTTCCGGGCTGCGGATCTTGTCCCACTTGTAGAGGAGGGTGAGCTGCGCGTCCTGCAGGATGTCCTCGGCATCCTCCGGCGGTACCTCGAAGTGCCGCAAGACCCGCTCCAGCCGGGGCCGGGCGGTCTTGAGCAGCTTGTTGAGCGATTCTCTCAGTTCGGGGTGATCCAGCGTTGCCATGAGGACCCAATGCCTGTCGCGTTGATACGCTAGGCTAGCACCCCGGATCACCCCCTGTCCAGAACCGGCTCCGGCCGACCCCGCAATGACGAATGTAACGTCTGGCTAGCCGCCGTTGGGATCGATGCCGGCGCCGTTGTCACCCGTCGCGCCGGCCGGAACGGCCGTACCCGCTGGAGCCGTGCCCTGGGGCACCGGAGCCGGAACCACGACGGCGAGCGCGCGCGCGAGCAGGCCGTGGACAAAGGAGAGGGCGGCGGGGAGCAGCCCGGGTTGAACGTCATGGCGCTCGGTGCGGGCCGACCTTGGGGCGGAATGCGCCGCGGCGGCAGGGACCGTGGAGCTCGCCAGGAGAGCGAGCGCGCCAGCGAAGACGAAGATCTTGGTACGACGACTCCATGACTGCATAGATAGGTCCCCTCCTCAGGCGGTCCGGTTCAATCGCTCCAGGACCGCTACCAGCTAGTGGTGCGGATGCCCCCATTTGCCGGGACAAACGCCGTGACAAACGGCCGAGATCCCACCGCGGGGAGAAAGGGCTCAGACAAGATAAGATCCGCGACCCATGGGTGTATTCCTGCTTTTCCTCCTTGCCACCGCCATGGGATCGCTTTCGACGCTCTACTGGATCCCCGAGCCGGACCTGGGGCGCGGCTATTTCCAGATGAACGCCCTGGTGATTCTGGGCCTCCTGGCGCTCGCCGTCGCCGTGGTGCTCCTCCACCCGTTCGCGGCGCTCGGCGGGATGACGACGGCGGCTCTCGCGCTGGCGCTCGCCGCCGCCTTCCTCTACTACATGGCGATCTGGCGCGAGCGCTGGGACCTCTGCCGCTGGCCGCTCTCCCTCGCCGTCGCGGCCTGTCTCGCCGGCTTCCTCCTCGCCGGTCGCGGGCTGGTGCCCCCGATCACCCCGCTCCCCCACCGGGCGCCGCTCCTCGCCGCCGGCCTCCTCGCCTCGGCCCTCCTCCTCGGCTGGTCGCTCATCACCATGCTGCTCGGCCACTGGTACCTGGTGGCCCCGCGGCTCACCTTTCGCCACCTGGTGGTCTTCTGCCGGGCGCTCCTCGCCCTCACCGCCCTCCGCCTGCTCACCGTCCTCGCCTCGCTCGCCGTCGCCGCCGGCGTCGACGCGCGGGTCGAGCCCCATCCGCTCCATCTGCTCGCCGACCTCGCGGCCCAGGGGATCTTCTTCTGGTTCCGCCTGCTCTGGGGGCTCGCCGTGCCGCTCCTCCTCGCCGCCATGGCCCTGCACTGCGCCCGCCAGCGCTCGAACCAGTCGGCGACCGGCATCCTCTACGTCCTGGTGGTCGGGACCTTCATTGGCGAGATCACCGGCTACTACCTGATGGTGACGACCGGCGTGCCGGTCTGAGAGGAGCCTGCCGGTGCGCATCCGTACGCAGTGCCGGGAGTGCGGCCTCCCCTTCCGCGCCGAGCTGCGGCCGGAGACGGCGGAGCTCCCCTGCCCCAACTGCGGCCGGGCACGGCCGGTCGCCCAAGCCGGCGAAATCGGCGCGAGCAGCTGGAGCGACCGCACGCCGGAGGCTTACGCCGTCATCGAGGTCTGCCCGCTCTGCGACTGCCGCCACCTCTACCGCCAGCGCGACGTCAACCGCGCCCTGGGCTGCGCCATCGTGGCGGTCGGCGCCGCCCTCGTCCCCTGGACCTTCGGCCTCTCGCTCCTCGCCTTCGGCCTGGTCGACCTCTGGCTCTACCGGCGGCTCCAGGAGGTCGTCGTCTGCTACCGCTGCGACACCGTCTACCGCGACGCCCGGCCGCTCCCCCGGCAGACCGCGTTCGATCTGCTGAAACACGACGTCTTGAAGTACGGCAAGAGCTGGGACGACGAGAAGGTGGGAGAGGGGCCAACGGCAGGGTCTTCGTAGAGACGCCCAGCCGCTTACCACCATCCTCACCGGAACCCTCACCGCCAGGGCGTCTCCGCAGGCCGCGGGCGCCGGTGCCCGCGGGTGCGTTGGAGACGCCCTGGCCCCCGTGGTAGAGGAGAGGTCCGGGTAGCGGCTGGGCGTCTCTACCCGGACCTCAGGGGGCGAGGATCAGGTCCTCACACCGGCTGCGGGACCGCTTCCTGGTTCTTGACGCCCGCCGCCTCGCGCAGCTCGCCGGCGCGCTGCGTGCTCTCCCAGCTGAAGCCCTCGTCGTCGCGGCCGAAGTGGCCGTAGGCGGCGGTCTGGCGGTAGATGGGCCGGCGCAGGTCGAGGTAGTCGATGATGCCCCGCGGCGACAGCGGGAAGCTGGCGCGCACCAGGCGCTCGCTCTCGCTGTCGGAGACCGTGCCGGTGCCGAAGCTGTCGACCCGCACCGAGACCGGATCGACGACGCCGATGGCATAGGCGAGCTGCACCTCGACCCGCTCGGCCAGGCCGGCGGCGACGAGGTTCTTGGCGATGTGGCGGGCCATATAGCAGGCCGAACGGTCGACCTTCGTGGGATCTTTCCCCGAGAAGGCGCCACCGCCGTGCCGGCCGTAGCCGCCGTAGGTGTCGACGATGATCTTGCGGCCGGTCAGGCCGCAGTCGCCCTGCGGACCGCCGATGACGAAGCGGCCGGTGGGGTTGACGTGGAAGATGGTGCGGGCGTCCAGGAGCCCTTCGGGGATCTCGGGCTTGATGATCCGCTCGACGACCTCGCGGGTCAGCTCCTCCTGCCCCACCTCGGGGTCGTGCTGGGTCGAGACGACGACGGTGTGGACCCGCACCGGCTGGGTGCCGTCGTACTCGACGGTCACCTGGCTCTTGCCGTCCGGCCGCAGCCAGGGGAGCTCGCCGGCGCGGCGGGTCTCGGCGAGCCGCCGGCACAGCCGGTGAGCGAGGACGATGGGGAGCGGCATCAGCTGCGGCGTCTCCCGGCAGGCGAAGCCGAACATCAGCCCCTGGTCGCCGGCGCCGCCGGTGTCGACCCCCTGGGCGATGTCGGGCGACTGCGGGTCGATCGACGAGACCACGGCGCAGGTCTTGTAGTCGAAGCCGAAGTCGGCCCGGGTGTAGCCGATCTCCTGGATGGTCCGCCGGGCGATGCCGGCGAAGTCGACATAGGCGCGGGTGGTGATTTCCCCGGCGAGGAAGGCGATCCCGGTGGTGACCAGGGTCTCGCAGGCCACCCGACCGGTGGGGTCGTGGCGCAGCACCTCGTCCAGGATGGCGTCCGAAATCTGGTCGGCGACCTTGTCGGGATGGCCCTCGGTCACGGACTCCGAGGTGAACAGATGTGCATCTCGCTGACTCATATACGCCCCTCTAGCGGTCAGATGGTTTCCGTCTACTCCCAGAGTGCGGGTGGAAGCCTGGAACGCGACGCGATCGAGGAAAAAAGCGGAGGGCTCCCGTTCGACCGGCCGCAGATGGTACCACAAGGGCTCTCTGGCCGCCGGGGGGGTCCTTCACGGCGTGAATCTTGCTTCCCCCTCGTGGAAGGGAGGAAAACGAGGGGTCGGCAGGCCGCAACCCCACCTCTGCTAAACTACCCCGGGTCGGCGACATCGGCGACCCTCCCCTTTCCTGTACTCCATGACCGCGAGACCAACTCCACGATGACCCAAGTGACGCTCGCCGAGGAGGGGCTCGACACCCTCTTTGGCATCCAGGACGAAAACCTCCGCCGCATCGAACGCACGTTCGACGTGACCGTCAACGCCCGCGGCAACGACCTCACCATCCTGGGCGACCCGGAGCGGGTGGCGACCGTCGAGCACCTGCTGACCGAGCTCCGCGCCGTCCTCGAACGCGGCTACCGCTTCCGCCCCGGCGACGTGTCGACCGCCATCCGCGTCATCTCCGAGGTGAAGGACAGCTCGCTCGTCGACTTCTTCCTCCCCGAGGGGATGCTCGCCGCGGTCCGCCGGCTGGTGGCGCCGCGCAGCTTCAAGCAACAGCTCTACCTGCAGGCCATGATCGACTACGACATCGTCATCTCGATCGGGCCGGCGGGGACCGGCAAGACCTACCTGGCGGTCGCCATGGCCGCCGCCTTCTTGAACGAGAAGCGGGTGCGGCGCATCGTCCTTGCCCGGCCGGCGGTCGAGGCCGGCGAGAAGCTCGGCTTCCTCCCCGGCGACCTGGCGGAGAAGGTCAACCCCTACCTGCGCCCGCTCCACGACGCCCTGCACGACATCATCGGCTACGAGAAGGTGAGCCGGATGATGGAGCGCGGGATCATCGAGGTGGCGCCCATCGCCTTCATGCGCGGCCGGACGTTGAACGACAGCTTCATCATCCTGGACGAGGCGCAGAACACGACGCCCGAGCAGATGAAGATGTTCCTCACCCGGATCGGCTTCAACTCGAAGGCGGTGGTCAACGGCGACATCACCCAGATCGACCTCCCCCAGGGTCGGATGTCGGGCCTGCGCGAGGCGCAGGAGGTGCTCTCCGACATCTCAGGGATCAAGTTCTTCCGTTTCGACAAGAGCGACGTCGTCCGCCACTCGCTGGTGCAGCAGATCGTCTCCGCCTACGACCGCTTCGACGAGACGCGGCGGGAGGCCGAGGCCCGGGCGGAGAGTCGACCGGAGGGCCGGCCGAACCCGCCGGCCCTCCTGCCTCCCACAGCGCCGGCGCTGTCCGCGCCGCCCCCGCTGACCCCGCTGGACACCGCGCGGACCGAGGGGGCGGCGGAGGAGCCCACGCCGTCGTGAACCGGCCCCCGTAGCCGCGCCTAGGACGGAACATGCCCCAGATCTCCCAGAACCGGCCCAAGCTCTCGATCCTCCGCTCGCGCGAGCGGGGGGCGCGGCGCGCCCTGCGCCGGGCCGCCGATCTCTGGCGCGGCAGCCTCGGCCTGCGCGCCCTCTGGGCCCTCCTCTTCCTGTTCCTGGGGACCTGGAGCCTGATGCCCGGCGGCTTCTTCTTCGCCCCGCGGGCGCGCGCCGGAGCCATCGCCGGCCAGGACTACGTGGCGCCGCACGACCTCCTCCTGCCCGACGAGGAGAGCACGCGGGCCAAGCAGTCGCGGGCCGCCGACACCGTGCTGCCGGTCTACGACTACGACCCCGGGCTCGAAACCGAGCGCGACCAGCAGCTCGAAAACCTCTTCAGCCGCGGCCGCCAGCTCCTGGGCAAGGGAGCGGAGCCGCGCGCCCGCACGCCCCAGGCCCTTCAGGAGGTCCTGGCGGCGGAGCTCTCCCAGGGACCGGGGGCCGGGCAGGCGCCGAGCGGCCTCAAGGTGACGCCCCCGGCGCTCGACCTCCTGGTCCACAAGCGCTTCTCGGCCGACCTCGAAGACCGCGTGCGCGGCCTGGTCTCCCAGGCCCTGCGCCGGGGCGTCGTGGTCAACAAGTCGCTGCTGCTCGAAAACCGCCAGCACGGGATCGTCGTGCGCAACCTCTCGACCCGCGCCGAGAAGGTGCAGCTCGACCTCTTCAACCACCTGGGCTATCCCGAGGAGGTGCGCGACTTCCTCGAGTCCGAGGTGCGGGCCGGCTCCGGCCTCTCCCCCACCGACCGCAAGACCCTGGTCGACTTCCTGTTCGACAACCTGCAGCCCGACCTGCACTTGAACCGCAGCGAGACCCTGGCGCGACGGGAGGTCACGTCGGCGGCCGCGGGACAGGTCTTCACCCAGGTCAGGAAGGGCCAGGTGATCGTGCGCAAGGGGGACCAGATCAACGCCACCGCGGCGCGGGTCATCTCCCAGATGCGCGGCGACCGGCGGCTCGGCCACCAGCTGCCACCCGTCCTCGGCACCCTGGTGCTCCTCTCGCTCGCCGCCCTGGTCCTCTGGCTCGGCCTGAAAAACGAGAAGGTGGCCGACCACAGCCGCGAGCGGGCCTTCGGCGAGACCCTCCTGCTCCTCCTCCTCTCGCTCCTCGGGGCGAAGTTCTCCCTGCTCGTCGCCTCCGCCCTCGCGGCGAGCTTCGGCGAGCCGCCGTTCAACTCCTTCCAGAGCTGGGTCTACGCCGTGCCGTTCGCCTCCATCGGCCTGCTCTCGGCGCTCCTCTTCAGCCGCAACACCGCCCTCGTCCTCTCCTTCCTCTTCCCGCTCCTGATCAGCCGGGCGGTCGAGGGGGATGCGCTGTGGGTGGTCCTCTACGGCACCGCCGGCTCGCTCGCCGCCGTCTTCGCCCTCGACTTCTACCAGCTGAAGCAGCGGCTGGTGATGATGCGGATCGGCGCGGTGGTCGGGCTGGTCAACGCCGTCATGGCCCTGGTTCTGGCCGCCCTCTCCGGCAACCTCGAACGCGGTCCGATGGAGATCGGCTTCGACCTCCTCTGCGGCCTGGGCTCCGGTTTCCTGGTGGCGGGGGTCGCGAGCTTCGCCGTGCCGGTTCTGGAGTCGCTCCTCTCGATCACCACCGACATCAAGCTGATCGAGCTGTCGAACACCAACCTCCCCCTCCTGCGCCGGCTGGCCTTCGAGGCGCCGGGCACCTTCCAGCACTCGCTGATGGTGGCGAACCTCGCCAAGGAGGGGTGCGAGGCGATCGACGCCGACGCGGTCCTCGCCTACACCGGCGGCCTCTACCACGACATGGGCAAGATCTTCCGCCCCGACTATTTCATCGAGAACCAGCGGCCGGGGCAGAACCGGCACGACAAGCTCCTCCCCTCGATGAGCGCGCTGATCCTCATCAACCACGTCAAGGAGGGGCTGGAGCTCGCCCGCGAGCACAACCTGCCGCAGCCGGTCAAAGATGCCGTCGAGCAGCACCACGGCACCCGGCTCATCAAGTACTTCTACAATCGGGCGCGCGAGCTGGCCGAGCCGTCGGCGGGCGAGGTGCGGGAGGAGAAGTACCGCTACCCCGGCCCGCGGCCGCAGAACAAGGTGATGGGGGTGCTGATGCTGGCCGACGGCATCGAGGCGGCGAGCCGCACCCTGGTCGAACCCACCCCGTCGAAGATCCGGACGCTGATCCGCACGATCAGCGAGGACTGCCTGCGCGACGGCCAGCTGGAGGAGACCGACCTGACGCTCCACGACCTCGCCCGGGTCTCGGAAGCCTTCTTCCGGGTGCTGGGGAACATCTTCCACCAGCGGATCGACTACCCGGGCTTCGACTTCAACGCCGAGCCCGGACGCGAACGGCGGCCGACGGTGGCCGCCGCGTCCGGGGCGAAAGCCTCCTGAGCGGCCTTTCTCTCTACTTTGAAAACCGAGATCGTCCTCCTGAACCCCAACCGCTATCCCGAGGCCGGAGCCCGGCAGCTGCGCCCCTGGCTCACCCGCCTGGTCGCGGCGCTCGCCCCGGAGGCAGGAAGCCTCGGCGTGCGCTTCGCCTCCGACCGCGAGGTGCGCCGGGCCAACCGCGACTTCCGCGGCAAGGACCGGCCGACCGACGTGCTGTCTTTCCCGGGGGACGGTCCGGACGAACACGGACTCACGGACGAACACGGACCAACACGGACGAACACGGGCCTTCACGGGAGGCCGGGACCCCGTCCGTGCCCGTCCGTGGAGAGTCCGTGTTCGTCCGTGAGTCCGTGTCGACCCGGCCAGGGGCACCTGGGGGACGTCCTCATCTCGCTGCCCACCGCCCGGCGCCAGGCGGCGGCCGCCGGGCATTCGGTCGAGCGCGAGCTGCGGGTCCTCCTGCTCCACGGCGTGCTGCACTGCCTGGGGTACGACCACGAGACCGACGACGGCGCCATGGAGCGCCTGGAACGCCGGCTGCGCCGCACCTGGATCGCGGCCGAGGCGAGACCGCATGCCTGAGCCGCGGATCGCCCCGGGGATCCTGGCGTGGGGGGTGGCGCTCGTGCTGCCGCTCGCGGTCCTCGTCTCGACCCTCTCGGCGCTCCTCGAACGGAGCGGACCGATCCGCCTGCGGCACTGGGCGGAGGAGGCGGGGGGCCGCCTGCGCGCCCTCTACGACTCGCCGGTCCGCTTCGGGGTCTTCCGCTACCTCCTCTCGTTCCTCGCCCGGGTCCTGCCCCTGGCGCTCTACGTCCTGCTCGCCGACCTGCTCGTCGCCCTGGAGCGGGCCCATCCCCACGCCTGGACGATCCTCGGCCTGATCGTCCTCCTGGCCGTCGCCGAGGCCGGCAACCGCTCGCTGGTCGGCCACGACCCCGAGCGGGCTCTGCGCCGGCTGACCCGCGTCTACCGGATCGCCCTCCTCGTCCTCGCGCCGCTCGTCGCCGGCCTCTCCGCCCTCGTCCCGGCCGGCGCGATCGGCCGGCGCGACGAGCGGTCGGAGGGGGTCGAGGGGGAGGCCTCGGACGAGGAGATCGAGGCCTTCATCGACGTCGGCACCCGCGAGGGCATCCTGGAGCCGGAGACCGGCGAGATGCTGTGGAGCCTGGTCGACTTCGTCGACACCCAGGCGCGGAGCGTGATGACGCCGCGGATCGACATCGTCTGCGCCGCCGAGGACAGCTCGCTCGAGAGCCTCGCCCTGCGCTTCGTCGACTCCGGCCACTCGCGCCTCCCCATCTTCGAGGGCTCGATCGACAAGATCGTCGGCATCCTCCACATCCGCGACCTGCTGCGCGCCCTTTTGGCGAGCGAGCGGCCGCTTCTCCCGGGCCTCCTGAAACCGCCGCTCTTCATCCCTGAAACCAAACCCTTAGGAGAACTCTTGAAAGAGCTCCAGACCCGTTTCCAGCAGGTCGCCATCGTCGTCGACGAGTACGGCGGCACCGCCGGCCTGGTGACCGTCGAGGACATCGTGGAGGAGATCGTGGGCGAGATCGTCGACGAGCACGACGCGCTGGTCGCCGAGCTCGAACCGCTGCCCGGCGGCGGCTACCGCCTGGACGGGCGGGCGCGGATCGAGCTTCTGGACGAGCTCTTCGAGGTCGACGTCGAGGACGCCGAGTACGAGACCGTGGCCGGCCTCATCTTCACCGAGCTGGGGCACGTGCCGGAGGTCGGCGAAACGGTCGAGCGGGAGGGGCTGCGCTTCACCGTCGAGGCGGCGGCCGACCGGCGGATCGAGAAGGTGCGGGTCGAGCGGATCGTCGAGCCGGAAGCCGCGGCGGGAGGTGAGAATTGAGCGACCCTGCGCCCCGCGCCGGCACCGTCGCCCTCGTCGGCCGGCCGAACGCCGGCAAGTCGACCCTCATGAACCACCTCCTGGGCGAGAAAGTGGCGATCGTCTCCGACAAGCCGCAGACCACCCGCCACCGCCTGGTGGGCATCCTCTCCGGCGAGCGCGGCCAGATGGTCTTCCACGACACCCCGGGGGTCCACCGCCCCCTCCACCGGCTGAACCGGCAGATGGTCCAGCACGCCCTGGACGCCCTGAACGACGCCGACGTGCGCTGCCTCCTCGTCGACGCCGGCGAGGCGGACGGCGCCGGCGACCGTTACATGCTCGACCTCGTGGCCCGGGCGGAAGGGACGAAGTTCCTCATCCTCAACAAAATCGACCGGGTGAAGAAGACCGACCTCCTGCCGCGCATGGAGCGCTACGGCAAGACCGGCCTGTTTTCGGAGATCGTACCGATCTCGGCGAAGACCGGGGACGGCTGCGACCTCCTCCTGGACCTCCTCTGGCAGGCCCTGCCCGCGGGGCCGCCCCTCTACGACCCGGAGCTCCTGACCATCCACCCCGAGCGCTTCCTGGCCGCCGAGCGCATCCGAGAAAAGGTCCTCGAGCAGACGCGCGAGGAGCTCCCCTTCGCCACCGCGGTGGTGTTGGAACGCTGGGAGGAGGAGGAGGGGGGCGACCTGGTCAAGATCTACGCCGCCATCCTCGTCGAGCGGCCGGGCCAGAAGAAGATCCTCGTCGGCCACCAGGGCCAGCAGATCAAGGCGATCGGCACCGCCGCCCGCCTGGACCTCGAAGCCTTCCTCGGCAAGCGGGTCTACCTGGACCTCCAGGTCCGCCTGGAGCCCGGCTGGCGCGAGGACCAGGGGGTGCTCGCGACCCTCGATCGGGACGTCGACACCCACCTTTCCTGACATCATGCGTCCTTCAGGATACGCTTTCCGAACCCCCTGCACGGCCGGCAATTCGCTCGACTTGCGAAACCAACTTGTCGCCGGTTCCGTCTTTCCGTTAGACTCCCTTTCACTATGGCCCGGAAAAGAATCGAAGAGCGGCGTCTGACAGCTGAGGTTGTCGCCTCCATCGACGACGAGATCGAGCGGGTTACTGCTCTCCTCTCGACGGTGATCAAAGTTGCCAATGTAACCAAGCGAGAGCTCGAGAAAGAGCTGGGGGCGAGCGGCGGCTATCTCTCCCGCCTCCTCTCCGGCAAGATGGGGCTCTCCATCCGCCACATCCTCCTGATCTGCGCAGCGATCGGGATGGAGCCGGCGGAGTTCTTCCACCTCGCCTATCCCGAGGCGCCCGCCGGCGGCGAAAGCAGCGGCATGGCGCGGGACATCCTGCGGCGCTTCCAGGGGCTGGGCTACGAGGCCAAGGTCCCCCAGCGCTCTGCGGCGGCGGCGGCGACAGGTTCGCCGGGATCGCCGGCGCTCAGCGACGAGGCGCTCGACGAGCGGATCCGTGCTTCGCTCGGCCGGGCGCTGCGGGAGCTGGTGAACGCCGACCTCCCGGCGCCGGAGCCCCAGACCCAGAGCGTGGTCCCGAAGCGCAGCACCCGGAACCGGCAGTAGCGCCCCCACCTGCGGGGGGCGCTACCGGATGGGGCGGCTTTCGAGGACGCCGTAGAAGAGGGTCGAGATGGCGTGCAGGGTGGCGACCGCGACGGCTTTGCGTCGGGTCTCCAGGCCGCCGGTGAGCGACGAGATCATGCCGCCGCTCCGCCGCGTGCCGGGGACGGCGAGCGGGATCTGATCGCTGTCGAGGCCGGCGATGATCCGCTCGGGGACCTGGACCGAGCCGGAGGAGCCCCAGGCCTCGCCCAGGAGGCCGCGGACCACCGTCCAGTTGCGCACGAAGTAGCAGTGCCGGCCGTCGACGTCCAGACTGTGCAGGCCGCCTTCGCTCGCGACGTAGAAGTGGTAGGTGTCGGCGAGCGCCTTTTCGAGCTCCAGGACGCGCTTGCGCGCCAGCTGGAGGACCTCCTCGTCGGAGACCGGCAGCCCGACCGGCGCCTCCTCGACCTGCTGCGGTACGACGGCCACCGAGACGGCGCGGTCCAAACCGTCGTGGAAATAGCGCAGGAAGCCGTCGCGCACGCCGAGCAGCTTGTCGGGCGAGGGACCGGCAACGGCCACCTCGACACCGGTTTGGAGTCTTTGCCAGAAGTTCTTAAGATCCGGGATCATGATCCTCAGCCGCCAGAATAGGACGCTCAAGGATATTCGTCGCCTGCGACGAAGTAAAGGCGACCTCGCCCTGCTCGAGGGGCCGCACCTGGTGGGAGAGGCGCTGGCCGGGGGAATCGAGCTCGAAACCGTGCTCGCCACCCCCGACTTCCTCGCCTCTCCCGAGGGGGCCGCCCTCTGCCGCCGGCTCGCCACGTCGCCGCTCGCGTCGCTCACGCCGCTGGTGGTCGCCCCCGAGCTGCTCGCCGACCTCGCCGACGCCGACTCGCCGCGCGGCCTCCTCGCCGTGGCCCGCCTGCCGCGCCCCGGGGTGGCCGCCCTGCCGCTGCGGCCGGGAGCCCCCTATCTCTATCTCGACGGCCTCCAGGACCCAGGCAACCTGGGCGCCCTGGCGCGGGTGGCGGAGGCGGCCGGGGCCGCCGGCCTCGCCCTGGCGCCGGGGAGCGTCCATCCCAACCATCCGCGCGCCCTGCGCGGCTCGGCCGGCAGCCTGCTCCGCCTGCCGGTCGCCGTCGGGGTGTCGCCGGACGATCTCGCCCGGCACCTGGCCGGGATCGCCGAGGGGGCCGGAGTCACCCCGCGCTGGGCCGCCCTGGTACCGCGCGGCGGCGCCGACCTCTACGCCACCCGGCTCGTCCCCCCGGCTCCCCGCGCTCCCGGTCGACCGCCGGCGCCCGCCTTCGTCCTCGCCCTGGGAGCGGAAGGCCCCGGCCTTTCCCCGGAGGCCGATCGGCGCGCCGACCTCCGGCTCACCATCCCGCTCGCGCCGCCCGTCGAGTCGTTGAACGCCGTGGTCGCCGCCGCCCTGGTCCTCTTCGAGCTGCGACGGCAACAGGGCTTGGCGGTGGGCGAATCCATGGTCTAATCCCGCGTCAGGAGGGCGGACGATGAAGATCGCCATCGGCTCGGACCACGCCGGCTTTCGCTACAAAGAGAAGATCAAGGAGCTCCTGACGTCGCTCGGCCACGAGGTCCAGGACCACGGCACCGACTCCGAGGCGGCGGTCGACTACCCGCTCTTCATCCGGCCGGTCGCCGAGGCGGTGGCGCACGGCGAGGCCGAGCGCGGTATCGTCCTCGGCGGCTCGGGCAACGGCGAGGCCATCGTCGCCAACCGGGTGCCCGGCGTCCGCTGCGCCCTCTGCTGGAACGAGGAGTCGGCGCGCCTCGGCCGGCAGCACAACGACGCCAACGTGATCTCCCTGGGCCAGCGGATGATGACGCCGGAGATGGCCCTCTCGATCGTCCGGATCTGGCTCGACACCCCCTTCGAGGGGGGGCGGCACCAGCGCCGCATCGAGCTCATCGACGCACCGTCCGCCTAGGGAAGAGGATGGCCTCGGACGCCTACGCGGCCCTCTGCCGCGAGCTCAAGACCGACCGTGTCCGCCGCGCCGAGCCGCTCGCCCCCTACACCACCTTTCGGATCGGCGGCCCGGCCGACCTCTTCTACGAGGCGGAGAGCGGCGACGAGCTCGCCGCCGCCGTCCTCGCGGCAGAGCGGCTCGCCCTACCCTGGTTCCTCCTCGGCCTGGGCGCCAACGTCCTGGTCGGCGACGGCGGCTTCCGCGGCCTGGTGATCCGCAACCGGGCGCGGCAGATCGAGGCGCTCCCCGGCAACCGCCTCTGTGCCGGGAGCGGCACGGTGGTCGATCCCGACCTGATCGAGGCCGCCGTCGCGCGCGGCCTCTCGGGGTTGGAGCACTTCGTGGGCATCCCCTCGACGGTCGGCGGCGCCCTCTGGCAGAACCTGCACTTCCTCTCCCCCGCTCCCGAGCGCCTCCGGACGATGTTCATCGCCGAGGTGACGCGGGAAGCCGAGATCCTGACTGTCGAGGGAGAGCGCCGGACGGTCGGGGTCGACTATTTTCAGTTCGGCTACGACCAGTCGATCCTCCACCACCGCCGAGACGTCGTGCTCGCCGCCACCTTCGAGCTCACCCCCGCCGATCCGGCCCGGCTGCGGCGGGTGATGGCCGAGAACCTCGACTGGCGGCGGGCCCGCCATCCGCCGCTCGACACCGAGCCCTCGGCCGGCTCCATCTTCAAGAAGATCGAGGGGATCGGCGCCGGCCGCCTCATCGACGAGTGCGGGTTGAAGGGGACGGCGATCGGTGGGGCGAGAGTCACCCCCCGGCACGCCAACATCCTGATCAACACCGGCGGCGCCACCGCCGCCGACGTGCGGGCGCTCATCCGGCACGTCCAGGAGGTGGTCGAAGGACGGACGGGCTACCGGCTGGAGCCGGAGATCACGTTCGTCGGCGAGTTCTGAAGCGTCAGCGCTTGCCCTTCTTGGCCTTGAAGGGGTTCGCGTTGCCCCGCTTCTCGTCGCGCAGGAGCTGGAGGGTCTCGAAGGCGTGGCGCAGGTGCGGGATGACCACCGTGCCGCCGACCACCAGGGCGACGTTCAGGACGTCGTGCAGCTCCTCGTCGCCCCAGCCCGCCTCGACGCATTTGTTCAGGTGGTAGTCCATGCAGTCGTTGCAGCGCAGGACCGTCGACGCCACCAGGCCCAGGAGCTCCTTCGTCCGCTTGTCCAGGGCGCCGTCCCGGTACGCCGCGGTGTCGAGGTTGAAGAAGCGCTTGAGCCCGAGATGCTCGGCGCTCATGATCTTCTCGTTCATCCGTAGCCGGTAGGCACGGAACTCTTCCAGGTCCTCCACGTCTCTTGTCATCAGGGTCCTCCCTCCGCAATATAAAAACGAGTGGCTCCCGCGCCAATCTTGCTCTAAATGCTGTTCTTATTTTTGACCAGGACCGATTACGGATCAATTACGGATCAATTACGGCGCTTTAATATAGAGCGATGGCAATATTATTCGCCCTTGACGAACGTCCCCCGCGCCGTATCCTTCTGTACCCCGGGAAAGGCCAGCACCCGCCCGTGCGCCGCGCAGTAGACCCCGGGCGGCAGCACCCCGGCGGCGAAGATCGCTTCGGTCAGGTTCTGGAGAGCGTCCGAATGCTTCATTTCGAACGGCCGCATGGCGCCGGTGAGGACGATCGGCACTCGCGGTTCCGGGATGCGCTCGTAGAGGCGCTCGCCGGTCCGGGCGAGGGTATCCGTGCCGTGGAGGACGACGATGCCGCTCGCCGCCCGGGTCGCGCGGACGGCGTCGACGATGCGATCGCGATCGGCCTCGGTCATGTCGAGGCTGTCCTTGCTGAGCAGCTCCTGAACGGCGACCTCGGTCTCCTCCAGTCGCAGCTCGGCGAGCATGCGGCGGACGATCGAGTGACGGTTGACGAGCTCGCCCGTCTGCTCGTCGTAGGTCTTCTCGATCGTGCCGCCGGTCGTGATCAGAACAATCTTTCGACTCGGACGCATGCTTCAGCGTTGCCCCTTCTGAGCCTTCAGGCCGTTACCGTTGCCGGCGCCCCGCTGCTCGTCGCGCAGCAGCTGGATGGTCTCGAAGGCATGCCGCAGGTGCGGAATGACGACCGTGCCGCCGACCACCAAGGCGACGTTCAGCGCATCGTGCAGCTCCTCGTCCCCCCATCCCACCTCGACGCACTTGTTCAGGTGATAGTCCATGCAATCGTTGCAGCGCAGGACGGTCGACGCGACGAGGCCGAGCAGCTCCTTCGTCCGCTTGTCGAGGGCGCCCTCCCGGTAGGCCGCGGTGTCGAGGTTGAAAAAGCGCTTGATGCCCAGATGCTCGGAGCTCATGATCTCCTCGTTCATCCGCAGCCGGTACGACCGGAACTCCTCCAGGTCCTCTACGTCCCTTGTCATAGCTGTTCTCCCGATATGAAGTAGTACAACAAAGTGCTCGGCGGACCGGAATCATTTCAGGCCACGCCGAGGATCCAGCCTTCGAGACGGACCCGCTCCTGCTCCTCGGCAGAGAGGGGCGGTTGGAAATAGGCGTCGAGCAGGCCCAGCTGATCGCGCTCCCGGAGCCAGGCACAGATCGAGTAGGCCGCGTGCTCCTCCGGGCTCCGGCCGGCGCGCGGGAAGCGGTTGCGGAAGAGGTCGGGGAAGACCTCCGCCACGACCGACCGGCCGGGCGGCACCACGAAGCCGTCGAACGGCCAGAAGTGGACCTTGGCGCCGGCCTGGCGCAGGTAGGCGAGCCAGGGGATGCCGGCGTGGGCCGCCTTGGCGGCGCCGCCCCGCATCTCGAAGCGGAAGACGCCGCGCGCCGCGGGGGTCCACTGCTCGGTCAGGCGCAGCTCGTCGGGATGCCCGGTGCGCGAATTGCCCTCGCGCAGGTCGCGCACCCGCCGCGTGTCGGTGGGCCAGTGCGCCGTGAAGTCGGCCAGGAACTGCTCCCAGCTGCGCAGGTGGTGGCGCTCCAGGTAGCTCCGGGGGAAGGAGAAACCGTGGTCGATGCCGACGACCTTCGGCCGTTTCGGGTGGTCCTCGGTCAGCTTGCCGAGCAGCCACTCAGCGAGCGAACGGCGGCTCCACAGCCCCTTGTCGGGGTCGAGCTCCCGGCGCACCTCGTGGTCCTCCTCCACGGCGAAGACGTGGAGCGAGCGCATGGGGGTCGTCGGCGAGCGACGGCCCGAGTAGTCAATCCCGATGTACTCCTCGAAACGGGCCAAGACATCCCTCCGGTGAGCTTCAGGTCCACGCTCTGATCTTACTCAGTTCAGTGCTTCCAAGGGGTCCGGAGGAGCCGCGGATCCTCCCCATCAAACAAGAGGCCCCGGTCCTCGCGAGAGAGCCGGGGCCTCGGTTGGTCTGGCTAGGCGGCGGTGGGTCCCCCCGTTTCCGGGGCGGCCCTCCGATCCAGCGCACTAGGAGACGCTAGGGGAGGATCGCCCTTACGGGGCCGCCACCTCCACCATCCCTTGTCCGTTCGAACTACAATGCACTGGACCACCTCCTTTCTGGGCGTGTCCATCATCGGCAGGTCCCAACCTGCCCGGCTCCGTGGGCCGCCCCCGCCTCTTGAGAACCGCCGCGTCGTCCGCTCGTCGAACGCGCGGACCCGAAGACACGTTGGTATGGTGAGCGATCGGGAGCTGGATGTCAATTCCAGTCGAGGACCAGCGCCCCGGCCCCGTCCACCCGCCCCTCCCAGCCCTCGGCCACGACCGTGGCGCTGTGGCGTTCGAAGACCAGGGCGGGGCCGGCGAAGGTGGCGCCGGCGGCGAGACCGGAGCGCTCGTAGGCCGGGACCTCGCGGAAGCGGCCGGAGAAGCAGGCGCGGCGGTGGCCGGCGGGATCGGCGGGATCGGCGGCGACCGCCGCGTCGTCCGTGGCCGCGGCCGGCGCCGGGGCGAGGAGCTCGGCCGGCCGTGAGGAGGCGATGGCGCGGAGGGCGACCAGCTCGATCGGCCGCCCCTCGGGAGTGTAGCCGTAGAGGGCGCGGTAGGCGGCGGCGAACGCCGCCTCGACCGCCCCTCCCTCTGGAAGCTCGACGGCGAGCGTCGCCTCCTGCCCGGTGAAGCGCAGATCGAGGAGCCGCCGCCGCACGTAGATCTCTTCCGCCGGGATCCCCTCCTCCGCCACCGCCGCCGCCGCCACCCTCCCCAGCTCCTCCATCCAGGGGCCGATCCGCTCCTCGACCTCGGCGAGCGGCAGGAGCACCTGGCGCTCGCCGAAGCGCTCGACGACCGCCGCGGCCAGACCGGCGGCGGAGAGCAGGCCGGCGTCCTCGGGCACCAGGACGCGGTGGACGCCGAGCCGCGCCGCCACCGCGCAGGCGTGCTGGGCGCCGGCGCCGCCGAAGGCGACCAGAGCGTAGTCGGCCGGGTCGTAGCCGCGGGCGAGCGAGATCCGCCGGATGGCGTCGGCCATCCGCTCGTCGGCGATGTCGAGCAGGCCCTCGAGCAGCGCTTCCCGCTCCGGTGCGCTCCCCTCGGAGCGCGCGATGGCCTCCCGCAGGGTCAGAAGAGCGTGCTCGGCCGCCGCCGGGTCGATGGGGATCTCGAAGCGCCCGGGGTCGAGCCGGCCGAGGAGGAGGTTGACGTCGGTCAGGGTGAGCGGCCCGCCGGCGCCGTAGCAGGCCGGCCCCGGATCGGCGCCGGTGCTCTCCGGCCCGACCTTGAGCTGGAAGCCGTCGTAGCGGCAAACCGAGCCGCCGCCGGCGGCGACGCTCTCGACCGCCAGGGCGGGGGCGACCAGGTGGGCGTCCCCCACCCGGTGCTCGAAGAGGTACTCGAAATCGCCGTCGTAGCGCGCCACGTCGGTCGAGGTCCCCCCCATGTCGAAGGCGATGACCTTCTCCTCCCCCGAGCGCCGGCCGGCTCCCGCCGCCCCCACCACCCCGCCCGCCGGCCCGGAGAGCAGGCTGTCCTTGGCGCGGAAGGCCTCGGCCCGCACCAGGCCGCCGGCGCTGGTCATGACGTGAAGGGCACCCTCCGGAAGCGCCGCGGCGACCCGCGACAGATATCCCGCGATCGGCTTCGAGAGGTAGGCGTCGACCACCGCGGTCTCGGCCCGCGGCAGGAGCTTGATGAGCGGCGCCAGCTCCGCCGAGAGCGCCACGTGGGAAAAGCCGGCGCGCCGCAAGAGGTCGCCCACCGTCCGCTCGTGGGCGGGGTTCCGGTAGCTGTGGAGGAGGGCGACCGCCGCCGCCTCGAACCCCTGGGCGACGAGCCGGACCGCCGCTGCCTCCAGCTGTTCCAGGGCCGCCGCATCGAGCGCGAGGACGACCGAGCCATTGGCGGCGAGCCGCTCGGCGACCTCGACCACCGCGGCATAGAGCGGCGCCGGCTTCTCGATCCGCAGGGTGAAGAGCTCGGGACGCTGCTGGGTGCCGATCGCCAGGAGGTCGGCGAAGCCCCGGGTGATGAAGAGGGCGGTCCTCGCCCCCTTGCGCTCGAGGAGGGCGTTGGTCCCCCGGGTGGTCGCGAGGCGCATCGAGATCGGCGGCAGCGGCTCCCCCGGCCAGGTGCCGGTGACCAGCCGGGCGGCGAGGAGCGGCGCTTCTTCGTTCGAGCGCAGCTCGCAGCGCGCCGCGCCGGGAAGCGGGGAGAGCGGGCGGTCGAGGGTGAGGAGGCCGGAGCCCGGGTCGTAGCCGGTGATGATGGGCGGCGGCACAGGCGGCGCCGACTCCAGGAGATGGAAGGTGAAGCCGCGGAAGAAGCCCGCCGGGACGGCGGGCGCCGGCTCCAGCCGGACCTGGTCGGCTCGCTCTCCCGCGGAGGCGACCCGGGCGCGCAGGGCGCTCGTCGACAGCACCTTGGCCCGATGGAGCCGCCCCTCCGGGTCCACGGCCAGGCAGTCGGTGAACGTGCCGCCGGTGTCGATGAAGACGCGCCAGACCGCCAAACCTTCGCCCTCCTCCGAAAGCCCTGTATCCTATCCCGGCTGGCGGCGCTCCCGGGGGACGCGCTCCCGAGTCCCGCCACACCGCCTTTTCGACACTACTCCCTTATGCCGTCCATCATGCCCGTTCCCAAGTCGTCCGATTGGACCCCTGACTCCTGGCAGTCGAGGCGGGCCCTGCAGCAGCCCACCTATCCAGACCGCACCCGCCTCGACCGGGTGCTCGCCGAGCTCTCCTCCCTGCCCCCCCTCGTCACCTCCTGGGAGGTCGAGCGCCTGAAGACGCAGCTCGCCGAGGCGGCGCGCGGCGAACGCTTCCTCCTCCAGGGGGGCGACTGCGCCGAGAGCTTCGCCGACTGCAACTCCCAGGTGATCGCCGACAAGCTGAAGATCCTCCTCCAGATGAGCCTGGTCCTGGTGCACGGCATGCGCCGCCGGATCATCCGGGTCGGCCGCTTCGCCGGCCAGTACGCGAAGCCCCGGAGCGCCGACCTGGAGACCCGCGACGGGGTGACCCTCCCCAGCTACCGCGGCGAGCTGATCAACCGGGCGCCCTACACCTCGGCCGACCGGGTGCCCGACCCCGAGCTCCTCCTGCGCGCCTACGAGCGCTCGGCTTTGACCCTGAACTTCGTCCGCGCCCTGATCGACGGCGGCTTCGCCGACCTCCATCACCCCGAGTACTGGGACCTGACCTGGGTCAAGCACTCGCCGAACGCCGACGAGTACCGCCGGCGCCTGGTGGCGATCGGCGACTCCGTGGCCTTCCTGGAGAGCATTTCCGGCCAGCCGGTGGCCGAAATGGGCCGGGTCGACTACTTCACCAGCCACGAGGGGCTCCACCTCCTCTACGAGCAGGCGCAGACCCGCAAGGTGCCCCGGCGGTCCGGCTGGTACAACCTGTCGACCCACTTCCCCTGGATCGGCCTGCGCACCGCCGATCTCTCGGGCGCCCACATCGAGTACTTCCGCGGCATCAACAACCCGATCGCCGTCAAGGTGGGGCCGGGCACCTCCCCCGAGGCGCTGATCGCCCTGATCGCGGTGCTCGACCCCGAGCGCGAGCCCGGCCGGCTCACCCTGATCCACCGCTTCGGCCACGACAAGATCGCCGCCGGCCTGCCGCCGCTCCTGGACATCGCGCGCCGCGCCGGGCGCACCGTCCTCTGGGTCTCGGACCCCATGCACGGCAACACCGAGACCACGGCCTCCGGGGTCAAGACCCGGCGCTTCGAGCACATCCTGAAGGAGCTGGAACTCGCCTTCGAGATCCACCAGGAGGCCGGCTCCTACCTGGGCGGCGTCCACTTCGAGCTGACCGGCGAGGACGTGACCGAGTGCATGGGCGGGGCCCGCGGCCTGACCGAGCTCGACCTCGACCGCGACTACCGCTCCTCGGTCGATCCGCGGCTCAACTACGAGCAGGCCCTGGAGATGGCATTCCTCATCGCGCGGCGGATGGGACAGCCGGCCCCACCCTCCCGACCCTCGCGGGCGGCGGGAGGGTAGGTCTTCAATCCCAAACGGCCTGGGAGTAATGATCCCGGATGAGCTGGTCCCGGGTCACGAGCGGTGCATTGCGCAGGGCGGCCTGGCTGACGATGATCCGGTCGAAGGGGTCGCGGGTCCAGGATTGGCCGAGAGCCATCCTGGCAACCTCGACGAAGGGCAGCTCGCACACCTCCAGGCCGATGTCTCGGGTCAGTGCGGCGAGGACGACCTCGGCAGGTTCCGACGCGCGCTGGATCTCGAAGAGATACTGGAGCTCCAGCACGACGAACGGAGAGATCAGGAGGTCGTTTTCCTCCAGGAGTCGACGGGCGAGTTGCGGCAGAGCATCGGTCCGGCCGATGCGCAACCAGGTGACGACGTGGGTGTCGAGATAGATCAGGGACGCCATTCCCCGGACCAGTCGAGGTGGACCACGTCTTCCGGGTCGCAGCAGAGGTATCCGGGATTCGGCTTCAGATTGTCCAGCTTGCTCCGCGGTGCGGCGGATACGATCTTTAGGATCTTCCCTCGGCGCTCGATCTCGACCGGCACACCGGTCTCCAGCACCTCGTCGAGGATCCGGTAGACGTTCTCGCGCAGCTTGGAAGCGGTCAGAGGCTCTTTCATCATCTCTCTCCAGAAAGAGGATAGCTCCCCTATCGTACGACTGTCAAGCGACATGGCGTACGTCTCACCCCCCCGGCCCTCGCGGGCGGCAGGGGGGTGAGATCCGGCCTAGGGTTCTACCCCGCTAGGGGCAGGCCTGGTCGTTGGGGATGCAGGTCGCCTTGCCGTGGATGATGCAGCAGTGGTCGCCGATGATGCAGAGCAGGTTGCAAACCTGCCCGGACGGCGGGTCTTCCCAGGGTAGCGGCTGCGACGACGACGTCACGGGGGTGGGGGGCTGCGGGGGGGTCGCCTGCGGGGCTGCGGCAACCAGGGTCGTACACATCATGGCGAGTCCACCCATCAGCATTGAAGTTTTACTCATGACTCTTGCCTCCTTCGCCCGAGTCGCCTCGGGATTCGGGGGGCGCTCTCCACCCAGGAAACTTCGCAAAGACCATGCCCATATAGCCAACCATGCAATAGAACGCTGAACCCGCCGGCGAGGCCGGGAGGCACCGTGGAGCCGGGGAGCGGGGAACTAGGCCGGCGCCTGGGTGGCGGCGGCGGGCAGGCGGTAGACGATGTCCAGGATCGACTCGTTGCGGAAGGGCTTCTTGACGTAGGCCGCGGCGCCGGCGCGCAGGCCGCGGATGGTGTCCTCTTCCTTCCCCTCGGTGCTGATGATGACCACCGGGATGGCGGCCAGGGCGGGGTCGGCCTTGACCTGGGTGAGGAACTCCAGGCCGTTCATCCGCGGCATGTTGATGTCCAGGAAGATGAGATCCGTGTCAGGATGCTCGGCGAGGCGCGCCAGCGCCTCCTGGCCGTCCAGGGCGCTCACCAGGACGGTCTTCGGCAGGATCACCGAGAACATCCGGTGAATGAGCTTCGAATCGTCGATCACCAGGATCTTGTTGGGCTGCATCGTTCCCCCGGAAAACTTGCCTCGAAGGATAGCACGATGAACTTCATTCGTAGTGCAGCGCCTCGATCGGATCGAGCGCCGCGGCCCGGGAGGCCGGGTAGATGCCGGAGGCGAGGCCCACCGCCATGGCGACCCCGGTCGAGATGAGGATCGCGGCCGGGGTGACGACCGTCGGCCAGCCGGCCCAGGCGGCCACGCCGCGGGCGATGGCGAGGCCCAGGGCCACCCCGCAGGCGCCGCCGATGAGGCTGATGGCGAACGACTCGACCATGAACTGGAAACGGATGTCGGCGCTCCGCGCCCCCACCGCCCGGCGCACCCCGATCTCCCGCGTCCGCTCCAAGACTGTCGCCAGCATGATGTTCATGATCCCGATCCCCCCGACGAGGAGGGAGATGCCGGCAATCGCCCCCATGACGGCGTTGAACAGCCGCTGGGTGCGCCGGCTCTGCTCGAAGAGCGCCTCGGGGACGACCAGCTCGTAGTCGGCCACCCCGCCGTGCAGGCGGTCGAGGAGCTCGCGCATCACCGGTGCCACTTTGGCGGCCGAGGTGCCATCCTTGAAACGGACGACGATCTCGTCGAGCGGCGAGGCCAGCGGATCGCGCTCGAACTTGCGCTCGGCGGTCGAGACCGGCAGGTAGATGGCGTTCGCCACCGTCCCCACGTTCACCCCCTGGAAGCTGTCGCCGCTCCCCCCCTGCGGGGCGAGCACGCCGACGACGGTCAGCCAGACGTCGTTGACCTTGAGGTCCTTCCCCACCGCCTCGCCGTAGCCGAAGAGGTCGCGCCGGACCCCAAAGCCGACGACGCAGACCTGGGCGTGGGTGCGCTCGTCGAGCGGGTCCAGGAAACGCCCCTCGGCGAGGGCTAAGTGGGCGAGCTCGGCCTGGCGGAAGGAGACCCCGTAGGCGGTGGCCGCCGTCTTCCCCGCCGCCGACAGCACCCGGTAGGGCTCGATCTTGACCACCGGCGCCGCCAGCTCGACCCCCGGCACGGCCTCGGTGAGGGCGGCGGCGTCGCGCGGCGAGACCCCCGGCGACTTGGCCCGGATCTCCTTCGCCTCCTCGTCGCGGAACGGCTTGGCGCGGACGAGGACGTTGCGGAGGCCCAGCCGCTCGACCAGCGACAGGGCCTGGCGCTCGGCCCCGGCGCCGATCGACAGCATGGCGATCACCGCTCCGACCCCGAAGATCATCCCCAGCATGGTGAGCGAGGAGCGCAGCTTGTGGACGGCCAGGTTGTCGACCGCCGTCCGGATCGCCTCGCCGGGGGTCATGGCAGGGAAGGTGCGGCGGGAGAGGCGATGCGCGGCGGGGTGGGTGGCTTGGGCGCCCCAGGCGTCCCCTCGGGAGCGGCCGGAGCGGGACCGCGCTCGGGGTCCTCCAGGGCCACCACGTCACCCGCCCGCAGGCCGGCGGCGATCACCACCCGGCCCATGCCGGAGGGGCCGAGGGCGACCGGGACCGGCTGGAAGCTCTCTCCCTGCCGCCTGTAGACCACGGTCCGGCCGCCGCGCTCGAACACCGCCTGGCGCGGCACGGCGAGGGCGTTCGGCACCTCGTCCAGGGTGAGGACGGCGCGCACCCGGGCGCCGGGCTTCATCCGCTCCGGGTCGGTGTGGTCGAGCGCCAGGACGACCGCGAAGTACTGCACCGGCGAGCCGCGCAGGCGCGGCTTGGCCAGCGAGTCGACGCGGGAGATGCGGGCGCGGTACGGGGTGCCGGGGGCCGATTCGAGCTCGACCGTCGCCGGCTTCCCCACCGCGAGCCCGCCGGCGTCGGCCTCCAGCACGTAGACCAGGGCCTCCATCTGCGCCCGGTCCGGCAGGTCGGCGAGCGGCTGCCCCTGCCAGACCGAGTCGCCCACCCGCGCCGGGGTGTTCCGGTGGTCGCGGCGGAAGACCAGGATGCCGTCGTGCGGGGCGGTCACGACGAGCGACGCCAGTCCCTGGCGGGCCTGCTCGATCTTGAAGCTCGCCTGCCGCCCCTGGATGGCGAGCAGCGCGAGCTCGGCCTTCGACAGCCGCCCGCGCACCTGCTGCGCCTCGTGGGCATGGCGCTCCCGCACCGCCGCCAGGCTGCCGTCGAGCTCCGACTCGATGCGCTCGTGGCGCGAGAAGATCGTCTCGTCCTTCTTCTGGAAGCGGCGGGCGGCGTCGAGCTCCAGCTCCGCCACCTTGGCCGCGGCGGCGAGCTTCTCGACCTCGGCGGCGCTCTCGGCCCGCTCCTTCGCGGTCTTGAAGCGCGACTTGGCGAGGTCGTCCTCCGCATCGCGCAGGCTCTTCGTCAGATCGGTGGGATCGAAGCGGATGACCGGCTCGCCGGCCCGCACCAGGGCGCCCTCCGGGGCCAGCCAGGCGATGCGCAGCGGCCCTTCCACCCCGGGCGGCACGGAGATCGCCGTCGCCCGGGTCGCCTTCAGGTTCCCCTCCGCCGGCACGCGGTGCACGAAGGGCTGCAGCCGGACCTCGACGGTGGGCAGGTCGGTCCGCCCGCGGCCCCTCCCGGACCCCGGCAGGAAGGCGGCGCCGGCCAGCACGGCGAGCAGGAGGCCGCCGCCGCCGAGCAGACGGAGGAGGCGGCCCGGTCCCACGCTCCTCACGCCCCCGCCCTTTCCTCGTACAGCCGCGCCGGAGCGCGCGCCACCCGGTCGCCCGGGGCGAGCCCCGAGAGCACCTCGACCGCCTGGCCGTTGCGCCGCCCGAGGCGCGGCCGCACCGCCTCGACCCCGAGCAGGGTCTTGCGATAGACCAGCGGCCCGGTAGCGGTGGCGAGCACCGCTTCGGCCGGCATCAAGAGGAGATGGTCGGCCCGGCCGGTCTCCGCCGTCCCCTGAAAGCGCATCCCGGGGCGCATGCGGAGCGGATCGGTCCGGTCGAGCTCCAGAGTGAGGCCGACCACCTTCTGCCGCTCGGCCTCGGTGCGCTGCTCGACCGCGCTGCGGATCGACGCCACCCGGCCGGTGAAGACGGTGTCGGGATGGGCGTCGAGCCGCAGGCGGACGACCTGCCCGACGGCGACCCGGCCGGCGTCCGCCTCGTCGACGAAGGCGTCGGCGCGCATCCTGGCGAGGGAGGGGATCTCGATCACCTGCTGGCCCTCCCAGACCGCGTCCCCCACCTTCTTCTTCTCCCCACCGCGGTCGGCGACGTAGACCACGGTCCCGGCGCGCGGCGCCCGCACGGTCATCTGCTCGATCTGCCGGCGGATCTCCGCCACCCGCGCCGCCGCCCGGTCGCGCTTGTCGGCGAGCTCGGCGACCTCGGCCGCACCGCTCTTCGCCGACAGCCGGAGCCGCTCCTTGACGTAGGCGATCTCCCGCTCGGCCAGGGCGAGCTCGGAGCGCGCCTCGACGAGGTCGTGGCTGGCGACGAGATCGGGCGGCACGTCCGCCTTGAGCGCGCTCGTCCGCCGCCGCCCCTCGGCCTCGGCGAGGTGCAGCTCGTCGTCGCCCCGGGCCTGGGCGAGGTTCGCCTGCTTCTTCTCCAGCTCCTGCTGGGCCGAGCTCGCCTCCCCCAGCTTCTCGACCAGCTTCTTCTGCAGCTCGGAGTCGTCGAGCTTCAAGACCGGCGTCCCCGTCCGCACCTCGGCCCCCTCGGGGGCCAGGTAGGCGATCTTCTGGTTCCACATGTCGGGGATCTGCGGCGGCCGCACGTAGGCCGAGTCGACCGCCGCCAGGGTGCCGGTCACCTCGACCCCCAGCACCAGGTCGTCCCGCCGCAGCTCGACCCAGCCGCCGGCGCCCTCCCCGGCAGCCCGGCCGGCAAACCACCAGCCGCCCACCGCGAGGCCGAGGAGGGCGATCCAGAGGAAACGCCACGGGCGCGTCTTCCCCTTCATCCCGCCTCCCTCTCCCGCCCTTCCGGCGCCGGGCGCAGGCGGGTGCCGGGAGTGAGCCCGGAGAGGACGACGCAGGCCGTGGCGTCGCAGTCCCCGAGCCGCACCGGCGCCGTCCCCCCGGCGGCGAGCCGGGCGCGAGCCGCGTCGCCCGCAGAATCGGCGGTCCATTCGAGCCCGGCGCGCGGGGCGAGCACCGCGTCCCGGGTCTCCGGTCCCAGCACCTCGACCTTGACCGACATGCCGGGACGCATGCGGGCGGCGTCGACCCGGTCGAGGCGCAGGCGGACCTTGAAGGCGCGCAGGAGCGAGCTGCGAGCCGACTCGCGCGCCACCGGGGCCACCGCGGCGACCCGGGCGGGGAAGCTCGTCCCCGGGTAGGCGTCCAGGGTGCAGACCGCCGCCATCCCTGGCCGCACCCGCCCGTCGTCGACGTCCGAGAGGGCGGCGTCGACGACCAGGGAGGCGAGATCGGGCAGGCTCATCACCGGCAGGCCGATCCAGACGTTGTCCCCCTCGTGCAGCTTGCGCCCCTCCCAGGGGTGCTCGCCGACGAGGACGATGCCGGCGCGCGGCGCGGTCAAGACGAGGGCGGCGATGGCCCCCTCGGCGGCCCGGATCTCGCGCTCTGTCTTGGCGAGGTCCAGGCGGCGCACGTCGAGATCGGCGGCACTCGCCTTGCGCTGGGCGGCGAGGTCGGCCTCGGCCTTGGTCAACTCGGCCTCGGCGCGGCGCACGGCGAGCTGGCGGCTCTGGTATTCGTACCGCGAGAGCAGCTCCTGCGGCACCGCGGCGGCGAGCCGCGCCTTGGCGAGATCGGCCTTCTTCTGCTCGACGGCGAAGGTCTTCTCCGCCGTGGCCGCCGCTCCCTCGGCCTGGTCGCGCTCCAGGTCGGCGGCGGTCTGGGTGGCGGTGCTCCGCTTCTCTTCGAGGTCGGAGGTGAACTGGGAGTTGTCGAGCTCGACCAGCTTCTGGCCGGCCGCCACCGGCGTGCCGTCCTTCTCCATCCAGCGGATCTGCAGCTGCCAGGAGGAGGTGCTCGGCACGATCAGGGGGACGGCGCGCTCGGCGGCGAGCTCGCCGGTCAGGACCAGCCGCGGCCGCAGGTCCCCCCGCCGCACGATGAGGTCGCCGCGATCGCCGGGGTGCTCGCCGGCGGCGGCCCCGGTCTGTGCCCCCGCCCCGGCGCAGCCCAGGAGGGGGAGGAGGAGGAGCAGGGCGAGCGCGCGGAGCATCCCCCCTACCGCCCTCCGAAGTCGACCTTGGGAGCGGTCGCGGCGCCGGGCTGGGCGGTAAAGTAGGCCTTGGATTTGAACGGCCAGTGCAGGATGCCGATGAACCAGGCCGCCGGCACCCGGGCGATGCGGGTGTTGTACTGTTGGGCGACCTCGTTGAAGCTGCGGCGTTCGACGGCGATGCGGTTCTCGGTCCCTTCGAGCTCGACCATCATGTCGCGGTAGCTCGCGACCGATTTCAAGTCCGGATACTGCTCGGAGACGACGAGGAGCCGCGACAGGGCGGACGAGAGGCCGTCCTGGGCCTGCTGGAACTTCTGGAAGGCCTGGGGATCGTTGAGCAGCTGCGGTGTCACCTGGAGGGAGCCGACCCGCGCCCGCGCCTCGACCACCTGGGTGAGGGTGTCCTTCTCGAAGCTCGAGGCCCCCTTGACCGTCGCCACCAGGTTGGGAATGAGATCGGCGCGCCGCTGGTAGACGCTCTCGACCTGCGCCCACTGCGCCTCGACCTGCTGCTGCGCCTCGACCAGCCCGTTGTACACCCCGGTCGCCGACAGCGCCGCCACGATCCCGACGAGGACCAGGACCCCCACTACCGCCAGACACCCCATGCTCTTCATCGCGCGCCTTCCTCCGATCGGTTCCCGCCCCTTGCCGCCGCTCTCA
>DASQPA010000506.1:0-17199 GCA_035644215.1 Thermoanaerobaculia bacterium
CCCACGGCCCCGATCGCGAGGAGGGCGGAGAGCGGCATCGCCGGCTGTCCGGCGCGCCAGGGGACGAGCGGCAGCGGGTCCCGGCCGTCCGGGATGCCGTCGCCGTCGGAGTCCGGGCGGCGCGGATCGGTCAACAGGCGCTCCTCGGCGAGGTCGGTCAGGCCGTCGCCGTCCGTATCGCGGGTGAGGTCGGCCAGGCGGAGGTCCAGGTAGAGTCCCCGGGCCTGCCGCTTGACCCGGATCTCGCGCACCGGCGGGAAGGAGATCGAGGCGGGATCGAGCTCGCGGACTTCCACCTCGACCTGCAGGTGGTCGCCGGCGAAGAGGGGGAGAGCCGAGGCGGCGCGCACGACGTAGGGGGTGTGGATCCGCAGACCGGTATAGAGCGGGGCGGACCAGGTGCGGCCGCCGTCCTCCGAGAGGAGCACCCAGTAGCCGCCGGAGGAGATCTCGGTCCCCGGGTCGTAATCAGGAGAGAGGACGAGCGCCGCGGCCCGCAGACCCTGGCGCTCGGCGCGGACGAGCTCGGGCTCGCCGGGGAGGCGCCGGGCGGTGGCGAGGAGCGCCTGCCCCGCCGCCTTCTGCGCCGCGGTCGGCTCGACCGGGGAGAGGCCGGCGGGTAGCGGATGCTCGGCGAAGGGAGCGAACCGGGGCGCTCCCAGGGAGCGGGCGACGACCGCGGCCCCGGGGTCCGTGCCGGGAGCAGCGCCCGCCCGCGCCGCCTTCTCCGTCTCCTGCCGCCGCGCCGCGATCCGGGTAGCGAGTCGACGACCCTGAGCGAGGAGCGGCGCCGGGAGGCCGGCGGGTTGCCAGGGGGCGGGGTCGGCGGCGAGTTGGAGCGCGGCCCGGCGGGCGAGGTAGGCCGCGATGGCCGGATAGCCCTCGCGCTCCGCCATGCCGGCGGCGATGTCGGCCACAGCCGACGTGGCATCCTGGCCATCGGTCACCGCGAGGAAGGTATTGGCGGCCTTGCAGGTATCGAGGATCGGCGCCGCTCCGGCGCCGCCGCTTTCCGGCAGGGCGGGAAACGGCTGGAGGACGAAGGAGACGAAGAGGAGAAAGATGGGGTACCGCCGACCTGAGCCCGTCATGGGAGCCTCCCGTGCGAAGAACGGCTGCAAGCTTCGACCCGGGAGAGACCCCGAGGGTTCCCGGGAAACACCCCGCAGGCGCTCCCGGGCGCGCCTGCGGGGCTACTCCGTAACGGCTCTATCTGCCACTCCTACTCGGTCCCCCGGACCGCCTTCGTCGCCTGGACTTCCGGCTGCGGGGCGGGCGGCGGGGTGGAAACTCCGTCCGGATTGTGGCGCGGCGGCCGCCGGCGGAGGGGCGGGATACCGAACTGCTTCAGCTGCTCGGTCGTGGTCCCCAGCTCGGCCAGGATCGCCCCGCGCAGGCGGCGTGCCCGGTCCTTGCCCTCGGTGACGATCGCCTTCAGGCTCTGGGTCGTGCCCTGCTTGCTCGCCACCCGCGATTCCTGGAGAGTCTTGGCCTGCCTGGCCTTCTCCAGGCTGTCGGCGAGCGCCGCCCGGTGCGAATCGATCGGCGCCAGCACCGCCGCCTGGTCCGCCACGGCGCTGATCAACGATTCCCAGTCGCGGAGAGTGTCGGCGAAAGCGTTGGGCCTCGTCTTCTTCTTCGTCGGCTGCGGGGTCGGGTTGGGGGTCGTCGAGTTGGGGTTGGGATTCGTGGACATGATCGTTTCTCCTTTTCGTTTTTGACTGCGTTGGTTTTCGTTGTTGGGTGAGTGGGACGGTTAGCCGAGCTCGGCCGCGAGATCCAGGAGCGTCCCGGTGATCCCGTGGCCGGACTGGCCGTGCAGGGTGACGACGATCTGACCGGACGAGAGGTGGAGCCTTAGCGGCAGGCGGCGTCCTGCCGCCAGCTGGACGGCGAAAGCCGCATAGGTCGCCGCGTCCTGCGGATCGCCCAGCTTGCGGACCTTGGCGATCATGCGTCCCCCGGGGGCGAGCTTCCAGCCGGGCATTCCGTCCAGCCGCTCCATCACCTTCAGGCGCTGGAGCGTCTTGCGCACGGAGAGCCCGTCCTGGACTCGTTCGGGTTTCAGGTTTCCTTTTCCAACCGCGACGGCCTTTTCCTTCGACTGCATACGACACCTCCTTTACGGAGTAGCCCGACGCCTCCATGGCGCCGGGAGATCGATTTCTTTTTCCACCGGGCCGCCGTGATTCACAAATCGTCGGCCACGGGAGAGACCGTAAAGGAGCGCAAGAGGAAAGTCACCCCTCTGTGCTGATTTGACAATCCAGCCAAACCTGAAAAGCGATCAACTGCGGCAGACAAAGGAGATGGAGCGACGCAGAAACTTGCGTAGAAGCGGATGCGCGGACGGAAGCGGGAAATCCGCGAAAAGTCCTTCCTGTCGCTGCGGAAACTGAAATGCAGGGGCATGTTTTAGTTTCCACAGCGACAAAAACTATTTTCGCCGCTCTCATTTTAGTTTTCCCAGGTGCGTTTAGCATTTTCCGGGCCGCATTTGAATTTTTCGGGATGCATTTCAGTTTCTCCAGAGACAGGAGAGCCCGCCCCAAACGCTCTTGAAGCCGTCCGTGAAATTCGGCGCAAGTCGGGCGGAGGAGGGGCTGCGGGCGGTCACTGGGAGCCGTGCGCCGGTCATAGAATGACGGCCGCCGGTCATCGCGAGCAGCGCGCCGATCACAGAATGACGGACGCCGGTCATCGCCAGCAGTGCGCCGGTCACAGAATGATGGACGCCGGCCATCGCGAGCCGTGCGCGGGTCACGGAATGACGGACGCCGGTCATCGCGAGCCGCGCGCCGGTCACGGAATGACGGACGCCGGTCATCGCGAGCAGCGCGCCGGTCACAGAATGACGGACGCCGGTCATCGCGAGCAGTGCGCCGGTCACGGAATGACGGACGCCGGTGACGGAATTCCGGCAGTGGGACGGCGCCCGGGGCCGCCCCACTGCCCACGGGGCAGCGTTCTACGCCCGCTGCTGGCGCGCCAGGATGCGACCGATCTGCTCGATCGCTCCCGGTCCGGCAGCCTCGACGAGAGCCGCGAGGGCGACCGGGGAGCGCAGGAGGGCCTCGAGCAGATGCAACGCCTCGATCAACCGCGGCTCGTGGCGACGGAGCCACCCCGCCACCTGGCTCCCCTGGTCGCCATAGACCGCTTCGACGGCGAACCCGTCGGCCTCTTCCTTATTAGATAGGGCGAACAACGGCTCCCGGCCCAGGAGCGGCAGAACGAGGGAGAGGAGCAGGGCGGTTTCCGAGTGCCAGAAGATCGCCTCGGGCAGATCGCCGCGATCGAGCTCCTCCCAAACCCGAAGCACGGCAACCGCCCCGGGTCGCCCCGGAAGGGGCTCGCACTTCCAGGGACCGGCGAGATCGGCCTCGCCGGCGGTCAAGGTCTCGTCCTCCTCGGCCAAGCGGGCCAGGAAGTCGAGGGAGAAAGCGGTGTCGAGGGTAGGGGTGGACGGACTGGTAGACTGGTACGGGTGGCGCATGGACGTATCTCCTTGCGTTGCCAAGGGGTCGGCAGGGTGGCTGCCCTGTCGGCTCCGCTTTAGGGGTGGGGGAGGAACGGTTCCTCCCGGCGGGAGTATGGTAGCATAAGTCGAGCGGAAGAAGGAAGACGCAGCCGAACCCTAGAAGCCTCATCCATTGACCCGCCAGGCACCGGATGCAGACCCTTCCCCGCTTAACCTTCACGGTGCCCGGCTGGAGCTCGATTCCTTTGCGGAACGACTCCTCCAACTGACCGACGATGCCGTCGATACGATCCTCTCCGGGGTCCCACCCGACTTCGGACGGGAACATCTGCCAGCGATCGCTGAGCGCCTCCGGGAGGCTCGCGACGACAGCGCTGGATTCCTCAGTGGGATTACGGAGGTTGCACGATGAAAATCCCCTACACCTTTACGGTTCTCCGCTACGTACATGACGCCGTGTCGGGCGAGTTCGTCAACGTGGGGGTGATACTGTACTCTCCTTCGACCAGATTCCTCGGAGCCGCCTGCACGAGAAGCTCGCAGAGACTCTCGAGATTCTTCGGACGCATCGAGGGTGACTACATCAAGTCACTTCTGCGGCACATCGAAGATGGTCTCCAGCACCAGCAGCAGGAGATCTTTGGAACTCTAGAGCTGCACCCGCTACCGGAAGACGCCCGGGCTTGCGGTGAGCGCGTCCTGCCTTTGGATGACTCAGCCCTACAGATGTCGCCAGTTAGCGGCGGCCTCGCAGAAGACCCAAAAGCCGCACTGGACAGGCTCTTCGAACGCTATGTCGAGAGGTATAGCAAGAGCATGGTCCGATCGACGAGGCACGACGAGGAAATCTTGCCTCTCTTCAAGAAACCTCTCGAGGAAAGGGCACTCCTACCTCGGATGCAGGCGAAAGTGATATCCACTCCGGACTACGAGCACGAGTTCCCTCTCGCCTGGAAGAATGGGGTCTGGAATGCCTGTGACGCCGTCTCCCTGGATTTGGCCGAGAGTGACGCAATTCTGGAGAAGGCCAACAAATGGCTCGGCCGTGCGGTCATCTTGAACGAAAGCCTAGAGCGCTTCCGACTCGTTCTACTCCTGGGAGAACCGCGCCAGAAACACCTGGAGCAGGCTGCGCACAAAGCGGAAAATATTCTCCGCAAGGCACCAGGCGAGATGCTCATCATTCGCGAGCGGGAGGCAGGCCAACTCGCAGAGTTGGCGGACAGGGATCTACGGGAGCACTCTGACCAAATCGCCTAGAAAACAAGACAACATCTCTTCATTCAAGGCGAGGTAGAAGGTCAAGCGTGAGTTTGATAGTCTGGGCCTCTCCGGCCCGCACTGCACCGCCCTACGGATCAGTTCATAGATAGCCCTTCCCAGCCAGAATATCTCAGTCGACGTCATTTCTCGAAAATCATGCCGAGTCGAAATCTTTCGGGCCGTGCGCCACGTGCCAACCCGGGAGGTGAGCTTCTCGATGCCCTGAAGCTTACACCAACGCCCGCCGCTTTCCGACCGCCGCACGAGCCGCGAGCGAGGAATCCCTCGCTACTCGAGCCCCATCTCTTGAAGGGACTCGGCGACCAGGATCTCTTCGAACCGCTCGACTGAGGAAATCGCCGCCAGCTGCCGGCGTACCCGCAGTGGCAGGGTACCGAAGCGACGGCCGAGCACGTGCAGGAGCAACCGCCGCATGCCCTCGACCTTGGCTTCTTGACGGCTCTCTTGAAGGCCTTCCTGAAAGCCCTCTCGACGACCTTGCTCTCGGCCTTCCCGCAACCAATCCCGCAATGTGTCTTCGATCATAGTTACCCGAGCCCCATCGCTTGGAGCGAGTCGGCGACCAGAACCTGATCCGCCAGCTCTTCGAGCCGCTTGGCCGACGAGATCGCCGTCACTTGCTGGCGCACCCGTTGCGGCAGGGTACCGAAGCGCCGGCCGAGCTGCCGCAGGACAAGCCGCCGCATGCCCTCGACTTGGCCTTCTTGACGACCCGCCTCTCTCCCTTCCCGCAACCAATCCCGCAACGTCTCTTCGAGCATGGGCATATCCTCCACAAGTACCACCTCGGGGATTATAGCTCCAGGGTGGAGGCGCCTCAGCAGGTGGGAGAGCCAGGTTCCGAAGTCGTGCCGAAGATCGGAATCCTCGCTGGGAGGCAGCAGCCTGGCGAGCGTGGCGGCCAGGGTGAGGACGTCCTCGGGAGCGCAGGTTTCCAGTTGGAACAGGGTGGCCACCGGGCTCTCCGGCAGCGCCAGAGCCTCGGGTGGCAGACGGTTTTCGTCGACCAGGACGTAGGAAAGCTGGGGCTGGTAGCGCTCGCAGCCGGGCGGGACGGCGCGGAACAGGCTCGTAAGGTCCAGGGGGACGCCCCAGGGGCGTTTGCCATTGTAGAGCACGATCGACAGGATTGGGGGCAGTCCCTCGGAGAGCTTGACATCGCCACTCCGGATCAGCCCGAGAAGGAGGAGGGCGACGTAGTCGAGAAGGCGCAGGCCCATGAGCGGATCGGGGGTCGACTGGAACTCCATCAGGAAATAGAGGTAGCACCACCCCCGTTCCGGATCGGTCCAACGGGCGCGCCAGACCATGTCGCCTCGACGCTCGCGCAGGTCCGCGAGCACGTAGCTGTCGCGCACTCGCTCCAGGGTCCCAAGGTCGAGGCTCTCGGTCCACGCCTCGTGGAGGAAGCCCCGGAGGAGGTCCGCGACCATCTCGGGGTGAGAGAAGAGAAGCTTGTAGCCGCCGTCGTGTTTCGCCATGACTCCCTCCAGAAGAGGCCTCGTAGGCCGTTTTCTAGGAAGGACGGAAAACACCCCGGCCGATCGCTCACACGCTTCGCGCGCTTGCTCCGGCTCCTTGCGGGAGGATACGATCACAGAAGTGGAGCGGAAGAGATCCGCCCCCGACCGACGAGAAAAGACACCCATGGAGCTGATCGGCATTCACCACCTGACGGCGGTCTCGGCCCAGATCCGCGAGAACCACCGCTTCTATACGCAGACGCTCGGGATGCGCCTGGTGAAGCGCAGCGTGAACCAGGACGACGTGAGCGCCTACCATCTCTTCTACGCCGATGCCCTGGCGAGACCGGGCACCGACGTCACCTTCTTCGACTGGCCGGTGCCGCGCGAGCGGCGGGGGACGCGAGCGATCACCCGTACCTCCCTGCGGGTCGCGGGGCTCGAATCCCTGGAGTGGTGGGCGAAGCACCTGCGCAAGCGCAATGTCGCCGAGGCCCCGGAAATCATCGAGCGCGACGGGCGGCTGACGCTCGACTTCGAGGACCCGGAGGGGCAGCGGCTCTCGCTGGTCGACGATCAGGGCGCGGGCGAGGCGCATTCCTGGGAGCGGAGCCCGGTGCCGGCCGCCTACCAGGTGCGGGGTTTGGGTCCCATCCGGCTGAGCGTCCCCAACCTGGAGCCGACCGATCTCCTGCTCCAGAAGGCGCTCCACATGCGGCCGGTGCGCGAGTACCCGCACCCGGACTATGCCAAGCACACGGTGCACGTCTACGAAATGGGACCGGGGGGAGCCTCCGCCGAGCTTCATGTGGGGGTGCAGCCGGATCTCCCGACCACCCGTCCGGGCGCCGGCGGGGTGCACCACGTGGCGTTCCGCACCCCGACCTTCGCGGAGCACGACGCCTGGATCGAGCGCCTCGCGGAGCTGGGGATTCCGAACAGCGGGCTGGTGGATCGCTACTACTTCCGCAGCCTCTACTTCCGCGAGCCGAACGGCATCCTCTTCGAGATCGCCTCGGATGGGCCAGGCTTCGCGGTCGACGAGGACGAAGCCACACTCGGCGAGAAGATCGCCCTGCCGCCCTTCCTGGAGCCCCGCCGCGCGGAGATCGTGGCGAACCTCAAGCCGCTGTAGGGAGCGCGCGAAGCTGGATTCATCCAGCGCAACCCATAGCCCGGAGATTCATCTCCGGCGGAGCCGCCGGCAAGAAGAGGCCGCCTACCTCTTCTACGCTTTGCCAATTGAGAAGAGGCCACCTACCGCCGGTTGAACTTGCGCAGCAGATCCTCGACCGAAGGCCCTTTCTTCGGCGGCGCCGCGGGTGCCGGCGACATCGGCGCCTGCGGCTTGGGTCCTGGTCCCGGCCGGCCGGGGCTGCCCGTCGCCTGTCTCCCGGGACGTCCGGCGGCGGGAGGCTGGAGGGCCTTGATCGAGAGGCTGATGCGGCCGCGGTCGCGGTCGACCTCGATCACCTTGACCTTGACGATCTGCCCCACCTGCACCGCCTCGCGGGGGTCCTTGACGAAGGTCTGCGACAGCTCGGAGACGTGGACCAGTCCGTCGCGCTTGACCCCGACGTCCACGAAGGCGCCGAAGTTGGCGACGTTCGAGACCCGGCCTTCGAGCACCATGCCGATCGTCAGGTCCTCGATCGAGGTCACGTCCGCCCGCCACTCGGGGGCGCGGAACTCGGGGCGCGGATCGCGGCCGGGACGCTCCAGCTCGGCCCGGATGTCCCCCAGGGTGAATTTGCCCAGACCGGCCGCGTCGTTGGCGAAGCGGTTGAAGTCGAGCCTGGCGACCAGGGCCGGGTTTCCCACCAGGTCCTTCAAGGGGACGGCCAGCTCCTTCGCCATCTGCTCGACCACCGGGTAGCGCTCGGGGTGGACCGCCGTGCCGTCGAGCGGATGCTCGCCGCCGCGGACCCGTAGGAACCCGGCCGAGAGCTCGAAGGTCTTGGGGCCGAAGCCGGAGACCTTGAGGAGCGTCCTGCGCGAACGGAAGGGGCCGTTCTGGTCGCGGTGGGAGACGATCGAGCGGGCGATCCTCTCGGAGAGGCCGGAGACCCGGCGCAGGAGGGCGGCCGAGGCGGTGTTGAGCTCCACCCCCACCCGGTTGACCGCCCCCTCGACCGCGGTGTCGAGCTCGCGTTCGAGCGATTTCTGGTCGACGTCGTGCTGGTATTGCCCGACCCCCAGGGAGCGCGGCTCGATCTTGACCAGCTCGGCGAGCGGGTCCTGGAGCCGGCGGGCGATCGAGACCGCGCCGCGGAGGGAGACGTCCAGGTCCGGCAGCTCCTCGCGCGCCACCCCGGAGGCCGAGTAGACCGAGGCGCCGGTCTCGGGGACGATGGCGACGATCACGCCCGGCGTTCCCGGCGTCCCCGGCGAGCCGGCCAGGCCGGCCTCCTGGACCACCTGGCGGGCGAAGAGCTCGGTTTCGCGGCTGCCGGTGCCGTTGCCCACCGCCACCGCCCGCACCCCGTGCTGGCGAAGGAGGCCGACGAGGGTGGCGGCGGCGCGCTCGGGTTGGGCGTGGGGGGCGATGGCGTAGATGACGTCGGTCGCCACCACCCGGCCGGTGCCGTCGACCACCGCCAGCTTGCAGCCGGTGCGCAGGCCCGGGTCGAGCCCCATGACCGGGATCTGGCCCAGGGGAGCCTGGAGGAGGAGGGCCTCCAGGTTGGCGCGGAAGACGGAAATGGCCTCGGCCTCGGCGCGGTCGCGGATCTCGCCCCGGACCTCGTTGGCGATCGAGGGCCGCAGGAGCCGCTTGTAGCCGTCCGCGGTGGCGGTGGCGACCTCGCGGCCGCAGGGGGTGTCGAGCGGTACCCGCCAGGAGGCGCCGAGCTGGTCGACCTCCCGGGCGTCGTCGATCTGCAGGTCGGAGATAAGGAAACCCTCGCGCTCGCCGCGCAGGATGGCGAGCAGGCGGTGGGAGGGGATCTCCCGGACCGGCTCGTTGTGGTCGAAGTAGTCGCGGTAGACCGCCCCCTCCCCCTCCTTGCCGGGGAGGACCTGGACCCGCAGCACCCCCTGCCCGGAGAGCACCTTGCGCAGCTCGGCCCGCTCGGGAGCGCTCTCGGCCAGCCGCTCGGCGAGGATGTCGCGCGCCCCGGCGAGGGCGGTCGTCGCATCCTCTACCTTCTTTTCCCCCTCTTCCGGACGGACGAAGGGAACGGCCAGCTCGGCGGGGAGAGCGGTGGCGCTCCTCGCCCCGGCCAAAATGGCATCGGCCAGCGGCTCCAGCCCCTTCTCGCGAGCGATCTGCGCCCGGGTGCGGCGCTTCGGCTTGTAGGGGAGGTAGAGGTCTTCCAGCTCCTGCTTGCTCACCGTCGCCCGGATGGCCTTCTCCAGCTCGGGGGTCAGCTTTCCCTGCTCCGCGATACTCTCCAGGATGGCGTCGCGCCGGGAGGTGAGGTCCAGGAAGTAGTCGCGGCGCTTGGCGAGGTTCTCCAGCTGCTCGTCCAAGAGGCCGCCGGTGACCTCTTTGCGATAGCGGGCGACGAAGGGGACGGTCGCCCCTTCCGCGAAGAGGTCCGCGGCCGACTGTACCTGCGCCGGCCGGCAGCCGACCTCGGCCGCGATCAGCTCGACGAAACGAGGTTCCAGGGTGAGGCTCTTCTCCATCGCTCGGCTCCTTCCACTTCCTTCCGGGGTCCGCGGGCTCGCGAGAGAGGGGTATCCTCTCAGATAGGAGGCTGAGGAGCTACCTACCTCCACGATTCTTCTTCATCCCCCTCTCCCGGGGGCCAGGGGGGGCGGGCCGGGAGAGGGGGGTAGGGGGGTGAGGGGCCTTGGTCAAAGGGGTGAGGCGCTTCAGATCAAGGAAACCGGGAACCCCGGGGCGCGTAGGACGTTATAGCAGTCGGGAGAGACGAGCATGAGCGATGCGTGCCCCATGGGGCAGGACGAGCAGGGCGAAGTGGACGATGCCGAGCTGATGGTGGGCCTGCGGTCGGGAGACCGGGAGGCTTTCGCGCAGCTGGTGGATCGCCACAAGGACGCGGTGGTCGGCTACCTGGCCCGCCTGACCGGCAGCCGGGACCGCGCCGAGGACCTGGCGCAGGAGACCTTCCTGCGCCTCTATCGCGCCGCCGCCGGGTACGTGGAGCGCGGCTACCTGCGCGCCTTCCTCTTCCGCATCGCCACCAACCTGCTCCGCTCGGAGGAGCGGCGCGAGCGGCGGATGCGCCTCTTAGCCCCGTTCCTCCTGCTCGACCGCGAGGAGGCTCCGGCGGCATCGTCGGGGCTCCTGCGGGCCGAGGTGCAGCGCGAGGTCGCCTCGGCGATCGCGGCGCTGCCGATGAGCTACCGGGTGCCGCTCGTCCTGCACGAGCTCGAGGGCTGGTCGTACGCCGACATCGCCGTCGAGCTCTCGTGTCGCGAAGGGACGATCAAGTCCCGCATCTTCCGCGGCCGGGAGCGCCTGCGGCGCAGTCTCGAGCCCTACTGGCATGGTGGAGGTCTGACATGGAAGACGAACGCGTAGACAGACTGCTGCGCGCCCTGCCGCGAGAGACGGCGAGCGCCGGCTTCACCGCGCGGGTCCTCGCCCGCCTCGACGAGATCGAGGCGGCAGAGGCGAGGACGCCGGCGCGGTTTCTTGGACTGCCGCGGATCACTCTCCCCGCGGCCGTACTGGCGGCGACCTTGGTGGTCGCCGCCAGTCTTTCCCTGCAAACCGGCGGCGGCCTCGGGGTTCCCGCGCCGCGGCTGCAAAAGTCGCTCCTGGCGCCCCGCGCGGCGGCGCGGGTCCCCACCGGCGCCCCGGCATGGACCGCGGCGCGGGCGAGGCCGGCGAGCGCGGTGAGCACGGCGAACCTCTCGCCGCGGCAGGTCGCGGCGCGCCGCGCCGAGCTGCTCCTGGAGGAGATCCAGGCCGAGCACGGACGGCTGCACGACGAGCTGCGGCAGCTGCGCGCGGCACGGCCGGGAACGGTCTATCTGGGCGGCGACGAGGACATGGACCTGGTGGTCCACCTCGACCGGGTTCGCGAGATGCCGGCCGGCCAGGTCCGGCCCGTCGCCGCGCAACAATTCGATTGATTCGTCTAAAGATGAGATATCAGATCAGGAGGAAGAGTATGCACGGTTCATCCAAGACCTACGCCCGGTTGGGCCTCGCCGCCGGGCTCCTGCTCCTGCCCATGGCCGCGGTCGCCGCAAGCGCCGCGGGGGCCGAGACCAACGGCGACAAGCCAGCTGCGCCGCAGCAGAAGGTCGTCCACCAGCGGGTCGTCTTGATCGACGACGAGGGCAAGAGCGACAAGGCGATCGATTCGGTCGCCAAGCGGGTGCCGCGCGGCTATCTGGGCGTCGGCCTGATCGACTTGACGCCGGAGCTGCGCACCCACTTCGGGGTGCCGGACGAGAACGGCGTCATGGTGTCGAAAGTCGAGGCGGGGAGCCCGGCCGAGAAGGCGGGAATCAAAGTCGGCGACATCCTCACCCGGCTGGACGGCAAGGCCGCCGGGACCAGCTTCGACGTGCGCCTCCGCATCCGAAGCGCCGACGAGGGGGCGCAGACCACGATCGAGCTCTGGCGCGGCGGCAAGGTGCAGACCGTCACCGCGACCCTGGAGAAGCGCGACCGGCCGGAGCTCGACCTCGCCCCCTTCTTCTACAAGATGAAGGACAACGACAAGCTCCTCCTCCATTTCGACGGCGCGGACCTCCCGGAGCTCCCGCAGCTCAAGATCGGGGCGGGCCAGCCGCTGATCCACGTCCAGCGCCTGCAGGGGCGGGAGCAGGATCTGGAAAAGCATTTGAAGGACCTGGAGAAACGAATCAAGGATCTCGAGCGCCAGCTTGAGAAGCAGCAGCACTAACCTCCTTACTTGGGCCTCCCCGGGTACTTGCGCACTCGGGGAGGCCGCTCTTTCTTTCCCTTACGAGCGCTGGGCGTTCCCGACCGGCGGGCGGGCGCGGTAGACCTGGTCCAGGGCCGAGACGACCTCCCCCGACTCGCCGAAATCGGCGTCGCCGACCAGGAGCTGGCTCGCCAGCTCGATCGTCCCCGGAATCCGGTCGCTTCCGCCGTGCAGGCTGGCGTTCTCCAGCACCAAGTCGATCTGTGCCTCGACCCGCTCCAGGTCGCTGTCGACCTCCTGGATCGTCCGGGCGCAGCGCGCCAGGTTCGCCAGCCGCTGCCTCAAGAGCTTGAGAGTCGCCTGTTGCGACTCCCGCAAGGAGGCCGAGGTCGGCGCGCCGGAAGGATCGCCGGAGGTCGCCTGCTCCAGGTCGGCGATCCGGCGCTTGAGGTCGTCCTCGCGGATCTCCGCCTGGGTTGCCTGGAGGTGGTCGCGGGCGACCAGGAGCTTCAGGTAGATCCAGGTCAGCCGGTCCAGGGCGTCCTGGTTGCCGTCGACGACGTAATCGTCCGCCTGGGCCTCCCGGTAGACCTCAAGGATGCGGGCGCATTTCTCCTCCAGGGCGCCCAGGCGGTCGCGGGCGCCGCGCGACAGCTTGCCGACCAGCTCCTGGCGCCGGGCGCGGGCCGCCGTCTCGATCGTGCCGCGGCTCCGGCCGTCGACCCAGAGCTGGAAGCGGCGGTTGGTGGCGAGCGAGGTGAGGAAGGCGGTCTCCAGGCCGAGCCCGAGGAGCCAGAAGGCAGGGTGCCCGAAGCCCAGGATGCCGAAGCCCAGGGTGGCGAGCGGGTTGACCGGGAGCCGTCCCAGCCCGGGGACGGTGACGCCAAACCAGAAGGCCTCCTTGAAGTAACGCAACATCAGGAGCCGTGCGTCCGCTCCCAGCCGGCGAGCAGGTTGTTGATCACCTCCGCCTTCGGCGCCTCGCAGACCGATCCCAGATCGGCGTTCAGGCCGAACTTCTGGTAGAGCACGAACGGGCTGTCCGGCGTGCGGACCGGCACTGCCGGGTTGCCCGGCCGGAAGCCGTGGACCAGCGACTGCCGCTGGATCGGCTCGGAGAGCAGGAAGTCGAGAAACACCCCCGCCGCCTTCTTCTGCTCCGGGCTGGACCACGGGACGTCGAGGACGTAGTAGGGGTTGTCGTTCCACATGTTGCGCTGAGGATAGCTCACGTGCAGCTCGCCCCAGCGCCCCTCGGCGTTTTTCAGATAGTCGATCGCCACGTTCTCGTAGACGAACAGGCCATCATAGGCGGACGGGCCTTTGAGCACCATCTCGCGCATCATGGTCCCGGTGCTGTTCGACAGCCCCGAGATGCCGTGCTCGATGCCGTTCAGGAAGCTCTGAAAAGCGGGGTCCAGGATGTCGGCGAGCGCCAAGCCGCGGTTCTTGCCGTGGTATTCGTAGGCCATGAGCACCAGGGTCATGAGGCCGCTGTTCGACTGGTTGGGATGGGTGTGGCCGAATTTGAAGAAGCCCCACTGCGGCTTGCCGGCGATCCCCTGCCATCCCCCGGGCTCGGCCAGCGCCTTGCCGACGGTCTTCCAGGAGACATCCCCATACTTGGCGGCGAAGGCCGCATGGCGCTCCGCCCACATCACGAAGACCATGGGGGTGAGCGCCAGCGACTCCTCGCGCACGATCGGGGTCTTGCCGTTCCGCGCCTTCCAGTCCTCGACGAAGACGTCTTTGTAGAGCGTCGAGGCCGGGCTCCAGACGTGGATCCGCTTGTCGCCCGCGGCAACCGCCTGGGCGCCTTCGAGCGAGCCCATGGGGATCAGGTTGATCTTGATCCGCTTGCCCTCTTTCGTCTTCGCGAATTCGTCTTTGGAATCGACCCCATGGGCGGCGTCGAACGGCGCCCCGAGCGGGATCTCGACCGCCGAGGGCCGGAAACCGTACTGCATCGCCCGCTCCTGCTGCGGCCGGGCGAGGAGGTAGTCGACGTAGACCTTCGCCGCCTCGCGGTGCTCCGGGGTCACCCAGGGGCGCTCGACGACGCCCACCGGGTGGTCGCTCCAGAAGGTCCCCTCCTTGGGATAGACGGCGACCACCGGGAAGGGGAGCTGGTACGAAGGCCCGTACGATTCGATGACCATGTTCTCGTAGAGCACGGCGGCGGAGAGGTACTGCGGTCCGGCGGCGAACATCCGCTTGCCGAAGAAGCCGGTCGAGCTCCCGTAGTGGACGATCGCGCTCTCGATTCCGGCGACGTATTGGGCGGTCTTCGGCTGGGCGACGTCGGCGACCGAGAGGCCGGCGACCTTCCCCGCCCCGGCATAGGCCTCGGCCAGGAGGGAGATCAAACCGCTGTTGCTGTATTCGGGGTGGGTGTGGCCCAGCCGGAAGGGTCCCCACTCGGGATGGCCGAGCGACGCCCAACCCCGGGGTCTCGGGCGAGGCTCAGGATGTGGCTCCAGCCGACCGGCTGACGCCCCCAGCCCAGGGCCTCGGCCATCGGCTTCCACATGGCGATGACCACCGGCGAGAGCACCAGGTTCTTGGTCTCCCCGATCAGGTCCTTGCCGGTCTTGGCGCGCGACTGGGCATTGCCGATGCGGAGGAACGCCGCCGAGGCGGGGCTCGTCAGGTGCGGCTTCCTGGTTTCTGACAGGATGTCGTCGATCGACTCGCCCGACCCCTGGGGGACGGCCTCGACGAGGATCTTCTTCCCCCCGGGAGTCTTGAAGCTCCCGCTGTTGAAGGAGGCGGTGACGTCTTTGATCCACTCCTCCTTCTCCGAGCCGTAGGTGAAGAGGAGCTGGACGGTGGTCGCCGGATCGGGGGGCGCACCCCCCGGGGAGGACGCCCCCGGGCTCCCTGCCTCTCGGTCTCCCTGGCAGCCCGGGAGAGCGAGGAGGGTCAGGTAGAGGGCGATCCCCTGGACGGGCCCGCGGAGCTTGCGCGTCAGCATCTCCTCACCTCCTCCGGTGTCAGGAGGCGATTTTATCTGCCGGCAGGCGTGCCTCCGGGCCGGCGGAGCGACTTGGAGCGATATGTCACGCGGCTGTCACACCAGGAGGAGCCCGCCCGCGCTGCACGGCGCCGACCTAACACTGGCCCGTCGTCTCTGGATATGGCCTGTATCTGCTTACGCTGGCCCGTTGTCTCTGGATACGGCCCGTATCTGCTTACGCCGGTCCGTTGTCTCTGGATACGGCCCGTATCTGCTTACGCTGGCCCATTGTCTCCGGATACGGCCCATATCTGCTTACGCTGGCCCATTGTCTCTGGATACGGCCCATATCTGCTTATGCTGGCCCGTTGTCTCTGGATACGGCCCGTATCTGCTTACACTGGCTCATTGTCTCTGGATACGGCCCGTATCTGCTTATGCTGGCCCATTGTCTCTGGATCTGGCCCGTATCTGCTTACGCTGGCTCATCGTCTCTGGATCTGGTCTGTATCTGTTCGGCTCAGGGGGGTGCTTCTACCCCGTCCCCTTTCCTGGTAAGATATCGGGCTCTGCGCGCGGGTCCCTCTCGCGCACCCGGCCGTGGTGCGATTTTGCCCGCGTCCGCAGGACGAAGACTCTGGAGGTTACGAAGACGATGCTCAAGATTCGGTTGCGCCGGATGGGCGCCCGCAACAACCCGTTCTACCGGGTCGTGGTCTCGGACTCGCGCCAGGTGCCGACCGGCGCCGCGATCGAGGAGCTCGGCCACTACGACTCGACCAAGGTCCCGGCCCAGGTCACCCTCAACACCGCGCGGATCGACCATTGGGTCGGCCAGGGCGCCCAGCTGTCGCCCACCGTCAAGCGGCTGGTCCAGCAGTCGCAGAAGGCCCAGAAGAGTGCCTGAGCCCCTGCCGCCCGTGCTGTCGCCGGCGCCACCGGCATCGCCCCAGGCGCTCCCGCAGGAGCTCAAGGAGCTGGTCCGGCTGCTGGTCGACCGGCCGGAGGCCGTCGACCTGGCCGTGGTCGCCCAGCGCGACGCGACCCTGCTCGAGCTGTCGGTCGATCCGGAGGATCTGGGCAAGGTGATCGGCCGCCAGGGGCGGACCGCCCGCGCCCTGCGCACCCTGCTCGACACCCGGGCCACCCGGGACGGCGTGCGCTATGAGCTCGAGATCCTCGAGGACTGATCTCCCCGAAACCGTTCTCGTGGGCCGCATCCTGCGTCCGCATGGGTTGCGCGGGGAGGTCGTGGTCGAGGTGCTGACCGACGTGGAAGACCGGTGGACCCCCGGCAGCTCGCTCCTCCTGGCCGACGCCGAGGCGGAGCCGCGGACGGTGCCCGGCTTCCCCGCCGAGGTGGAGGTGACCGGTCGCCGCCCGCACAAGTCGGGCGCGCTGCTCCGCTTCGCCGGGGTGGAGGACCGCGATCGGGCGGAGCTGCTGCACGGGGTCTGGCTCGCCGTCCCCCGCTCGCGGGTGCCGGAGCCGCCGCCGGGGACGTACTACCATTACCAGCTGCTCGGCTGCCGCTGCCGGGACGGCGGGAGGGACCTGGGGACCGTGGTGGACCTGGTGGAGGACGGCGGCGGGCTGCTGCTGATCGTGGAGGCGGAGGACGGAGAGGCGGGAGAGGGGCGGCAGAGAGTGCCGGTGCCCTTCGTCCAGAGCTTCCTCCGGGAGATCGACGTGGCGGGCCGGAGGATCGATCTCGAGCTGCCACCGGGGCTCCTCGAGACATGCGCGTCGACGTCATAACCATCTTCCCCGAGCTGTTCGGCCCCTTTCTGGCGACCAGCCTGGTGGGGAGAGCGGTGGGGAAGGGGCTCTTGGACGTGCGGCTCCACGACCTGCGCGCGTTCACCGAGGACCGTCACCGGAGCGTCGACGACGAGCCCTACGGCGGCGGCGGCGGGATGGTGATGGCGGCGCCGCCCTGGATGCGGGCGGTGCGGACGATATCGGCGGGAGTGGCGGGGGTGGCCGGCCGCGATCACCGCTCCGGTCCGCCCCCCTGGCGGGTGCTGCTCACCCCCCAGGGACGGCGGCTGGACGACGCCAAGGTGCGCCAGCTGGCCGGACGGGGGGACCTGGTCCTCCTCTGCGGCCGCTACGAGGGGATCGACGAGCGGGTGCGCCTCGCGGTCGTCGACGAGGAGATCTCGATCGGCGACTACGTGCTGTCCGGCGGCGAGCTGCCGG
>DASQPA010000507.1:0-18272 GCA_035644215.1 Thermoanaerobaculia bacterium
CCCCCTCCTGTCCTCCCCCCATCCCCCCCTCCCGCCCGCCCAGGGGGGAGGGACGCGATAGGAGGCTGCGTGCTTCCTGAACCGCGGCGGCTGGAAAGGAGGGGACGGTAGGCGATCTGCGCCTGGTGATGCTCTATCTCGCGATGGTCGGGGTCGGGGTTGGGCTGGACCGCTTGGCGGATGTTCGCCTGGCTCACCTGCTTAAGCCTCGGAGGAGGAGCTCCCAGGGACCCCCACCCGTCCCTCGGTCTTCTCAGGCCGGATTGGACCCGTCCGACCACCGGGGGCCGAGCTGCCGCGCCAGGGTTTCGACCCGCTCCAGGAGGTCGTGCGCGGCGATCGGGCCAGGGTGAGCGACGAGGGCGTCGAGCTCGTCGTCGCGTCCGAAGAGCGACGCGAGCTTGGTGCGCAGCGCCTCCGGCACCGGCCCGAGGGGAGCGGCGGCGCGCAGGGGCTCGCGCGCCAAGGTCAGGATGGCGAGATCGTGTACGCGCAGCTCCTCGCGATGATTGACCTGGTCGAGCAGGTGCGCGACGGCGAGGACGTCCTGCCAGAGCTGAAGGCCGCTCGCGGCGTCCCCCTTCCCACGGTGCCAGGCCAGGATGCGCTCCTGAAGGCGCCGCAGCTCGACCCGGTCGTGAGAGCGCAGGTCGCGATAGACCTCCAGGTCGAAAAGCAGGGCGATGCGGGTGGCGGCGCGGCGCAGCGCGGCGCGCACCCCATCCGGTCCCTCGACCTCGATGCTCTCGAGCAGCCGACGGAACTGGACGTAGGTGCGGCGCACCGCGAGCGAGATGTGGAGCTCCGCGGAGAAGCCGAGAGCGGAAGGGCGCCCCTGGCCCTCAGCGAGCAGGGCCTCGATGGCGGTCAGCGCCTTGACCAGCTGGCGCAGGCCGCTGCCGGCTGTGGAGATGATGCGCCAGCGATCCTCGGCGGTGGCCAGGGACGGGAGAGCGGCGAGCTTGGCGCGGAGCTCGCCGCGGGCGATGAAGACGAGATCGGCCAGCCGCTCGTCGGCGCCCTCCCGGACCACCAGCTGGTCGACCCGGCGCAGAAAGCTCAGCGTTCCGCCTGGACCGGCCTGCCCCGGCTCCTCCTCCTGGACCGGTCCGAGCAGGTCGCCGAGCAGGTCGATGCCGCGGGTGAGCAGGCTGCCGACCTGGGGTGGGAGCTCCGACCGGAGCCGCCCGAGCTCGGCGTCTTCCCAGGCCCGGACGTCGATACTTTCCGCCTCCGCGACGAGGAGGACGAGCACGGTCTGCAAGGAGGGGGCGTTCCCGCCGCTCTCGGTCCCGCGCAGGAGCGCCGGGTTCGGTTCGGTCCAGTCAGACTCCCTCGACGGGTGCAGGGCCACGTTGAAGCTTGTCATGGTGGGGCCGATCCTTTCCGCTTCTCTCTGGTAGAAGAGTAGCGGACCATCCTTACAGACAGCGTTACGCTAGGATAGGCGAACCGATGCGGCTCGACCTCCAGCCCACTCCGAAGATCCTGCGGTACCTGTGCGAGACGACGATCCATCCCGCTCTCCTCGATCGGGTCAGCGAGGGAGTGGAGGGAGGCCGGCGGTTCGACTCGCTCGCGGATCTTCTGCTGCGGCTCGACGCGCGCCTCTGCCGCAAGCTCTGGAAGGAGGTCCTGCCGAGCCTCTCGATCCTCGATCCGGCCTGCGGCTCCGGGGATTTCCTGGTGGCGGCGCTCGACGTGCTGCTCGACCTCTACTCCGCGGTGGTCGAGCGCATCGAGCTCGTGGGCGACGGCGAGCTGCGGCAGGAGGTCGAGAAGGCGCGGGCCGAGTATCCCTCGCTCCGCGACTGGATGCAGCAGCGGATTCTCGCCGCGAACCTCTACGGCGTGGACGTCCTCCCGGAAGCGGCCGAAACGACGCGATCCCGGCTCCTCCGTCTCGTCGGCTCGGACACGAACCTCGATGTCAACATCCGGTCGGGGAACTCGCTGCTCGGCCTGCTCCACGTGAAGGACGACGACTTCGATCGCCGCCAGGGAGGCGGCCAGCCCCGCCTCTTCCGCCGGACGTTCCGGCAGGCGGAGAGAGGCGACGCGATCGAGACCTTGAACGAAATTCTTCTGGACGAGATGAAGGACCTCGACATCAGCTTCGAGCAGGCGACCTGGGATCGCCAGAAGAACGAGTTGGGCAAACCGGCACGGCGGCCCCTGTCCCGAGGGGACGTCGCAGATCTCCGCCCGTTCCATTGGGGCTATGAATTCCACGCGATCCTGGACCACGCGGGAGGCTTCGACGTCATCCTTACCGATCCGCCCTGGGACGCCTTCAAACCGCAGCCGAAGGAATTCTTTGCGGACGGGGAGGCGGCGACGCTGCTCCGCAACCGCGAGGTGCGGGAGGCCTGGCTCGCCTATCTGAGCCGTTTTCCGCATGCCAGCGCCTACTTCCGATCGTCCCCGCAGTACAGCCGTCAGAGCACGACTTCCGAGGGCAGGAAGGCGGGTCCCGACGTCTTTCTGTACAAGCTTTTCCTCGAGCGGTGCTTCCGCCTGTTGCGGCCGGGCGGACATTGCGGCCTCCTGCTGCCGACCGTGATCTATACCGATCCCGGAGCGAAGCGGCTGCGGGAGATGCTCTTCACCGAGGCCTCGGTCGACGTGCTGTTCGGGCTCTCCAACGAGAGAGGGCTCTTCGCCGGGGTCGACCCTTCCTTCCGCCTCGGTCTGCTGGCTTTCCGGAAGGGAGGGAGCACGGGTTCGTTCACCGCCGCGTTCCGGATCCACCCGCGGGAGGCGATCGCGCCCGAACAGCTGGCGGAGTTTCTCGCCTCCCCAAGCGAGCACCTCTCGCTCGACGCGGAGCTGATCCGGGCGCTCTCGCCGGGATCGTTCGCCATCCCGGAAGGGAAGAGCGCCGTCGATTTCTCCCTGATCGCCAAGCTGTACAGGGCTCCCCTCCTGGGCGGCGAGGCCGAGAGGTCGTGGAAGCTGCGCCTGGGGCGAGAATTCGACACGGCGAACGACCTCTATCGATTCAAGACCTCGCCCGGTCCAGGGCGGCTGCCGTTGTATGAGGGGAACCGGATCCAGCCTTTCTCGGTGGGCTCGGGAGACCCCAGGTACTGGGTCGACGAGGCGGAGGCCCGGCAGGCGCTCCTCGGCCGCAAGGAGGATACCGGACAGGCGCTGGACTACGAGGGATACCGGCTGGGCTTCCGCGACCTTGCCCGCAAGACGGACGAGCGGACGATGGTGATGGCCATGCTGCCGCGCCGGGTCTTCTGCAATCAGACGCTGCCCACGGCGGAGGTGCGGACCGCCCTGGGGAGCCCTGCCCTGCGGTCGGCGCTTTTCCTCTGTGCGGTCTTGAACAGCTTCGTCGCGGAGTACCTGTTGCGGCAACGCGGGACCCCCCAGCTGACTTTCTCCATGCTGCTGCAGCTGCCGGTCCCTCGCCCTCCCGAGGGGAGCGCGGCTTTCCGCTCGATCGTCGAGCGGTCGGCGCAGCTGACCTGTGCCACCGCGGACTTCGCCGACCTCTGGCAGGATACGATGGCGTCTCCGTGGTCGGAGGACGTAGCGGCGAGCCGTTCGCAGGATCGCGAGCGGCTGCGCGCCGAGCTCGACGGCCTCGTGGCCCACCTCTACGGCCTGACCGAGGAGGAATTCGCCCAATTCGCCCATATTCTCACCGAGGAAGGAAGGGAGGCGGTCCTGGCCGCCTACCGGGCGTTGGCTCCGCGGCCGACCGAACCGGTCGAGCTGGGTGAAAGCGCCGACCTCGCGCTGCAGACCACCCTGCCGTGGGACCTGCCCTGAAGGAGAGATCCGCATGAAATCCATCCGTCTCGTGCTCCCCCTGCTGCCGTTCCTGCTCGCCGCGGCGCCGGCTCCCCAGGCTGCGCCGGAGACGATCACCCTCCGCGCCGGCAAGCTCTTCGACGGCCGGGGTGGGGTCCTCTCCGGCGCCACGGTGACCGTCGCCGGATCGCGCATCACCGCGGTCGATCCCCGCTCGCGGGCGGCGGCGACCTACGATCTGTCGGGGCTCACCCTCCTCCCCGGCGGGATCGACACCCACGTCCACATCGGCTGGCACTTCGGGAAGGACGGCAAGCTCTACGACGAGGACTCGAAGACCGAGACGGCGGGAGACGTCGCCCTCCATGCCGCCGAGAACGGCTACCGGATGCTTCTGAGCGGCATCACCACGGTCCAGAGCCTGGGCGCGCCGGAGGACAAGGACCTGCGCGAGGCGGTGGCGCGCGGCATCCTCCCCGGGCCGCGCATCCTGACCTCGCTCGCGCCGCTCTCGGCCGAGACCGGCACCTCCGAGCAGATCCGCGAGACGGTCAAGAAGCGCGCCGCCGAAGGGGCGGACGTGATCAAGATCTTCGCCTCGAAGAGCATCCGGGAGGGCGGCGCCCCCACCATGAGCCAGGAGCAGCTCGACGCCGCCTGCGGCGAGGCCAAGGCCCACCACCTGCGCTCGGCGGTCCACTCGCACGGCATCGAGAGCACCCGCCGCGCCGTGATGGCCGGCTGCACCTCGATCGAGCACGGCGCTCTCCTCGACGCCGCGACCCTCCGCCTGATGGCCGAGCACGGCACCTACTTCGATCCCAACATCGACCTCGTCTTCCGCAACTACTTCGAGAACAAGGCTCACTACCTCGGGATCGGCAACTACACCGAGGAGGGGTTCGCGCAGATGCAGCTGGCGGTGCCCAAGGCCCTCGCGGTGTTCAAGGAGGCGCTCGCCATCCCCCGCCTGAAGGTGGTCTTCGGCACCGACGCCGTGGCCGGCGCCCACGGCCGCAACTTCGAGGAGCTGATCTACCGGGTGCAGAAGGGCGGCCAGGACCCCCTGGCCGCGCTCATCTCGGCGACCTCGCTCGCCGCCGAGTCGCTGGGCCTGAAGGACAAGATCGGCGCCATCGCTCCCGGCCTCGAAGCCGACCTCATCGCCGTCGACGGCGATCCCACGAAGGACATCACGGCGATCGAGCGGGTGGTCTTCGTGATGAAGGGGGGACGGGTGGTGAAGAACGAGCTCGGGCGACGGTAGGACGACCGCCGGTGCCGGGCAGCCTCCCCCTTCTGCGCCGCCACCGCCGTGTGTTAGAGTTCGTCGAATTAAAGGCTTGCCTCGGCAGGGGAACGCAACCATGAAATCCTGGCCGGCAATCGATGCCGGCCTAGGTCCGCAGGAGGACCAGGTATGAGGGTCAAGACCGTTTCCACTCCAGCGCGGGGATCCAACGGCAAGCCCCGCCTCAGGTGGCCCCTCCTCACCGCGCTCACCCTGAGCGTGAGCTGCGTCCTGTTGCCGGTCGCCCGGGCGCAGGAGAGCCCGCCGCCGGAGGAGAAGGACAAACCCAAGGCGGCGGAGGGCCAGGGCCAGCCGACGCCGACGGAAGGCGAGGTGCAGCGGCTGAAAGAGGAGATCACGGTGACCGGCACGCGGGTCGAGGGGCGCAGCGCCACCGACACGCCGGCGCCGGTCGACTACATCGACAGCGCGACGATCCAGAGCACCGGGGCGGTCGAGACCGGCAGAATCCTGCAGCTCGTGGATCCCTCCTTCAACTTCTCGGCGACGACGATCAGCGACGGCACCGACATCATCCGGCCCGCCACCCTGCGTTCGCTCGGCCCCGATCAGGTCCTCGTGCTGGTCAACGGCAAACGCCGCCACCAGCAGGCGCTCTTGAACGTCCAGCAGACGGTCGCCCGCGGCTCGGCGGGCTATGACATCAACGCCATTCCGGCCTCGGCCATCGACCACATCGAGGTGCTGCGCGACGGCGCCGCGGCGCAGTACGGCTCGGACGCCATCGCCGGCGTCATCAACATCATCCTCAAGGACAAGAAAGATGCGGCGGACGTCCTGCTCGAAGGGGGGCAGTACTACAAGGGCGACGGCGGGAACGGCACGGCAGGCGTCAACAAGGGTTTCAAGCTCGGCGCCGAGGGCTTCCTGAACCTGACTGCCGAGTATCGCGACCGGGGGGAGACCAACCGCGCCGGCGTCGACTCCCTGCGCGTCAACCCGCCGCGGGTCACTCAGCGCATCGGCGACGCCGAGGCGAAGGACGCGGCGCTTTGGTTCAATGCCGGCCTGCCGGCGGGGAACGGCCGTTTCTACGCCTTCGGCGGCTTCTCCGACCGCAAGGGGAATTCCTCGGGCTTCTTCAGGAGCGCCGGCGACGGCCGGACCATCCCGGCCCTCTATCCGAACGGCTTCCTTCCCACGATCATCACGGAGCCCATCGACACCTCCGCGGTGGTGGGTTACAAGGGCGACCTGGCGCGCGCTTGGAAGTATGACCTGTCGCTGAACTATGGCAACAGCAAGTTCAAGTTCCGCGAGGAGAACTCGGCCAACGTCAGCTGGTTCTACGAGCCGCTGAACCCGGCCAATCCGAGCGGCCCCCGCTTCGGGGAGACGCCGACGTCGGCGGACACCGGCACGCTCCAGTTCCGGCAGACCAGCCTGAACCTCGACCTGACGGGCAAAGTGGACTGGGGCGTGGGGGCCGGACCGCTCGCCGTGGCCACCGGCGTCGAGTGGCGGCAGGACGGCTACAAGATCACCCCCGGCGATCCGGTTTCCTACCAGTACGGCCGCACCGACAACCGCAACATCCTGATCCTCGACCAGACCGGGAGCATCGCCCAGCCGGGAACGCAGGGGTTCCCGGGCTGGTCGCCGAAGGAGGCCGTGGACAAGACCCGGAGCAACGTGGGGGTGTACGTCGATTCGGAGTCCCAGCTGACGCAGCGGTTCCTGGCGGGAGCCGCCGTGCGCTACGAGAACTACTCGGACTTTGGCGGCACGGTGACGGGTAAGCTCTCGGGGCACTTCGACCTCACTCCGCGGTTCGCCCTGCGCAGCACGATCTCGACCGGTTTCCGGGCGCCGAGCGTCCAGCAGGAGTTCTACAGCCAGCGCTCGACCAATCTGAACGCGGCCGGGATATTGACCGACACCCTGACGGCGCGGCAGGACAGCGCGGTGGCGCGGGCCCTGGGGGTTCCGGCGCTCAAGAAGGAGACGTCGCGGAACTATTCGTTGGGCTTCGTGGCCAAGCCCAGCGCCGTCTTCCGGGTCACCGCGGACGTCTACCGGATCGACATCAAGGACCGCATCATCTTCTCGAGCAACATCCAGCCGGAGGACCCGGGGGCCTGCGGCACCCCCTTCAATCCGGCCCTCTGCCCGATTCGCGCCGTCCTCGACCCGCTGGGCGTCGGCCAGCTGCTCCTCTTCACCAACGCCGTCGACACGAAGACCGAGGGCCTGGACCTGGTGACGGTCTACGACTGGCGGCTGGGGACGGACTCCCTGCTGTCTCTGGAGGGCGCCTTCGACTTCAACCACACGACGGTGACCGGCAAGCATTCGCCGTCCAAGATCCTGCCGCCGGACGTCCTTTTCGACAAGTCGCAGGTCACCCTGGTGGAGGAAGGGCAGCCGCGCCAGCACCACACGCTCTCCGGCACCTACTTCCACGGCCCCTGGAACGCCAACCTGCGCTTCAACTACTTCGGCGCGGTGGCGGGCGAGGGCTTCACGCCGGGCTTCAAGCAGACCTGGGGCGGCAAGTGGCTGACCGACCTCGCGATCACCTACTCCTTCACCAACACCCTGAGCTTCACCGTCGGCGGTCTGAACATCTTCAACGTCTATCCCGACAAGTGGGACAGCACCAAAGCCTTCCCGTTCCCGCAGCTGGGCTTCGTCTACGGCTGGGAGACCCTGCCCTTCGGCATGAACGGCGGGGCCTACTTCGCGCGCTTCAACTACCACTTCTAGTCTAGAGATTCGTGACGGGAGGCCGGAAGCCGGCCTCCCGTCCGCCCAGGCGATCCCATGGACCTTCTTCATGTCGATCTCCTCCGCCCTCCGGTCGGTGTGAGGTGCCGCGATGCCGCCTCGCCCATGGAGGGAAGGGGGGCCTGGCCGCTCGGCAGGGAGCGCCGCCCCAGAAAGGGGGAGATGCAGACAAGAATAGGAAGATCCGGCGAACCGTACGGAGCTCCACGCCAGAAGCAGGGAGATCGATGAGCAAGAGGGGAGATTCAAGCCCGGGTTGTGGAACGCCAGGCCGAGATCCCTGGATCCAGCTGAGAATAGGGGGCTTTCACGACAGAGTGAGGGAGCGCAGCAGCTGAGCTGGCAGCGCAGGCGTTGTGCCTGGCAGCGCGGGCGCTGTGCCTGACAGCGCAGGCGCTGTGTCTAGTAGCGCAGGTGTTGTGCCTGGCAGCGCAGGCGTTGGGGAGCAGCCCGGCCCGGCGCCCGGTGAAGCGGGCTCGACAGCGGTCGAACCGTGCTTCGGCTCCGCTCGGTCCGTCATTATAGGTCCGAATCGCGCGCGCGATTCGCCTGGCCCCGCGCGCGAAATCGAGAACGCCGTCAACGAAGCTGGCGACAGCACCGAAGACGAGACGGCTTACCTCTTACGCTCTCCCGCCAACCGCGAGCGACTGTTGAAGGCCATCGACAACGTAGCGCACGGGCGCGACCTCGAAGTCGTTGACCCCGACGATCTTGCATGAGGAAGATCGCTTTCGAGAGGGGCGCTGGTTTCCCCCTCCAGATCCTTCGACTCGCGGAGCTCGTCTCAGGATGACGATAACGTCCCGATGACCGCATAGCATGTTCGGTATGGAAGAACTGCCGGACGAGGAGCGCCTCGCGCGAGGCGCTCCTCGTCGAATTTCCCGCTCCCCCTACTCCGCCACCCCCTTTTCCCGCAAGATGTTCCAAACCTTCTCCGGCGTCATCGGAATCTCGATGTGCCGCACCCCGAGGTGCGACAGCGCATCGACCACCGCGTTGACGATCGCCGGCGGCGCTCCCACCGTCGCCGATTCGCCGACGCCCTTGGCGCCGAACGGGTGGTGGGGGGAGGGGGTTACGGTCTTGCCGGTCTCCCAGTTGGGCGTCTCCATGGCGGTGGGGACCAGGTAGTCCATGAAGCTGCCGCCTGAGATGTTGCCGTTCTCGTCGTAGCTGATCTCCTCGAAGAGGGCCGGTGCCAGGCCCATGCTCAAGCCGCCGTGGATCTGGCCGTCGACGATCATCGGATTGATGATGTTGCCGCAGTCGTCGATCGCCAGGAAGCGGCGGACGTGGACCTGGCCGGTGCCGCGGTCGATGTCGACGACGCAGATGTAGCTGCCGAAGGGGAAGGTCAAGTTCGGCGGATCGTAGTAGTCGACCGCCTCCAGGCCCGCCTCCATCCCCGGCGGATGGTTGGTGTAGGCGGCGAAGGCGATCTCCTGGATGGTCTTCGCCTTTTGTGGCGCTCCCTTGACGAAGAACTTGCCGGGCTCCCACTCGAGGTCCTCCTCGGCGACCTCCAGGAGATGGGCGGCGATCTTCTTCGCCTTGTCGCGGATCTTCCGCGCCGCCACCGCGCAGGCGGCGCCGGAGGTCGGGGTCGAGCGGCTGGCGTAGGTGCCCAGGCCGTAGGGGGCGGTGTCGGTGTCCCCCTCCTCGACCTGGACGTGCGCCGCCGGAATGCCCAACTCCTCGGCGACGATCTGGGCGTAGGTCGTCTCGTGCCCCTGCCCCTGGCTCTTGGTGCCGAAACGGGCGATCGCCTTGCCGGTGGGGTGGATGCGGATCTCCGCCGAGTCGAACATCTTGATCCCCAGGATGTCGAAATCCTTGGAAGGCCCGGCGCCCACGATCTCGGTGAAGGAGCAGATGCCGATTCCCATGAGCTCGCCGCGCTTGCGCTTTTCCGCCTGTTCCTTGCGCAGCTCGGAATAACCGATCGTGTCCATCGCCTTCTGGAGCGCCGCCGGGTAGTTGCCGCTGTCGTACTCCCAGCCGAGCGCCGATTTGTAGGGGAACTTGTCGGCCTGGATGAAATTCTTGAACCGCAGCTCCGCCGGGTCCATGTGGAGCTCCTGCGCCAGCACGTCCGTAACCCTTTCGATCGCGTGCACCGCCTCGGTGACGCGGAAGGAGCAGCGGTAGGCGACACCTCCCGGCGGCTTGTTGGTATAGGCGGCGTCCATCTCCGTGAAGGCGGTCTTGATGTCGTACGAGCCGGTGCAGATCGAGAACAGGCCGGCCGGGAACTTCGACGGGTTGGCGGCGGCGTCGGCATAGCCGTGGTCGGCCAGGGTCTTGATGCGGAGCGCCGTCATCGTGCCGTCTTTTTTCGCCGCCAGCTCGGCGGTCATGTGATAGTCGCGGGCGAAAGAGTCGGCCTGGAGGTTCTCCATCCGGTTTTCCACCCACTTGACCGGCTTGCCGATGACGACCGAGGCGGCGACGGCGATGACGTAGCCGGGATAGACCGGCACCTTGCCGCCGAAGCCGCCGCCGATGTCCGGCGAGACGATGCGGATCTTCTCCTCCGACAGGCCGACGTGCCCGGCGACGAGGGCGAAGACGGTGCGGATCGCGTGCGGCGCCTGGGTCGTCATGTAGACGGTCAGGTGCCCCATCGCCCGGTCGAAATCGGCGACGCAGCCGCAGGTCTCGATCGAGGCGACGTGGATGCGCGGGATGTAAATGTCCTGCTTGACCACCACGTCGGCCTCGGTGAAGGCTTTGTCGGTCGCCGCGCGGTCGCCGGCCTCCCAGTGCCAGATGTGGTTGTCCTTCTTGCCCTCCTTGTCGGTGCGCAGGACCGGCGCGCCCGGCTCCAGGGCCTTCTTGGGATCGACCACCACCGGCAGCGGCTCGTACTCGACCTCGACCGCGTCGACGCCGTCGGCCGCGATGTAGCGATCGGTGGCGATCACCGCCGCCACCTCCTGAGCCTGATACATCACTTTTTCGACCGGGAGGACCATCTGGGTGTCCGACATGAGCGTCGGCATCCAGTGCAGGTTGTACTGTTTGAGCGTCTCGCCGGTGATCACCGCCAGCACCCCCGGGATGGCGAGCGCCTTCTCGGTGTGGATGGCGAGAATCTTGGCGTGCGCGTAGGGGCTCCGCGCGATGGCCATGTGGAGCATGCCGGGGAGCTTGAGGTCGTCGACGTAGTGGCCCTGGCCGCGGATGAAGCGCGGATCCTCCTTGCGCTTCATCGAGTGGCCCATGCCGCAGACAGCTGCCGAGGTTCTGGGTTCCATGATTCCTCCTAGGACGCCGGATTGGCGTCGGAACGCAGCTTGGCGGCCGCGTGCTGGACGGACTTGACGATGTTGACGTAGCCGGTACAGCGGCAGAGATTGCCGGAGATCGCCTGGCGGATCTCGGGCTCGCTGGGGTCGGAATTCTTCTGCAGGAGAGCATAGCCGGTCATCAGCATGCCCGGCGTGCAATAACCGCACTGGAGGCCGTGCTCCTGCCAGAAGCCGTCCTGGATGGGATGGAGCTGGCCGTTCTGCTCCAGGCCCTCGACCGTCGTCACCGCTCGCCCGTCGGCCTGCACGGCGAGCACGGTGCACGACTTGACCGGCACTCCGTCGAGCAGCACGGTGCAGGCGCCGCAGTGGGTGGTGTCGCAGCCGATGTGGGTGCCGGTCATCGCCAGGGTCTCGCGCAGGAAATGGACGAGGAGGAGGCGCGACTCGACTTCAGCCTTCTTTTCGCTGCCGTTCACGTGGACTCGAATCTCGTGTTGCGCCATGGCTAATGCTCCTTCGTCCGTTCAGTCGCCCGATCAATGGCCCGCTTGATCGCGCGCGCCGCAAGGACACGCGCCATTTCCCGCTTGTACTCGATCTGGCCCCGCCGGTCGGCGCTGGGCGAGGTGGCCGCCGCAGCGCGCTTCGCCGCCTCGGCGATCCGCTCCGCGGTGGGCATCTGGCCGGTGAGGAAGGTCTCGGCGTCGGCGGCGCGGATCGGCGTCGGCCCGGCGTTGGTCAGGGCGATCCCGATCTTCTCGATCTCGCCGCTCGCCTTCAAGGTCAGCTGGACGGCGGCGGCCGCGGTCGCGAAGTCGCCTACCTTGCGTTCCAGCTTGACGTAGGCGCCGCCGGATCTCGCCGGAGGGACCGGAATGCGGATCTCGGTCAGGATCTCGTTCGGCTGGAGGGCGGTCGAGAAGAGGCCGAGGAAGAAGTCGTCGGCGGCGATCGTCCGCTCGCCTCCCGGGCCGGTCGCGACGATCTGGGCGCCGTAGGCGAGCATGGTCGCCGGGTGGTCGTTCGCCGGATCGCCATGCGCCAGGTTGCCGCCCACGGTCGCGAGATTGCGCACCAGCGGGTCGGCGATCACCTCCGCGGTATCCGCCAGGAGGGGGTACTTGGTGCGGACGAGGTCCGAATGCTCGAGGGCCGACTCGCGGGTCCGGCCGCCGATCTTCAAGACGCCGCCCTCTTCCTTCAAGTACTCCAGGCCGGGAATGCGGTTGATGTCCACCAGGTGGCCGGTGGCGCCCAGCCGGAGCTTCAGGAGCGGCAGAAGGCTCTGGCCGCCGGAGAGGACCTTCGCCTCTCCGCTCTCGGCGCCATGACTCTGGAGGAGCTGCAACGCCTCCGCCAGGGTCTGGGGTGCATGGTAGTCGAACGGTGGGGGAATCATCGATCGAGCGCTCCTTTCAGCGAGCCCAGGGCTCTAGCGGTGCAATAGCCAATAAACGATGAGGACGAGAACGACGACGCCGATCCAGAAGCCGGGCCGGCGCAAGGTACGGAGTGCCGCCCGGCCGGCCGCCTGTGCCCCCAGGGCGCCGACGTCCAAGACCTCCTCCGACGCCGCTGCGGGTCGGGGCGGCGGCGCGGCGGACGGGGGAGGCGGGGCCGGCGGGATCGGCGTGGGCGATGCGGCCGGCGCGGTCGGCGGGAGTGTCGTCGGGACCGGGGACGGAGCGTCGGCGGCCACGGCCGCCGTCGCCGCTGGAGCCGGAGCGGGAGACGCCGGCGCCGTCTCCGCCGCGGCCGGCGTTTCGAGCTCGCTACGCATGGCGTTCGAGAACTTCTGGAACAGTTGATCGCTGACGTCCTGGATCATGCCGCGACCGAACTGTGCCAGGACGCCGACGACGTTGACGTCGGAGACGACGGTCACCTCGGTTTCTTGCGGGCCGCGGGAGACGACGCGGCTCTTCATCCGCATGTCGGCCCCGCCCTTGCCCTTGGTCTCCTGGCCCGAGGCGGAAAGCTCCGCCTCCCGCGCCTCGGCGTCCAGCCGGTCGAAGCGCAGCTTGCCGCGGTAGCCGGCGGTCACCGGCCCGACCTTGACCGTCATCGTGCCGGCGTAGGTCGTGTCGTCCACCTTTTCGGTCAGGGCGGCGCCGGGCAGACAGCGCGCCACCTTGTAGGGATCGGTGAGGAAGGCCCACACCGCGTCGGCGGGGGCCTGGACCACGAAGCTCTTGGTGATCTCCATTCCCATCGTTTTCTTCCTCAGGCGGCAAGCAGGGGGAGGAGCCGGGCGAGCGACTCCAGGTTGTGAGCCGGCAGCAGCCGGTCGAGGTAGGGGAGGGCGGCCGCCATGGCGCGGGCGGTGGGCTCGTAGCGCGCGTCGCCGGCCAGCGGGTTCAGCCAATAGACCCGCCGGGCGCGGGCCTGGATCGCTCGCATCGCTCCGGCGAGTGGTGCCACGTCGCCGCGGTCGAGGCCGTCGGAAAGGATGAGAACCACGGTCTTCCCGTCAACCGTCGAGTCGAGGTACTTGGCCACGAAATCGGCCAGACACTCGCCGATCCGCGTCCCTCCCGACCAGTCGGGGACCGAAGCGGCCAGACGGTCCAGCACCAGGTCGACCCGGCCCGGGCGGAGCCAGGGGGTGAGCCGCACCAGCGAGGTGTTGAAGGCGAAGATCTCACTGCCGCGCGCCACCCGGCGGAGGGCCAGCACGAAGCCGAGGAGGAAGCGGGCGTGGGGGTCCATCGAGCCGCTGGTGTCGCAGAGCACCACCAGCCGGGGCCGCTCGATCGGCCGGGCTCTTCTGGCGAGCGAGAGGAACTCGCCGCCGTGGGCCAGGGCGCGGCGGAAGCTGCGCCGCAGGTCGGTTTCGCCGCGGCCGCGGACCGGCACCCGCCGCCGGCTGCGACGGGTGGCGAGGCGCAGGGCCAGGCGGGCGAGGAGCTGCTCCATGGCCAGGAGGTCGGCCGCCCCGCACTCCTCGAACGGCTTTCTCCGGAGCACCGCCTCCGGGCTGTACCCGGGCTCCTCGCCGCCCTCCGGCACCGCCGTCTCGACGCCGGTTTCCGAACGCCGGGGCCGTGGCGCGCCGCCCACCGGCTTGGGCCGCATCGGCGGGCGGTCGAGCCGGGGCGCGCGGAGCGCCGGGTGGTCCGGCGCCGCAGTCGATCCCACCCGCCACATCCGGCCGAAGATCTCTTCGAAACGGGCGGCGTCCCTCGGCCGGATCTTGAGCGTCGTCCGCAGCGCCCGGCGCACCTCGTCGCGGTCTCCCAGGTCGACCAGGGTGAGGGCGGTCAGGCCGTCCGCCTCGTCGTTCAGGCTGACCGAAACACCCGAATCGCGCAGGGCACCGGCGAAGCGGGCGAGGTGCCCGACCAGACCGTCCATGCCGGCGAGATCGGGTCGGCTCATCCTGTCGCCTCTGCCAGTACCGCTTCCAGCTCGCCCCCGCCCAGCTCGCGGATGTCGTTCTGGTCCTTGACGATGCAGCCCAGGGTCTCGGCGACCGTCTCTTTGTCCAGGTGCTCGCGGTGGAGGTGGAGGAGCGCCTGTGCCCAGTCGATCGTCTCCGCCACCCCCGGCATCTTGGCCAGGTGCCGCCGCCGCAGGGCCTGCATGAAGCGGCCGATCTCTTGCGCCAGGTGGGCGCTGGCGCCCGGCACCCGGGCATGGAGGATGCGCACCTCTTTTTCGAGCGTCGGGTGCTCGATATAAAGATAGAGGCAGCGCCGGCGCAGGGCGTCGCCGATCTCGCGGCTGCGGTTGGAGGTCAGGACCACGTAGGGGACGTGCTCGGCGCGGATCGTGCCGAGCTCCGGGATGGTCACCTGGAAGTCGGAGAGCAGCTCCAGAAGAAACGCCTCGAAGCCGTCGTCGGCGCGGTCGATCTCGTCGATCAAGAGGACCGGCGGCCCCTCCCGCCGGGTGATGGCGCGGAGCAGCGGCCGCTCCAGGAGGTAAGCCCGACCGAAGATCAGGTCCTCGATCTCGTCGGCAGTCTTTCGCGTCGGCCCCTCGTTCTCGGCCAGGCGCAGGCGGAGCATCTGGCGCTGGTAGTTCCACTCGTAGAGGGAGGTCGAGACGTCCAACCCCTCGTAGCACTGGAGGCGGATCAGCTCAGTGCTCTCCAGGCGTGCCAGCACCTTGGCAATCTCGGTCTTCCCTACGCCGGCGTCGCCCTCGATGAGGAGCGGCCGGCGCATCTCGCGGGCGAGGAAGAGAGCCGTGGCGATCGCCGGATCGGCGATGTAGCCCAGGCGTTCCATCGCCTCGGCGAGAGACGCGATCTCGGCCCTCAAGCCGACGTCTCCGATATTTCCGAGGGGAGATAGCGCTCCGGCGCTGCGACGAAGCGCTCGCGGCAGCCGCCACCACAGAAGTAGTAGGTGTGGCCGGCGTGCTCGGCGACATGTTTGGCGGTGGCGATCGTCACCGTCATGCCGCAGACCGGATCGAGGGCCTCCAGGGCGGCGGCCGCCTCCTCTGCCTCTCCCGCCAGCGGTGCCGCGGCGGCCTGGGAACGCTGCCGTTCGACGATCTCCGCCAGGATGGAGAGGGCGATCTCCGCCGGCAGCTGGGCGCCGATGGGGAGCCCCGCCGGGCTGCGGATGGCGTCGAGCGCGGCGGCGGTCACCCCGCCGGCCAGCAGGGTCTCCCGGAGCTGGGCGAAGCGCTTGCGGCTCGCCACCACTCCGAGATAGGCAGGCGCCAGGGCCAGCGCCTCGCGGATCGCCGTCTCGTCGCGCTCGCCCATGGTGGCGACGACGACGAAACGCGGGACGGGCGAGCTGCCGGCGAGGGCACCCGGCGCGGTCAGGACCTGATCGGCGGCGGGGAAGAGACCCGGCTCGGCGTCGGGATCGACGGCGGTGATCGCGTAGCCCATGCCCTTGGCCAGCCGGACCAGGGCCTGGGCGGTGGGGGAGACGCCGAAGACGACGAGGCGCGGCGCCGGCAGGACGGGTTCCAGATAGATCTCCACGGTCCCTCCGCTGTGGCAGGTCATGGGGAAGACCTCCACCCCGGGCCGCCGTTCGGCCTCCGGATCGGGGGCCAGGGCGAGGAGGCGGGGCTGGCCGTCGGCAAGCGCGCGCTGCGCCTCGCGGACGACGGTCGGCTGGGTGCAGCTCCCGCCCAGCCAGCCATGGAAGGCGCCGGCGGCGGTGATCAGCGCCATGTCTCCGGCCTGGGACGAGCTCGCGGGCCGGCGCCGCACGACGACGGCGAGAACGAAGGGCTCCTCCCGACGCGCCAGGTCCGCCGCCATCCCGAGGAGCTCTGCGTGCATGGTCCGAAGCGTGCCCCCTCTCCACCCGAGTGCCAAAGATACCGCCGACCTCCCTCGCTTACAAGCCGCAGGGATCGGCGGGGCAGGTCCCGCGTCAAAGTTCAGGCACCTGCTTCGATTGTAGGGGCAGGGCCTCCCGGGGGCCGGTCTTTCGCTGCCAGCTAAATGGGCGAAAGTAGGGCCTTGGCTGGGCCGCTAGCGCAGGATCGTAAAGCGGCCGTATTCCCGGAAGTGACGATCAAAGGCGATGGCGTCGGAGATTCCGAGTCGCTCCATGACGACGAAACTTATCGCATCGCACAGCGAGTAATCCTTATCGGAATGCGCTCGTAGCAGCGCGAACCAGCAGGGCGACAAACCCACCGGTGTCCACGAACACGCGCTTCATCGCGGCTCAACCTTTGTGGTCGAGCACGGCAGCAGCAACGTGGGCGTACTTGTTCGTCGAGAGGTCAGTGAACTCGGAATGAGCTGTGCCGGCGAGCCTCAGGAGCGTAGCGAGAGGCTCCGGGCTCCGCTTCACATCCGGGTGCTCGGTCTCCTGGAGCGAGTCGAGCTCGATGATCAGACGACGGCGCTCGTCCGACGAAAGGTCCCGGACTGCGGTCAGGATATCAGCGAGCTTGCGGGTCATTATGAGAACATCCTACCACGTGAGCACCGGCTCCGGTCTACCCGCGCAGGCGCTCATAGTCGTCCGGCACGTCGAGGTCGGCCAAGGCCGCAGCCGGCCAGGCCAGGACCTCCGCCTCGTGCCGATGGCGTTTCACCACCTGCTTGCCACAGCCTGTCTCGGTCATCGCCAGGAGCTCCCCGAAGAGGGCGCCATCGTACAGGATCGGCGGCGCGTGGACCCCCTCGTAGTCCGAAACGACGAGCGGCGCCCGGCTATTGCGATAGCGCTCGATCATCGCGGCGATCATCTCGGCGGTGACGAACGGCATGTCGGCGAGCATCACCATGGCCGCAATGATTTCCGGCATCTCCGGCGCCACCTCCGGCAAGGCTCCGAGCCCGGCGCGGAGCGACGAGGTGATCCCCTGCTCGTAGTCGGGGTTGACGACGATCTGGCAGGGGAGGCCGGCCAGCTCCTGCCGGGACCGCTCCGTCTGGTGGCCGAGGACGACGAGGAGGGGCGAGAGGCCGCCCGTGAGCGCCCGCCGCGTCGCCCCCCGCAGGACGCTCTCCCCGTGGAGCTCGAAGAGCATCTTGTTGCTCCCCATCCGGCTGGAGGTGCCGGCGGCGAGGAGGATGCCGGCGACCGGTCCGCCGCGGGACTCCGGGGCGTCAGCCGGCATGGATGGCCTCCTGGCGCGCCTGGAGATGGCGCGGCTCGCGATGGGCGAGGACGGACAGCAGCTCGGCGACGATGCTCACCGCCACCTGGCGCGGCCCGTCGGCCCCAAGGTCGAGCCCCACCGGACCGTAGACCCGGGGATCGCCCTCGGCGCCGATCTCGCGCAGGATGCCGGTGGTCCGCTCCCGCGGCCCCAGCACGCCGACGTAGGGGTAACCGGCCGAGAGGAAGAGCCGGACCCACTCCCGATCGATGGCCAGCGAGTGGGTCTTGACCACCGCCAGCGACCGTTCGGGAGGCGGCAGGGCGAGGTCCGGCTGCCCGGGGCGCGCCAGGACGAGCCGCGCGGCCGCGGGAAAATGCTCGGGGACGAGGAGCGCCGGGCGGTGGTCGACGAGGGTGACGCGGAACCCGGAATCCGCGGCATAGGCGACGAGCGGCCGGGCGTCCTCGCCGGCGCCGCAGACGACGAGGTGGTGGGGCGGCGGCAGCACCTCGACGAAGACCCGCCGGCCGCCGATCGTATGGACCCCCGAGCGCCCCGAAGGCAGGAGGCCCTGGGCCTCCGCGATGGCGAACCGGTCAAGCTCCGGCGTCCCCAGGGAGCCGCGGACGGTCCCCCCCGGTTCGAGGAGCAGCATGGCTCCCATCCCC
>DASQPA010000508.1:0-4923 GCA_035644215.1 Thermoanaerobaculia bacterium
GCGGTCGATCCCCTCCTTCCTCTTCCGCCGCCTGAACGTCTGACCGTGGACTCCGCAGGCCCTCCGCTCCGCACTTCGGCCCCCTGGCGGGTCCTCGACGGCTTCGGCGGCTCGGTGCGGGCGGCCTGCCGCTATGCAGCGCCGCGCGACGCCGAGGAGATCGCCGCGCTCTTCCGGCAGGCGCGGGAGGAGGGGCTCTCGGTCACCTTGCGTGGCGCGGGGAGGAGCTACGGCGACGCCTCCTTGAACCGCGCCGGCCTGGTCCTTGACCTTCGCCAGCTCAACCGCATGCTCTGCTGGGACCCGGAAGCCGGGGTGGTCGAGGCCGAGCCGGGGCTGACCATCGAGGGGCTCTGGCGCCGGACCATCGAGGACGGCTGGTGGCCGCCGGTGGTGCCGGGCACCATGTTCCCCACCCTGGCCGGCTGCCTGGCCATGAACATCCACGGCAAGAACAATTTCAAGGCCGGGACGATCGGCGAGCACACCCTGGAATTCGATCTCCTGACCCCGCGCGGCGACCTCCTGCGCTGCAGCCGGGAGGAGAACGCGGACGTCTTCCACGCGGTGATCGGCGGCGCCGGCCTCCTGGGCGCGGTGACCCGGCTTCGCATGAAGCTCAAGAAGGTCGAGAGCGGGCTCCTCAAGGTCGAGCCGATCCCGGCCAGGAGCTTCGCGGAAATGATCGACCGCTTCGAGGAGCGCCTGCCGGTCGCCGACTACCTGGTGGGCTGGATCGACGCCTGGGGCGGGGGTCGCGGCCTGATCCACCAGGCGAACTACCTGCCGGCGGGGGAGGACCCCCAGGGGCCGGCCTCCCTCCACGTCGAGCGCCAGGGGCTCCCGCCGCGCATCCTGGGATTCCCGAAGAGCCAGATCTGGCGCTTCCTGACCTTCTTCTTGAACAATCCCGGCGTCCGCCTGACGAACTCCGCCAAGTACCACCTGGGGTTTCTCTCGCGGCCGGGGAAGACCTACCTCCAGTCGCACGTCGCCTTCGCCTTCCTCCTGGACTACATCCCCAACTGGCGGCTCGCCTATGGGCCGGAGGGGCTGGTCCAGTACCAGCTCTTCGTGCCGAAAGAGGAGGCGCGGCGGGTGATGCCGGAGGTCCTCAAGCTCTGCCGGAAGCGGGGGATCGTCTCGTCGCTCGGGGTGCTGAAGCGCCACCGCCCCGATCCGTTCCTGCTGACCCATGCCCTGGACGGCTACTCGCTGGCGCTCGACTTCCGGGTCGCCACCAAGGGCTGGGCGGCGCTTGAAGCGCTCGGGCACGAGATGACGGCCATCGTACTTGACGCGGGAGGGAGCTTCTATCTGGCCAAGGATGCGCTGCTGAATGGCGAGGAGCTGGCGCGGGCGTATGGGGAGCGGTTGGTCCGGTTCCGGGAGATGAAACGGCGGTTGGACCCGGATGGGATGTTGACCAGCGATCTGGCGCGGCGGCTGGGGGTGGAGGGGCGGGAGGGCGGGGGCTGATGCGCCCTCAATTCTTCAGCTTTTTGCAGGCAGTCGGCTCTCCGAGGTTACACCCCGTCTTGTATAGCTCAGCCGCCTTCGCCGTGTCTCTAGGCACACCTTTACCCCAGGTGTACATATTGCCCAGGTTAGTACATCCTTGGGCATTTCCTGCGTTGCATGCCTTCTGGAAGAGCTTTACAGCTTTGTCCCAGTCTCGGGTCAGTCCTCCTTTCCCACCGTTGTACGCACTTCCGAGGTTTGAACAGCCCAATGGATCGTCTGCATCGCAGGCTTTTCGGTAGAGCTCTACCGCTTTGACTTGATCGACGGCCAGCCGGCCTTGGCCTACCTCGTATGCGACTCCGAGGTTTGAGCAGCCCAACGCATCGTCTGCATCGCAGGCCTTTCGGTAGAGCTCTACCGCTTTGCCTTGATCGACGGCCAGTCGGCCTTGGCCACGTCCGTACGCAAATCCGAGGTTTGTGCAGCCCAATGCATCGCCTGCATCACAGGCCTTGCGGTAGAGATCTACTGCTTTGTCCTGGTCTGGGGCCAGCCCTCCTCGGCCTTTCTCGTACACGAATCCAAGGTTTGTGCAGCTCAATGCCTCTCCTGCGTCGCAGGCCGTGCGGTAGAGCTCTGCAGCCTTGACCGGGTCGGCGGCCAGCCCTCCTTGGCCGTTTGCGTATGACATTCCGAGGTTTGAGCAGTCCTTTCCATCTCCAGCATCGCAGGCTTTTCGGTAGAACTCTACAGCCTTGACCAAGTCTGCGACCAGCCCTCCTTGGCCCTTTGCGTAGGAGACTCCAAGGTTTGAGCAACCCCTTCCATCTCCAGCATCACAGGCTTTTCGGTAGAGATCTACAGCCTTGACCGAGTCGGCGGCCAGCCCTCCTTGGCCCTTGTCGTACATGAATCCCAGAGCCGCGCATCCCCTCGCATCTCCCTTGTCACAGGCTTTCCGATCGAACTCGACGGCTTTGGTCTGGTCGACCGTCAATCCACCCGGGCCAGTGTGATAGATGTCGCCAGCGTGCCAGCAAGAGTGGGCAGATCCTGAATTGCAGGCTTCAAGGAAGCGACTCAAGGCTTCTCCGAAGTGCCCTCTTTTGAATGCTTCATCGCCCTTCGAGGCAAGCTCTTGGGGTGAAGGTTCCGGATGCGAGATCGTTCCGAGACTCCTGACTCCCGGCCGCTTCGAATCCCACGGCTGTGCGATTCCAGCGCGCACTTCCCTGCCACGATTGAGGAAAAAGAAGCTTCCGCTGCTGCCGTTGCTGGAGAGATCGCTCGCCAGTGGGTTCTGGCGTTGATCTGTCTCGAGCTGGATCTCTTCGGAAAGATAGGCCCAGAGCTCAGGTACCGTAATGACGCCGTCGCCGGGAGGGCCTTGTGATTGGATAGGTTCGTTGTCCGCCGGCCCTTCCAGACCGGCGAAGAGCTTTTCGAAAAAGAGGCTCCCGGGGCCGACGCGCTCGTCGTGCCAGGCGAGCTCGCGGGTTCCTCCCGCGGTGATCACGTGGGCGCCCGGTCCCCTCGGCAAGAGCTTGCGGCGACCGAAAGCTCTCTTCTCAAATGCGCCGCTGTGGCAGGCATTGATCAGGGCGAGGGATTGATAGGCCGAGTCGACGATCTCACCATATAACGTTCGCAGGACTTCAAGGGAGATGCTGTTGGCTTTATCGCTGAAACTGGTCGCGTTCGACTGTAGGAGATAGCCTCTGGGTCCCTCTTGAATCCCATGCCCCGAGTAGGCGAACAGGAAACGGGACTTGGGGAACTTCGTGAGGCGCTCCGGGAAGTAGGCCTGGAGGAAGTACTTGAAGTTGTCGTCCGTGACCGCCTCGTTGCGGAGAACCACGATCTCGTCGAAATACTCAAAGTCCCGGAGGTAACGCTCCAGATTCTGGAGATCCACAGCTGCCGGCCGGAGCGAGCGGTCTTGCCGCGGCAGGTTCGGATAGGTATCGACACCCGCGATCAGCGCGAAGCTGCGGCCGACGTCCCCAGAGGTCAGGCCGGCCAAGTTGAGGACCTTCTCGGATAAGGATCGGCGATCGACGTAATGGACGAAGAACTTCCGGTATTGCGCGGGGACGTCCTGCGGCTGGGCGGCCACCGCCGCCTGAGCGCTAAGGAGCGCCAGCGCCAGACTCAAGAAGGAGCGAATCCGCTTAAGGTTTGCGGCCGGGATCAGCACGCTCGAACACCACCCGCCAGAAGAAGCCGTTCTGGAACGCCAGAAGGCAGAAGGAGATCACCTGAATCGGCTCCAGGGCTGCGGAGCCCTGAAGCGTGCCGAGCAGGGGAAGGAGGACGATCGGTGAGACACAGAGAGGCTTGAGGAAGGACATCCAGGAGAAACGCCCCCGGAGGTAGAAGACGTAGCGGGCCGCCATCCCGACGAGGATGCAGACGAACAGGAGGACGAGGATCGGTAGGGAGATGCTACCGCTCCCGAAGGACTGCCGGGACGCGGGTTCGGGGAAGCCGGTGGTGAACCGGAGGACCAGCGCAGCCACGACCAGCAACCCGGCCTCAAGGAGGAACCGACGGAGCGAGCGAGAGAGCAGAAGGTCGGCCAGGACGAGAACGGCCGACAGCACCAGACACGCCAGGACGACAGAGTTGATCAGCGGCGACATCTCTGGGCGATTCCCCCATTTCTTCGGATCTGCCAGAAGGATATCATCGACTCGAATGCTGGCTCGGTTGGAGGTCACGGCCATGGCCCAGAAGGCCAAACTATTCAAGAGCGGCGGGAGTCAGGCGGTCCAGCTGCCGAAGGAGCTCCGCTTGGAGAGCGAGGAGGAGGTCCTGATCTCGCAGCAGGGAGACCGCGTGATTCTGGAGCCCATCAAGAGGACGTGGAGCCAAGAGTTCCTCGAGCTTGCGGGATCCGCACCCGACTTTCCCTATCCCGAAGAGTCACGGGTCAGCCGAGCCGGGACCTGAGCTGTAAAGAAATCGCGCATGCGGAGCGGGTGTTCGTAGACGCCCAGCCGCTACCACGAACCTTGCCTCAACCACCGCCGCCAGGGCGTCTCCGCAGGCCGGGAACGCCTACGATGCCGCAGCGCTGGAGACGCCCTGGCGTTCGAGTCAAGGAAAAGCCTGTGGTAGCGGCTGGGCGTCTCTACCCCCTCCTACTGCGTTCATCCCAGGCGTCGCGGCCGCAAAGTTAGCGCCTATGGGGTCCCTGGGAGCGCTGGCGTCCCCGCCGGCCGGATCGCGAAGGACGAGAAGAGCCGGCGAGGACGCCAGCGTTCCCAGGGAAACTCCGGAGCACCCCCCTCCTGTCCTCCCCCCAGGCCCAACCCTCCCCCGCCCCGGGGGGAGGGACGCGATAGCGGGCGCCATGCCGGTCTGGGAGGCTGCCCCCTCCCGCACGGTTTCCGGAGCGTCCGGAAAGCTTTTGGGACCTCCGGAAACGTTTCCGGAGCATCCGGAAAGACTTTGGGA
>DASQPA010000509.1:0-32526 GCA_035644215.1 Thermoanaerobaculia bacterium
GCAGGCCGGGCTGGCCATCGCCGTGACGCGCCTGGACGGCGAGCTCCGCGGGCTGGCCGAGCGGGTGGCGCGGGAAAGCCGGGGAGAGGAGGGTGGCAGGCTGGGCACCCGCCTGTCGGGCCAGATCCGGGAGATTCTCGACCGGTCGCTCCGCGGCCCCGCGGAGCCGGTGAAATCGACGGCGTCGGAGGCCAGGGCGGTGGCGACACCTCCGGCATCATCGGGGGCTGCGGCGCGGCCGCTCGCCGACACCTGGCAGAACCTCCTCGGGGTGACCTCGTGAGCGAGAAGCTGCCGGAGCGGCAGCGCAACGATCTCCCGACCCGGACCTTCGTCGCCGCCCGGGGGCTCGCGGCGGGGGCCCGGCTCGGCGGACGCTACCGGATCCTCGAGGTGCTGGGCATCGGCGGCATGGGGATGGTCTACCAGGCCGAGGACGAGCAGCTCGGCCTGACCATCGCGGTGAAGATCCTGCGGCCCGACCTGGTGGAGGGGGGGGAGCTGCGCGAGCGCTTCAAGCAGGAGCTGCTGCTCGCCCGGCAGGTGAGCCATCCCAACGTCGTGCGCATCCACGACATCGGGAACGACGGCGACCTCGTCTTCCTCACCATGGACTTCGTTCCCGGCCGCTCGCTGCGCGAGCTGCTCGCCGAGGAGCAGCGGCTGCCGCCGGAGCGGGCGATCGAGATCGCCCGCCAGCTCGCCCTGGCGCTGGGCGCGGCCCACCAGGCGGGGGTGGTGCACAGAGACCTCAAACCGGGCAACGTCCTGGTCGACGAGAGCGGGGGTGCGCTGCGGGCGGCGATCACCGATTTCGGGGTCGCCCGCTCCCTCTCGGGGTCCCGCCGTACCCAGCCGGGGACCGTCCTCGGCACCCTGGGCTACCTCTCGCCGGAACAGGCGCGGGGCGAGGCGGTGGATGGGCGGTCCGATCTCTATGCCCTGGGCCTCCTGCTCTACGAGATGCTGACCGGCGAGCTGCCGTTCTCGGCGGCGACCGAGGCTGAGATGCTCGCCCAGCGGTGGAGCGGCGCGACGCCGGACCTGCGCTGGACGGACGGCCGGGTGCCGAAGCCCCTGCGCAGCCTCATCGAACGGCTGCTGGCGCACGATCCCGCCCGGCGCCCGGCGGACGCCGCCGAGGTCGTCCGGGAGCTCGACCGCGTGGGAGCGACGCCGCCGGCGTTCCGGGTGGGGGCGCGGCGCCGGGCGAAGGTGGCAGCCGGCCTTCTCGCCCTGTTGGTCCTCGCCGCCCTCCTCGGCGTGGGTTGGACGGTGCACCGGCGAGCCCGGCAGCCCCCGCCGAGGAAGGTGGCGGCGCCGGCGGGGTCGTCGTCGGCGGGGTCCGCCCGGCATGCCGTGGCCCTCCTCCCCCTGGCCGACGAGACCGGCCGGCCGGACCTCGCCTGGGTCGCCACCGGAGTGCCGGAGATGCTCGCCACCTCTCTGGCCGAGAACCCGGAGCTGCGGATTCTCGACAGCCAGCGGGTGTTCAGCACGCTCGACGACCTGAAGCTGCCCCGCGGCTCGATGACCGACGCCGAGGAGCGGCGCCTGGCCAGGCTCCTGGATGCCGACCGGCTGGTCGGGGGCCGGGTCCGCGCCGCGGGCGGCCAGCTGCGGATCGATCTCTCCCTGGTGGCCAACGAGCCGTCCGGCGCGCCGCCGGCGGAGATCCACGCCGAGGCGCCGATCGCGGAGGCCTTCCATCTCGTCGAGGAGCTCGGCAGCACCCTGCGCCAAAACCTCGCGGTGCCCGCGGTGGAGGTCGCGTCGGTGGCGCGCCGCGCGCCGGCGGTCCTGGCCAGCTACTCGGAGGGGACGGCGAGCCTGCTGCGCGGCGACGCCCTGGCGGCGGTGCCGGCCCTGGAGCGGGCGGTGGCCGCCGACCCCCACTACAGCGCCGCCTGGGTGCAGCTCGCCCGGGCCCGGGAGGCGCTCGGCCGCGGTGAACCGGCGAAGGAGGCGGCGCGCCGCGCGGTCGAAACCCTGGGAGCGGGGGACAGCCGCGCCGCCTACGAGGCACGGGCCGTCGAAGCGCGGCTCGCCGGCCACCCGGAGCGGGCGCAGGAGCTCCTCGCCCAGCTCCTCGCCCGCTTTCCCGACGACGTCGAGGCACGGGTCGAGCTGGCCGAGGCCTACGGCGAGCAGGGGAGCCTGGACCGTGCGATCGCGGCCCTGGAGGCGGTGGTGCGACTGGCGCCGCACCACCCGCGCGCCTGGTTCCTCCTGGGCAAGTACTCGATCGTCGCCGGCAACGCCCGCCGGGCGGTGGACGAGCTCCTCGTGCAGGCGCTCGTCGTGCAGAACGAGCTGGGCAGCGATCAGGGCCGGGCCGAGGTGCGCAACGCCATCGGGGTGGGCTATCACCGCCTGGGAGAGATCGACCGGGCGTTCGAGAACTACGAGCTGGCGGCGGCGCTGCGCAAGAAGATCGGCGATGAGCGCGGCTATGCGATGAGCCTGCGCAACCTGGGGACCCTTCACACCCTGCGCGGCGAATACGGGGCGGCCGAGGCGAAGTACAAAGAGTCCCTGGTGCTCTTCACCCGGCTGGGGAACCAGAGCGGGATCGCCGACGTGGAGAACGACTTCGGGGTGCTCGCCGAGCAGCGCGGCAACTACGAGGAGACCCTGGCGCACTACCAGCGGGCGCTGCGCGCCCGGCGAGACCTGGGCAACGACATCGCGCTCGCCCAGAGCTTCGGCAACGTGGGCTTCGCCTATTCTCTCCTCGGGCGCTACGACGACGCCCTGGTCTACTACCGACAGGGGCTCGACCTGGCGAAGCGCAGCGCCGATCCGAGCGCCGTCGTCCGCGCCACCCAGAACCTGGGCCAGCTGGAGCTGGCGCGCGGACAGTGGGACGAGGCGGTCCGCTCGTTCCTGACCGCTCTGCGCACCAGCCGCGAGCTCGGCATGAAGGAGACGATCGTCGTCTCGCTCACCTTCCTGGGGCGCCTTGCCCAGTACCAGGGACGCCCGGGCGCGGCTCTCGCCTCCTACGGCGAGGTCCTGCCGGTCCAGCGCGAGATCCACGACCTGCGCGGGCTCGCCGAGATCACCCTGGCCATGGCCGAGACCGAGCTCGAGTTGGGGATGACGGAGAGCGCCGGGAAACGTCTGCAGGAAGCCGACGAGCTGCTGCGTTCCGGGGACAACCGGGAGCAGCAGGCCGAGCTCTCCCGGTTGCGCGGCGAGGCGCTCCTGGCGCGTGGCGAGCGCGGCGCGGCGGCGGTCGCCCTGCGCCGGGCGGTGACCGAGGCGGCGGCGAGCCACGGGGTGGTCGAGCTCCTCTCGGCCCGGCTCTCGGCCGCCGCGCTCTCCGGCCGGGCGAACGGGTTGGCCGACCTGGAGCGTCTGCGCGCCGAGGCCGACACGCTGGGCAATGCGCGGTTGCGCCTGCGTGCCGCCGAGGCGGTGGCGGCGGCGGCGCTCGCCACGGGAGATGCGCGGCGGGCGGAGGTGGCGGCCCGGGCCGCCCTCGAACAGGCGGCGGCCTGCGGCAGCTATGCCGGCGCCTACCGCCTGCACCGGTTGCTCGCCGCGGCCCTGGAGCGCGATGCCGATGTCTCCCATCGTGCCGAGGCCATAGTCGAGCGCCGCCGCGTCGCCGAGGAGATCGCCCGGGTGAGCCGGGACCTGAGCCCGGAGCAGCGCCAGTTCTTCGATCGTTTGACGGAGGTGGGACATGGCAAGGAGCATGGCGGAGACGGCGGACCGCCCATCATCAGATCGCAACCGCCCGGTCGGCACGGCTGACGCCGCCGATCCGATGCACGACATCGTCGACCGGGTGCGCGACATCACGCACGCCAACGAGCGCCTCTTCGCCCGGTTGATCGAGGGGGAACGCCGTTTCCGCGGCCTGGCGAAGGCCGTCTGGAGGGTGCAGGAGGAGGAGCAGCGGCGCATCGCGCGCGAGTTGCACGACGGGATCGGGCAGACCCTGACCGCCCTCACCCACCAGTTGGAGCGGCTGCGGGAGAAGCTCGCCCCGGCGCTCTCCACGGAGCTTGCGGCCGGCCTCGCCGATTCGGTCGAGATGGCCCGCCTGGCGCTCAACGAGAGCCGCGAGCTGTCGCGCCTGCTGCGCCCGCCCGTGCTCGACGACCTGGGGCTCGCGGCCGCCCTCTCCTGGCTCGCCCGCACCCTGGAGCAGCGCACCGGCCTCATGGTCGAGCTCGCCCTGGAGGCCCTGGAGCGGGGGGACGAGCGCCTCGACCCAGATCTCGAAACCCTCGTCTTCCGGCTGGTGCAGGAGGCCCTGACCAACGTCTTGAAGCACTCGGGTGTCGAGCGCGCCGAGGTCGCCCTGCGGCGGACCGGGGAATCGCTCGAGCTGCGGGTGTCCGACGCCGGACGGGGGTTCGACCCCGCGGCCATCCTGGCGGGCGGGGCGATGGGCGCCAGCGGCTCCGGCCTGCGCGGCATGCGCGACCGGGTGGAGCTTTTCGGCGGTCGCCTGGAGATCGCGGCGGCGCCGGGAGGCGGAACCCGGCTCACCGCCGCGATGCCGCTGCGCGATCCGGCAATGGCCGCTCCGGCGGCGGAGGAGAGAGGATGATGTCACGGGTGCGGGTCCTGGTCGCCGACGATCACACCCTGGTACGCCAGGGGCTGGTGAGCCTGCTCGTCGAGAGCGGCGAGTGCGAGGTGGTGGCCGAGGCGGCGGACGGCCTGGAGGCGGTCGAGAAGGCGCGCGCCACGCGGCCGGAGGTGGCGGTGGTCGACCTCACCATGCCGCGCCTGTCGGGCCTGGAGGCGGTACGCCGCATCCACGAGGAGCTGCCGCAGATCCGCGTGCTCGCCCTCACGGTCCACGAGGAGGAGGAGTACATCCTGCCGATCGTGCGCGCCGGCGCCTCCGGCTACCTGGTCAAGGACAGCGCGGTGAGCGAGCTCCTCGCCGCGGTGCGCGCCCTCCACGCCGGCCAGGGCTACTTCGGTCCCCAGGCGGCGCGGGTGCTCGCCGAACAGTGCCGGCAGCCGACGTCGGTCGAGGGTCCCTATGGCGGCCTCTCTCCGCGGGAGCGCGAGGTCTTCCACCTGGTGGTCGACGGCCGCACGACCAAGGAGATCGCCCGCGACCTCGGGATCAGCGCCAAGACCGCCGACAACCACCGCTGCCGGTTGATGGAGAAGCTCGGCGTCCACAACACCGCCGAGCTGGTCCGCTACGCCGCCCGCCGCGGGCTCCTCACCTGATGCCGACGAGCGTCCGACAGCGTGCCTGCGGCGAGAGTGGGCATGGAGCCGGCAATATCGGGCTGGCGGGCTGACGGTGCCGGCTGCCTGACCGTCCGCTCCTCGTCATGCTCGACCTCTTCCAGCGGCTGCTCGCGACCTACGGCTACCTGGTCGTGTCTCTCGCCATTATGGCCGAGGGGGCGGGGATCCCGCTCCCCGGGGAGACGATCCTGCTCCTCGGCGCCGCCTACGCCGGAGCCGGGCACCTCGACCTGCGCGGGGTGATCCTGGCCGCCGCCCTGGGCGCCATCGCCGGCGACAACCTCGGCTACTGGATCGGGCGGCGGGGCGGCCGGGCGCTCCTCCTCCGCTACGGCCACCTGTTCCGACTCGACGGGAGTCATCTGGCGCGGGCGGAGGCCTTCTACGAGCGCCATGGGGCGAAGACCGTCTTCTTCGCCCGCTTCGTCGCCGTTCTGCGCACCCTCTCGTCGCTCCTCGCCGGGGCCAACCGGATGTCCTACCGCCGCTTCGTGCTGTGGAACGCCGGCGGCGGCATCCTCTGGGCGCTGGTCATCGGCACCCTGGGGGCGGCCTTCGGCACCCAGTGGCGGCGGCTCGCCCACTGGATCGGGCGCGCCGGGCTGCTGCTCGCCGTGCTGCTGGTCGTCGTCCTCGTCGGGGCGGCCCTGCGCCGGTGGGTGCGGGAGAGGCGGGCCACCCGCTCCTGAAGCGGTCGCGATATCCTCTCCCCCTGGGCTCCCCCGCGCGCGGCGTCCCGCCGCCGGTCCGGAAGGGAGCCGGAGATTCCCATGGCGACCGCCCCCCTGCTCATGATCCCCGGCCCGATCGAGATCTCGCCGGCTGTCCTCCGGGCCTTCAGCGTGCCCCCTCCCGGCCACACCGCCGCGCCGCTCCTCGCCTCGTTCGGCACGGCGCTCGAACGGATGCGCCAGGTCTGGCAGGCCACCCCCGACAGCCAGCCCTTCGTCGTCGCCGGCGGCGGCACGGCGGCCATGGACATGGCGGTCGCCAACCTCACCGCGCCCGGCGACCGGGTGCTGGTGGTCAACACCGGCTACTTCTCGGACCGCATCGCCGAGATGCTCCGCCGGCAGGGAGCCTCCGTGGTCGAGGTCAAGGCGGCGGTGGGGGAGGCCCCGACGCCCGAGGAGGTCGGCGACGCCATGGCCGCGCAGGGACCGTTCCAGGCGCTCTACGTCACCCACGTCGACACCTCGACCGGGGTGCGGGTCGATCCCGAGCCGCTCGCCCGCCTCGCCCGGCAGCGCGGCCTGCTGTCGGTCTTCGACGGCGTCTGCGCCACCGCCGGCGAGCGCTTCGCCATGGCCGCCTGGGACGCCGACGTCTACCTGACCGCCTCCCAGAAGGCCCTCGGCCTGCCGCCCGGGCTCGCGCTCCTCGTGGCGAGCCCGCGGGCGCTCGCGGCCGGCGCCGCCCGCTCTGCTCGGACGGGTAGCCCCAAGCTGCCGATGTACCTCGACTGGGAGCTCTGGCAGCCGGTGATGCGCGCCTACGAGGAGCGCCGGCCGAGCTACTTCTCGACCCCCGCCACCAACCTGATCCTCGCCCTGGAGACCGGGCTCGGCGAGATCCTGGAGGGCGGGCTGGAGACCCGGATCGCCGCCCACGAGCGCACCGGCCGGTCGCTGCGCGCGGCCTGGCAGGCCCTGGGCCTCACCGCCGTGCCGGCGCGCCCGGAGCTCGCAGCCAACACCCTTTCGGCCCTGCGTTTTCCGCCGGGGGTCGATGCGACTCTCGTGCGCCGCATCTTGGACCGCGGCGTGGCGGTCGCCGGCGGGCTCCACCCGACGATCCGCAACGACTACTTCCGGGTCGGCCACATGGGCTACGTGACCTCCCGGCCCGACCTCCTCCGCCGCACCATCGAGGCGGTGGCCGGGGCGCTCGCCGATGTCGCCGGCACTGGCTGGAAATCCGATGGGGAGGCGGCCTGGGCGGCGGCGGAGCGCCATCTCGCGGCGGCGGTCGCCGGCTCTTGAGCTACAGCCCACTCAACAGGAACGCCTCGTAGCTCCGCATCAGCAGGCGGCAGAGCGCCAGGTTGGCGTCGCTCGAAACGGCGAGCCAGTGGTAATGACCGTCGCCCAGCAGACGGATGAGCAGATAGACCTTGGTCGTGGTGATGAGGACGTCCTCGGTTTCCCCCCAAACGGCACCGCTGCCCAGCCTCTCGACCGCCGCGAGATGGCTGTCGACGACGCTCGCGTACGAAGCGGCGGCCGCCGTGGCGTCGAAGCCCGGCTCCAAGGCCAAGCCGGATTCATCCGGCGCAACGCATAGCCCGGAGATTCATCTCCGGCGGGGCCGCGCCGTCCACGATCTCTTCCTATCGGCGGCGTCCCGCTTGAGACCGAGAACAAAGATCGAAATGGAATTTAGCAGCATGCGGCTCGCCGACTATTCCGCGCCGCCTCGGCTCGGCAGCCATTGAGCCGGCCTTCCTCCCGGAGCGTGGTCGCATGCCGCGGGTGGGAGCAGTCCTGGTGCCGGAGGCGGGACTCGAACCCGCACGCCTTGCGGCGGAAGATTTTAAGTCTCCTGCGTCTGCCATTTCGCCACTCCGGCCCGGAGGCGGATTGTAGCAGTGGCGGGGCTCAACCGGGGCGTGCGCGGCGCAGCGCCAGGAGGGTGAGGTCGTCGCCGCGCGGCGCGCCGTGCAGGAAACCCTCCATGTCGGCCCGGCAGGCGGCGAGGAGCTCCGACAGAGGGCGGTTTTTCCCCCGGCGCAGGGCGGCGGCGGCCCGGCCGATGCCGTACTCGCCTTCGTCCGTCGCCGCCTCGGTCCAGCCGTCGGTGTAGAACAGCAGGGTGTCGCCGGTGGCCAGCTGGAGATCTCTGGGGGTGTACTCGGCCTCGCAGAAGAGCCCCAACGGCAGCCCCGCGCCCTCGACGGGACGGACGCCGCGGCGGTCGGCGAGCAGCGGTCGCGGATGTCCGGCGTTGGCCAGCTCCACCCGCCCACCGGGGTAGAGCCGGGCCGCGAGCAGGGTGGCGTAGGCGGCGGGAAGGGTGACCTCGCAGAGCAGACGGTTGGCCCGGGCGAGCAGCGCGGCGAGAGAGATCTCGGGAGCGGCCAGGGCGCGCAGGAGGGCGTGCAGGTGCGACTGGACGAGCGACGCCGCGACGCCCTTGCCCGACGCGTCACCGACCACCAGGTGCAGCGGCTCGTCGTCGCCTTTCGGCCGCAGCAGGTCGTAGTGATCGCCGGAGACCGGCCCGAGCGGCTCCCAGAGCAACGCCACCTCCCAGCCGGCGTACGCCAGCTGGCGTGGAGGCAGGAGAGCGGCCTGCACCCGCGCCGCCGTCTCCAGGTCCCGCTCCAGGGCTTTGCGCTCGGCGGGGGAGAGGCAGTCGAGGCAGAGGGTCAGCAGCGGATCGGCTGCCAGGCGGTCCGGCTCGACAGTCCCCAGGCAGACGGCGCACTGCCCCCAGGTCCCGCCGTCGAGGCGCTCCAGGGCGCGGTCGACGTGCTGCAACAGCTCGACGAGCTGGCTCTCGCGGACGGTGACCGCCAGGCCGGCCAGGCGCTCACGACGCTCGAGCAGCTCGTCGCGCACCACCTCGAGGGTGGTCATGGCCGCCCTCCCCGCGCCTTGCAGAGGAGCGCGATCTGGCCGGCGTGGTAGGTGTTGTGCTGGAGGACGCCGAAGAGCATGCCGCGGGCCGTGGCGTCGCTCCCGGCGACCGGATCGTCGAGCTGGTCGTCGGCGAGGTCGAGGACGCGCGCGTGGAGCGCGGCATGGGAACCTTCGAGCGCCGCGAGAGCGGCCCCCCAGGCGTCGGCGGAGACGTCCACCACCGGCGGCCAGTCGCGTTCGGCGGGGAGGTTCTCCAGTCGCTCGCCGTCGAGGCGGCGCCGCGGCACCTCGTTCCACACGGTCAGGTGGTGGACGATCTCCCAGATCGAATGCGCGCCGGCGAGCGGCCGCGCCGCGGCGGCCGCGGCGTCAATTCCGGCGAGCGCCTCGGCCACGGCCGGGCCGTGCCAGGCCCCGCCACGAAACGCGCGCTCCAGTTGGTCGGCGAAGCTCTTGGTCTGGCTCATCAGGGTCTCCTCTCGGCGTTCTCACTGATCCCAGGGTGCAGAGTAGCGCGAATCGAGCTCGAACCGCTCCGGGGACCTGTATACTTTCCGCGACGCTAAAACGTATGCGTGCCCAGAGCACCCTTCTCGCCTGCGGCCTCTTCGGCGGTCTGCTCCTCGCCTGTGGGGGCCGAGCTCCCGTCCCCGCCGGTCCGCCGCCTGGCTTCCGGTTCACCGACGTCACCGCGGCGGCCGGCCTCGCCGGCTTCCGGCATGCGACCGGGGCCAAGGGCAGGAAGTGGTTCCTGGAGACCATGGGGGCGGGGGCCGCCTTCCTCGACTACGACGGCGACGGCCGGCTCGACGTCCTGCTCGTCGGCGGGGGAGGGCTGGAGCTGGGAGAGTCGGCAGGGCCGGCGCTCGCCCTCTACCGGAACCTGGGGGACGGCCGGTTCGCCCTCCGCACCCGCGAGGCCCATCTCGACGGCGTGCGCGCCTACGGCTTCGGCGCCTGGGTCGCCGACGATGACGGCGACGGCGACCCGGACGTCCTCCTCACCACCCTCGCCGGCAACCTCCTGTTCCGGAACGACGGCGGCGTCTTCACCGAGGTGGGGGCCGCGGCCGGGGTGCGCGGCCCGCCGAGCTGGAACACCGCCGCGGTGTTCTTCGACGCCGATGGCGACGGCCGGCTCGACCTCTACGTCGGCAGCTACGTCGAGTGGTCCCCCCAGGGGGACCTCCTCTGCTCGTTCGACGGCACGACCAAGAGCTACTGCACGCCGGAGCTCTACCACGGGACGCCCGGGCACTTCTACCACAACGTGGGCAACGGCCGGTTCTCCGACCAGACCGCCCGCGTCGGCCTCTCCGGCGGACCCGGCAAGACGCTGGGGGCGGTGGCCTTGGACTACGACGGCGATGGCCGTCCCGACCTCTTCGTCGCGGACGACACCGAGGCCAACCTCCTCTACAAGAACCGTGGCGACGGCACTTTCGTCGAGATCGGTCGGTCGGTCGGCGTGGCCTTCGACGCGGGTGGCCGGGCCCGCGCCGGCATGGGGGTCGACGCCGGGGTGGTCGACGGCGCGAGCAAGGGAGAGGGGCGGCTGACCCTCTTCGTCGGCAACTTCAGCAAGGAGTCGATCGGAGTCTACCGCTACGCCGGCGCCGACCTCTTCGCCGACCGCGAGACGGCCTCCGGGATCACCCGCCAGAGCCTTCTCACCCTCACCTTCGGGCTCTTCCTGGCCGATCTCGATCTGGACGGCGACCTCGACCTCTTCACCGCCAACGGCCATGTGCGCGAGGAGGTCGAGCGGGCCCAGGAGGGGATCTACTACCGCCAGGCGCCGCATCTTTTCCTGAACGACGGGCAAGGGAGGTTCGCGGACGTCGCGCCGCGCCTCGGCGGTCCGCTCGCCCAGCGCCTCCTCGGCCGTGGCGCGGCCTATGGCGACGTCGACGGGGACGGCGACCTGGACGTCCTGGTGACCGAGAACGGCGGCCCGGTCCACCTCTGGCGCAACGAGGCGGCGGGCGCTCCCGGCGCCCGCTCCCTGCGCGTCCGGCTGGTCGCCTCCGGCGCGAACCGCGACGGGATCGGCGCCCGCCTGACCATCCTCGCCTCCGGCCGGCAGATGGAACGGGAGGTGCGGGCGGGAGCGAGTTACCTGGCGAGCTCGGAGATCACGGCGACCTTCGGGCTGGGCGCCGCGCCGCGCGCCGAGCACCTGCGGGTCCGCTGGCCGGATGGGCGGAGGACGGAAATCCGCGACCTCCCCGCCGATCGGGAGTACGTGCTGGTCGAGAGCGCGCCTTGACGCGGCAACAGAAACTCCTTAAACTACTCCATAGAAGCACATATTGAATCTACTATGAGCGGGCTGAGCCCGCTCCGGGGGAGCGAAGATTCAGCTCCCTTCCGGCAGGCATGTTCTCAGAAAGGGGGACTTCATGCTTTCATTCACCAGTAACATCGGCTCCACCTGCGATCTCGGAATCCAGAAGGTTGCGCTCACTCCGGGCGCCAGCTCGACGTGCGGCGGCGGCAACTGTTCCTGTTCGTCCTGCTGCTGCTGGTAAGTCTCAGGCTGCCGGCTGCTGCTGTTGAGCCGCGGCCGGTGATCGGCCGCGGCCCGCCCCTGAGGTCTCTCTTCGAGGTCTTCGCCATGGCGCTCGACGTCTATCTCACCAATGCTTGCAATCTACGGTGCAAGTACTGTTTCAATCTCGACCGTGAGGACGCTCCCCGCGTCCCGGTCGACGACATCTGCGCCATCCTGAAGGCCGCCTACGAGAAGCAGAACCGTTACGTCTCGATCACTGGCGGCGAGCCGTTCCTCTACAAGCCGATCTTCGAGGTCCTGGACTACGCCCACGACCTCGGCTACTGGATCAACGTCCTTTCCCATGGCGGGCTCCTCGATCAGCCGAAGATCGATCGCCTGAAGAAATACTGGCGCCTGCGCATCCGGATCAGCCTCGACGGGCCGGACCGCGAGACCCACGACCTGCTGCGCGGTGAGGGGACCTTCGACAACACGATGGCGAAAGTCGACCTCCTGGTCGAAAACGGCATCAACGTCGGCCTGGGGGTCACGGTCTCCGAGACGAACCTGGGCGCGGTCGAGGAGATCCTCCGCCTGGCGATCGAAAAACGGGTGGCGTTCATCCGCTTCGTCCCCGTGGCGCGGGTGAAGAAGGGGAAGGCGGCCCACGTCACCGCCTCGCTCCACGAGCGGCTGCTCGAGAGCCTCGTCACCCTGACCCTCAAATACCGCGAGGCGATCGACCTCGCCCAGGGCGAGGCGGCGGCCACCCCGGCTTCGATCGACCTCCTGACCACCCGCCGCTGCATGGCGGGCAAGAACTTCTTCGGCATCACCCCGGACAAGAAGATCGTCCCCTGTCCGCTGATCGCCGATCACCCCGACGTCCCCAGCGTCCACTTCGAGGACGCCCTAAGCTTCGCGGAGCTGGGCCGCCAGATGGACGCCCTCTTCGCCGGGATGAAAGAGCGGCTGGGCGGCATCTGCGGCACCTGCGAGTTCCGCGCGGTCTGCTACGGCGGCTGCCTGGCCGAGAAGATCTCGTTCGACCGGCCGCTCGACGCCGAGCAGCCGGTCTGCACCAAGCTGATCCTGGAACGGATCGGCGGACGGTTCGACCCGGCGGACATGGATCGGATCGTCCGCTCCTGGGTGCACCAGCTCCAGGGTTCCCTGGAGGCGAGCAAGAGCCACGCCTGCATGCGTCAGGCGCCCTACTGGAACTTGAACTTCCGGGTCTACGACCGCTGGAGCGAGACCGCCATGAGGTTCAGCTAGCCCGCATGCGGCGGAAGACTCCCGCTGTCCCCGACAAGGTCGCAGCGTCGCCGGATCGGCGGCCGCGCCAGAAGCTGACGCTCGACGAGTTCTTCGCTCGCGAGCTGCCGCCGCTTTCCGACGTCGTCACCTTCTGCAACAACCTGCCGATGTCGCTCTACGCCGACAGCACCGGCGTCAAGTCGCCGGAGGTGGTGTTCCGCGGCCTCGTCCTGTCGCAGAACCGCCTGGTGGCCGAGGAATACCTGCTGAACTTCAGGCGCAGCGAGGCCGACCTGGGAGTGGTGATCGGGACCAACAACTACAGCCTGCCGACGGCCGTGGGGGCGGTGGCGAACCGCGACCTGGAGGAGGACGAGCGGGACCTGATCCCCCTGCCGCCCTATCAGAACGTGCGGGCGCCGCTGGGATCGGTGGTGCGCAGCCGGAGGAGCGGTCGCCGCTATTCGGGCAAACCGCTGACCCTGGAGGAGCTTTCGACCCTGCTTTTCCATGCCGGCGGGATCTCGGGGCACCTGCACCTCGAAAACCTGCCCGAGACCGTGACCTTCGGCGCCGACCCGCGCCTCGACCTGCGTACGGCGGTCTCGGGCGGGGCGCTCTACCCGGTCGATCTCTTCGTTCTCGCCCAGAAGATCGAGGGCCTGCCGCCACGGGCCTATCGCTATCTACCCAAGCCGCACGCCTTGAAGCCGGTGGGGCCGGCGATTCTCCCGGCGCTGCGGCGCCTGGCGCAGTGGGGGGAAATCGAGGTGGAGAAGGCGGGCTTCCTTCTGGGCTACGTCTACAACCTGTTCGAGAACGCCCGCAAGTACGGCGAGGCGGCGATGGGCTTCGCTTTCATCGAGGCCGGGGCGATCGCCGCCCACGTCCATCTCCTGTGCACGGCCCTGGGGCTCGCCTCCTGCGACGTCGGCAGCTTCGTCAAGAACCGTTTCGAGCCGCTCTTCGAGGCCGATGGGCTCTCCCGGCACATGATCCATCTCACCGTGGTCGGCAACGAAGGGAGGGGAGCTTGACGGACGGCACAACGGCCGGCAAAGCGGCAGGGCGGATCTACGCCTTGAACGAGGGGGTGCGGGTTTTCCGGAGCGGCGACGAGATCCGCTTCCGGAAGGGAGTATGGAGCTTCAACGAGGCGATCGTCCGCCTGACCGGCCAGGCGGAGCCGGTGGTGCGCTTCTTCGGCGCCTTCTACGAGCGGTTGATCGCGGCCGGCCAGGTCGACGTCGACGTTTTGGCGGTGGAGCTCGGGTCGACGGCCGAGGCGCTCGCCTCCTATTGCGAGCTGCTGGACAACCTGAAGCGCCAGCAGTTCCTCCACGACGGCGCCGAGCGCGACGTGACGCGGGTGGTGAGCGCCCTTCTGGGCGGCAACCTGAGCGGCTTCGAGCAGTACGTGGGCACGCCGCGGCCGGTGCTCTTCCTGGCCGACAGCCCTTACGCCCGTCGGGCGGCCCAGGCGATCGCGGCGGAGGTCCACCTGCCGCTCGATTTCCTCGACGAGGAGACGATCCGCGCCCTCGCCCAGGCCGACCTGACGACCCGGACCGACGCCGTGGCGACCATGGAGGCCCTCGGCCGGTTCGAGAAGATCTTCGCTCCCTACGCCTGTGTTTTGGGCTGTGTGGCGGCCCCCAACCTGACGCTCCTCAGGAACCTGAACCGCCTGCTCGTCCAGGCCGAAAAGCCGCTGATCCTGGGCTTGATCGACGGCCCGTTTCTGAGCGTCCTGTCGACCCTCGCCACCCAGAGCGGCTGCTTCGAGTGCTTCGAGCAGCGGCTGCTGGCCCGCCTGGAGGATACGGTCGTCTACCACCGCTTCGTCGAGTCGGCCGCCCAGGCACCGGCGCCCGGCCCCTGGCTCGCTCCGGCCGTCCACATGCTGACCGCCGCCGTGCTCTCCGAAGGCTATCTCTACTCGACGCTCAGCATGCTGCGGCTGGCCGGGAGGATCATCAACGTCTACCTGCCGCTCTTGGAGATCCAGGTGCAGGACCTCCTGCGCGTCCCCTACTGTCCGGCCTGCGGCTTCATCTCGAAAGCGCAGATGAACGAGATGTACTCCTCGACCAAGCGTCTGGTCGACGAGATGCTGACCAAGGTCGAGATCGTCGAGGGGTAGCCGTGGACCTCCTCCACTACCCCTACGCCGCCCACCTGGTGGAGAACGTGCTCAAGCCGATCTGCTCGGAGCACGGGGGGATCGTCCGCAGCCTCCTGGTGAGCCCGGTCAAGTACTCCGAGGACCTGGCGATCAAGTCGGTGGTGGCGCAGATGCCGGCCTACCACAAGGTGCTGCTCAATCCCAATCTCAACATGCAGTACCACCTGAGCGGCTACGGCACCTACTACGAGGAGGCGCTGATCCGCCTCGCCGGGGAGGCGATCGAGCGCTACTCGCTGATGGTCGCCCAGTACACGCTCTCCGACCACATCCGCTACGCCACCTACGAGGAGGTGGCGAGAGACGGCCGGGTCGTCCCCTTCGAGTACCTGCGGCCGTTCACCGATGCCGACTACGAGAAGCTCAACCAGGGCCAGTACCACGGCCTCAAGCGGCTGGAGAAGAGCGACGTGGTGGGGTGGGTGCGCTGCCCGTCGCTGTTTTCTCCGGGCAGCGAGATCTGGGTGCCGGCGCAGATGCTCTTCGTCGGCTACAAGTTCAGCCGCGAGCGCTCCGAGGTGGCCTTCTGCCCGGGCTTCTCGACCGGCACGGCGGCCCACACCTCGACCGCCAAGGCGCTCCAGAACGCGCTTCTGGAGTCGATCGAGATCGACGCCCTGATGCTCCACTGGTACACCGATCTCAAAGCGCCGGCGGTGGCGATCGACGATCCCACGGTCACCCGGCTGGTGCCCCGGCTCTTCGCCGCCGACTCGGGCTACGAGGTGCTGGCGCTCGACCTGCGGGTCTTGGAAGGGGTCGACGCCCACGTCTTCGGCTCGGTGCTCCTGAACCGGGAGGTCGAGCGGCCGCTCATCGTCTTCGGCGCCCAGGGGCACCTCGACCCGGCGCGCGGCTTCTACCGCGGCCTCATGGAGGCGGTCGCCATCGCCTTCCTGGGGATCTACGGCCCGCTCTACCTGCCGGCCGAGTACCTGGCTCCCACCGCGGGGTCCGGCTTCACCGACCTCGACAAGAACGTCGCCTTCTTCGCCTCGCCCGAGGACGCGGCGGAGAAGCGGGCGGTGATCCGCAACCTGGTGGGCGGCAAGGCCGTCCTCTCCGGGCTCAAGAGCCATGCTACGGCGGACACCCGGGCGGACACCGCGCGGCTCGTCCGGCAGCTCTCCCGGGTGAGCGAATACGGCGTCTACCTCGACGTGACGCCCCCGGAGACGCGGAGCCGGGGATGGCATGTGATGCGGGTCTTCCTTCCCGAGCTGGTGACCATGTGCGTGCCCGGGGTCCCCTACCGGCAGCATCCGCGGTTCCTGCGATATGGAGGGGTTCGCAATGAGTACCCCCAACCTCTACCTTGACGGCCTGATCCTCGCCGCGGCGGCCTATCCTTCCGGCTTCAGCTATTCGCTCTTCACCCTGCGGCGGCCGGCGCCGGGCGAGGTCTCGGTCCCCTTCCTCGCCACTCTCGTCCTGCCCTACCTCGCGGTGGCGCTCGCGGTCCTCGCCCTGCGTCCCGGTCTCCTCTCCTGGACCGGCGCCCCGGCGCCCTTCTTCCTCGCCGCGGTGCTCCTCGCCCCGTTCGCCCTGGCGGTCGAATACGGCATCCACGCCGTGGCGGCCCGGCTCGCGACCGGCCGGTTCCCGCGCGGCATCACCCTGCCCGGCTTCTGGCGCCGCGGGCCGTCGCCGGCCGGCGGGCTCCTCCTGGTCCTCATCGTGGTGGGGGAGGAGATCCTCTATCGCCAGCTCTGGCTGGGCGCTCTCCACGGCTCGCTCGGCCTCGCCCTGCCGCTCGCCCTGCTAGCGAGCGCCCTGGCCTACGGTCTCAACCATCTCGCCTTCGGCGCCACCTCGGTCGTCGCGAAGACGGTCACCGGGCTTCTCCTCGGCGGCCTCTACCTCGCCGGGGGGAGCCTCTGGCCGCCCATCGTCGCCCATGGGCTCCAGAACCTCGCCCTCTTCGGGCTCGCCCGGGAGCGCGGGCGATGACGCACCCCGGCGAGATCGGCATCTTTCTTCTTGCCGCGGTGGCCGCCGCACTTCTTTGGGGGCGGGGGCTCTGGTATCTCGACGAGCGGTCGCGGGCTTTTCACCGGCTCGTCCTCTTCGTCCTCGGCTTCACCCGCCGGCGGGCGGGCGAGGTGCGGGCGGCCCTCTTGAGCGGTATCTATTACCTGCTCGGGCTCCTCGGCGCCCTGGCTTTCGCCGGCTTCTACCGGGTCCGGCTGGCGGAGCTGGTCGCGGTCTCCGCCTCCCACCTGGGGCTCGCCGTCCTCGGCGTGGTGGGGGAGATCTCGCTCGCCGACCTGCTCGTGGGGGTGGGGGCGCGGGCGATGCGGGCGGGGCCGGCACGGTTCGCCGAGCTCAAGGAGGTGCCGTGGATGAAGGGCCTGTGCCAGCTCCCTCCCGGCTGGGTGCCCGTCGCCGCGGCGCTCGGCGGGGTGGTCGAGGAGCTGTTCTTCCGCGGCGTGCTCCTGACCATCCTCCTCCGCTCCCTGGCGGTCGCCCCGTGGGTCGCGGTCGCCCTCGCTGGCGCCCTTTTCACCCTGGAACAGCTGCTCCAGGTGCGCACCCGGTTCCAGGCCCTGGTCCTGGGGAGCGGGTGCGCCGCCCTCTCCCTGGTCGGCGGCCTCCTCGTCGTGCTCACCGGGAGCGTCGTCCCGGCGCTCCTCTGCCATGCGTCGTTCGTCGTCTTCTTCCTTCCCCCATTTCTCCGTCAACCGGGACCGCGGCGGGAGGCGGTGGCCGCTTGAGCCGCTTGATCATTGAGGTCTTTGACCTGGTCAAGGACTATGGGGAGGTCCGGGCTCTCCGCGGCCTTCGCCTGGGGATCGAACGCGGCGGGATCGTGGGTCTTCTGGGGCCGAACGGGGCGGGCAAGACCACCCTGGTCGAGATCCTGGAAGGGCTCCGGACGCCCACCTCCGGCCGGGTCTCGGTGCTCGGCTTCGACCCGACCCGCGAGCCGCGGGCGCTCCGCGAGCGGCTGGGGGTGCAGCTCCAATCGACCGCCCTGCCACCGGAGCTCAGCCCGATCGAGACCCTCAGCCTCTTCGCCGCCTTTTTCGGTCGCTCGCTCCCGCCCCGCGGGGTGCTCGAACAGGTGGGGCTCGCCGACAAGGCGCGGAGCCGCAACCGGTCGCTCTCGGGGGGGCAGCAGCGGCGGCTGGCGATCGGCATCGCCCTGGTGAGCGACCCCGAGCTGGTGATCCTCGACGAGCCGACGAGCGGCCTCGATCCGCTCGCCCGGCGGGAGGTCCACGCCCGGATTCGCGACCTGCGGGAGGCGGGGCGGACGGTGCTCCTGACCACCCATCAGATCGACGAGGCCGAGGCGCTCTGCGACCGGGTGATCCTGCTGAAGGACGGTGTGGTGGTGGCGGACGGCACGCCGTTCGAGCTGGTCTCCCGGGCCGGCGGCAGCTCGATCCTGTGGATCGCCGTCGAGGGGGAGCTCGCTTTTGCCCCGCTGCTCGCGGTGGGGGCGGTCGCCCAGGGGCGGGAGGGGGCCTACCACCGCTTCTCGACTCCGGACCCCACGGCCGCCATCCTCGCCCTGGGCGAGCTCCTGCGGGAACAGAAGACCACCCTCGTCGACCTGCGGATGAAACGCCCCGATCTGGAGGACGTCTACCTCGATCTCATGGAGGAGCGCCGTTGAGCGTTCTCCGCGGCCTGGGGGCGCTCACCGGGGCCTACCTGCGGGAGACCTGGCGGAGCAAGCCGGCGCTCTTCTGGAACGTCGCCTTCCCGCTCCTCTCGATCGTCGGGCTTTCCTTCCTCTTCGGCGGCGGCACTGCCGCGGGGGTGGCCTACATCGTCCCGGGGATCCTGACCATCAACCTCATCGCCGCCGCGTTCTTCGGCGTCTCGCTCCACATGGTGAGCCTGCGGGAGAGCGAGCTCTACCGCCACTTCCGGGTGACCCCCGTCCGCTCGCTCACCGTGGTCCTCGCCCACTCGGCAACCGCGCTCGCCAACATCCTCCTCTCGGTCGTCGTGCAGCTCGCCGTGGCCAAGGCTCTCTTCCACCTCCCGATCCGCGGCTCTCTCTTCGATCTGGCGCTCGCCCTCCTCCTCGCCGGCTTCGCCTTCATCCCCCTGGGGCTGCTGGTCGGCAGCGTCGCCGGGGACATGCGCTCGGCGCCGGCGCTCAGCAACCTCCTCTTCTTCCCCATGATGTTCCTCTCCGGCGCCGCGATGCCGCTCTACCTCCTGCCGCACTGGCTGCAGCGGGTGGCGGCGCTCCTGCCGGCAACCTACGTGGTCGAGCTGCTGCAGGCGGCGATCGTACGGGGGAACCTCGCCGCCCGACTCTGGCCCTCAGCCGGCATCCTGCTCCTGACCGGAGCCCTCGCCTTCGCCTTCGACGCCCGGCTCTTCCGCTGGGAGAGCCGGCAGCCGATCGACCGCCGGGGGCTCGCCCTGGCGGTCCTCTGCCTGGGGGCGCTCTACCTCGTGGCATTCCTGGCCGGCGTACGGCTGGAGGCGGCGCGCGGACCGGGGAAGCCGGTAGCATCCGTGAAGCCCGCCGCCGGCGCCCGGGTCCTCCAGGGAATGACGATCCTCGACGGCTCCGGGGGGCGGATCGAGCGCGGACGGGTGGTGCTCGACGGACCGCGGATCGTCGCGGTGGGGAAGGCGGCGGGTCCGCCGCCTCCCGGGGTGCCGGTGACCGACCTCACCGGGCTCTACCTCATCCCCGGGCTCATCGACTCGCACATCCACCTCGGCGGCTCGGCCGGGGGCTCGGCGGGGTCGGGCGAGTTCGTGCCGGCGCGGGTGATCCACGACCTCCAGGTCTACCTGGCCCTGGGGATCACCTCGTTCGTCTCCCTGACCGACGACATCGACGACCTGAAGCGGCTGCGCTCGGCGGTCGCCGGTGGCTCCATGCGCTCGCCGCGCCCCTACTTCTCGGGTCCGGGGATCACCGCGCCGGGCGGCCACCCGGCGAAGTTCTTCGTCTTCGTCCCCGGCCTGGCGGACCGCATGACCCGCCAGGTCGACTCGCCGGAGCAGGCGGCGGCGGCGGTGCGGGAGCTCGCCGGCCTGCGGGTCGACTTGGTCAAGCTCTTCCTTGATGGGGGATGGCCGGGCGATGCCCTGCCGGTGCTCCCGGAGCCCGCCTTCCGCGCCGCGGTCCGGACCGCCCGCCAGCTCGGTCTGCGGACGACGGTCCACGTCGACGACGACCGGCACGCGCAGCTCGCCCTCGACGCCGGGGCGGACGCCATCGAGCACCTGCCGCCGGACCTCTCGGCGGAGACGGCGCGGCAGCTTGCCGAGCGGGGGATCTTCCTGACGCCGACCCTGGTCGCCGCCGAGGGGCTGATGCGGGCGCTCGCCGCGGCGCCGATCGACGATCCGCTGGTCCGGAAGTGGGTGATCCCCGCGGTGCTCGACTCCCTGCGCTCGCCCGACTCCTGGCTCGCCCGGGTCCGCGCCTCGCCCGCGGCGATGGCCTTCTACACCCGGCGCTACGAGCGCTCGCGCGGGGCGCTGCGCCGGGCGGTTGCGGCGCACGTCCCGCTCCTTGCCGGGAGCGATGGCGGTAACCCGGCAGCCTTCCACGGCCTGGGCCTCCTGCGCGAGCTCGAGCTCATGGTCGAGGAGGGGGGGATGTCTCCGGGGGCGGCGCTGGTCGCCGCCACCGGGGCGGCGGCCCGGCGCCTGGGCTCGACCGAGATCGGCCGCATCGCCCCCGGGGCCTTCGCCGACCTGGTGGTCCTGGGGGACGACCCGGCGCGGGACATCCGGGCTCTGCGCCAGGTGCGGGCGGTCTACTTCGGCGGCCAGCCGCTCCCGAGGGAGACTCTCCTCTCGACTCCGCCCGGAGGCTGGATGCCGGGGCGGCCACGATAGAGCCGGCGCCAAAACACGAAACCCGGGGAGATCCCCGGGTTTCTCAAGCTTCTCATCAGGAGAAAAATCAAAAAAAGATCCAGAACAAAACTACATTTCCCCTATCCTCTCCATCATCACAGGCCTTCAAAGAATGACTTCAAGTTGCTCCAGGTTTTTCCCGTCTTCCCCCCCGGGCCGTCGGGTTTCCCTGTCTTCGAGTAGCAGTGTACGGGCGAAGTCTCTAAAGAGTCCTCAAGATCGGCTCAGGATTTCTCAAAAAAGATGAGCCTCCCCTCAAAGTCGGGAGCTGGAGACGGGGCCGGGCCGGCCCGGGTGGTCCTTTGTGGTCTGCCGAGCTACAATCCGCCCGCCCTTTTGAACCCGAACTCTCTCTCCAGGACGACCTCATGTACCGCGAGCCCGACTTCTCCGACCCCCGCCTCGTCGCCGCCCCCGACTGTCGTTTCGCTCCTGCTCCGGCAGATACCGTGCTGCCGGACGGGTTCACTTCGACGACCAATCATCCCACCTATGTGAAGGTCGGGGGACGTTGGCGGATGCCCGAGCGGCCGCGTATGGACTCCCACCTGGTGTGGGATGAGGCGGCGGACCGGCTGGTGGTCAAGGAGTTCCGCCTGGTGCGCCAGGGGGACCTGGTCGCCACGGTCAGCTCCGAGGACGGCGCGGAGGGGGTCCTCGTCTGGGACCGCGGCTTCGCCGACGAGCTCGACGCCACGGTCTCCGAGTCGTTCGCCTTCATGTCCTCCGAGGTGAGCCGCGAGAAACCGGTCCACTACGAGGCCATCTTCAAGGAGTTCCTCCATAACCGGGGAACCGGCGGCAACATCCTCTGGGTCATCGGGCCGGCGCTCGTCCACGCCCGCGGCCGCATCGCCATGGAGTGGCTGATCCACAACGGCTTCTGCCACGGCGTGATCAGCGGTAACGCGGTGGGAGTGCACGACGTCGAGGCCGCCCTCTACGGCACCACCCTCGGCATGCTGGCCGACGGCACGGGCTCGGCCGGCGGTCACATCACCCACATGCGGGCGATTAACGAGGTGAAGAAGGCCGGCTCGATCCGCGCCCTGGTCGAGCGGGGGAGGCTCCAGAGCGGCATCATGCACGCCCTGACCGTGACCGACACCCCCTATGTCCTCGGCGGCTCGGTCCGCGACGACGGCCCGTTGCCGGAGACGATCCCCTCCGTCCTCGACGCCCAGGGGGCGATGCGCGAGCTGACCGGTCGCGCCACCATGGTCGTCATGGTGGCGACCGCCCTCCATGCCATCGCCACCGGCAACATGCTCCCCACCTTCTGTGTCCGTCCGGACGGCTCGATCTCGGAGATCACGACGATCTGCGTCGATCAGACCGAGTTCGTGGTCAGCAAGCTCAAGGACCGCGGGACGCACCAGGCGTTCGGTGTGGTCACCAACGCGCAGGATTTCATGCGTCTGGTGCAACTGGAGCTGCAGGAGCGGATCCGTCAGGAGGCGTAGCCCGCTCTCGCCGGCGGCGGTCGTCGGCGCTACAATCCGGCGGTGAAATCCCGCCTCCTCCCTCTGCCGGCGGTCCTGGCCGCCCTGCTTGCACTGGGGCATGCCCTCGCCTATGCCGCCCTCCAGGGCCGCTATGCGATCGACGACGCCTACATCTCCTTCCGCTACGCGCAGAACCTGGCGCGCGGGCTGGGCCTCGTCTTCAATGCCGGGGAGCGGGTGGAAGGCTACACCAACTTCGGCTGGGTGATGCTCCTGGCCCTCGCCTCCCGGCTGGGGCTCGACCTGCCGCTCGTGTCCCGCCTGGCGAACCTCCTCCTCGCCGCCGGGCTCGTCGCCTTTGCCCTCCGCTTCCTGGCAGAATGCCCCCGGCGTTCCCGGCGGCCGGTGCTGGCGATGGCGCTCGCCGGGACGGCCCTGGCGGCGGACGGCGTGCTGGCGCGCTGGGCGCAGGACGGCATGGAGACCCTCCTCTTCACCCTCCTGGTCTTCGCCGGTGCCGCTCTCTCCGCTCCGGTCGAGCCGGAAGAGGGGGCCGTCGTCCTGCCTTCGCCCTGGCGCGGAGCGCTCGCCTTCGCCCTGGCGGCCCTGGTACGGCCGGAGGGGGCGCTCCTCGCCGCCGTCGCTCTACTCTGGAGCTTCTTCGCCGGTGTCCGGGAGGATTGGAGAGGCGCTTTCCGGCGGGCGGTCGTGGGCGGCGCGGTGTTCGCCGCCGTCTGGCTGCCCTGGTTCCTCTGGCGCTGGCGCTACTACGGGGCGCTCTTGCCCAACACCTTCTACGCCAAGGTCGGCACCGGCGGGGCGCAGGTCCTGCGCGGTGCCCACTACCTGGTCTACTTCTTCGTCGGCGAGCGCTGGCCCTGGCTGCTCCTCTCCTTGGCCTGCCTCCTGGCGCTGCCGCGGCCGCGCCTCGTTCCCTGGCAGCGCCTCTTCCTGTGGATCGCGGCGGTCGACCTCCTCTACGTGCTCCTCGTCGGCGGCGACTGGATGGGGGCGGGCCGCTTCCTGCTGCCCATCCTGCCGCTCCTCTACCTGGCGGCGGCGGAGTGGACGGCCCTCGCCCTGGAGAATCCGAGTCGGAGGTGGCCTGCGCGGCTGGCCGTGCCGGCCCTCCTCGTGGCCCAGCTCGTCCTCACCTCCTGGCGGGGGGAGGCCCGGAACGTCCGCCGCGAGCGGTCCTACCTGGAATCGCGGGCGGCGATCGGCCAGTGGCTGCGGCAGCACGCGGCGCCGGGGGATCGCCTCTTGACCGGCGAGATCGGCCAGCTCGGCTGGGACTCCGGTCTCTATACCCTGGATCTTTTCGGATTGACCGATCCGCGCATTGCCCACCTCAGGGTCGCCACCATGGGCCGCGGCAAACCCGGGCACGAGAAGTTCGACCTCGCCTACAGCCTCGGCCAGCGCCCCACCTGGATCACCATGCCCTTCATCGTCCCCCTCTGGCGGACGCGGCCGGCAGCTTTCCCGATCCTCGCCGAGTACGAGCCGGTCACCCTCCCCACCCCGCCACCCATCCCGAGCTACGGTGCGTTCCTGCACCGGCGGGCCGCCGGGAGCTACGGGATCAACCCATAGGGCGCCAGCCGCTGGGTCGCCAGGTTCAGGGAGACGCCGATCTTCTTGATGACGGCGCGCGCCTCGGCGTCCCGCCCCATCCGGCAGTCGTCTCCCAGGTCGGCGATCAGGATGTAGGCGTTTTTCAGCTCGCGATTGACCTCGGGGTCGGAGGAGGTCCAGACCTCCGGCTGTTCGAGCACCTTGCGGACCTCGACCGAGAGGTCCCGGCAGGCCGCCGCGGTGTTCCCCTGGGTGGCGTCACGGTTGCCGCTGTAGACCTCGAGAATCGGCTTCAGAGCGAGCTTCAGGGGAGTGGTCCGCGCGTAGTAGACGGCATGCCAGGCGGCCATCCGCCGGCGCAGCTCCTGGGTCTCCGACTGGCGGCGGGCCTGGTCGTCGGCGCGCAGGCCCATCTTGGGAGTCTCGATGGCGGCGGCCTGCTTCTCGTGCCGCTCCAGGGCCGCGTACTCCTGGTCGTAGCGTCGCGGCTCCAGGTTGCGCACCCGCGGCCCCTGGGTCGTGCCCCAGGCCCAGAAGGCGCGGTCGAGCTCGGCCGGGGTCAGGTTGAAGGCCTCTTTCAAGGCCTGCTCGGTCGTCCGCCCGCCGGCGAAGGCGGCGAGGAGCCGGGGGATCGCCCGCTCGCCGAAGCGCGCCTCCAGAAAGGCCATGGTCCAGGCCGATTCGTTGTAGGCCAGGCCGACCAGCTGCTCCTCGGCGAAGCCGCGCAGGATGAGGTCGAGGGTGGGGAAGGAGAGGGCGCGGCCGGTCTTCGCCAGATCGGGGAGCGGGTTGACCCGCTCCGCTCCCATCTCGATGTGCTGCGCCACCCCCTCCTGTACCCAGTGCGGCGCCTGGTCGTGGGTGGCGTCGGCGATCAGGGCATGGGCCAGCTCGTGGGAGAGGATCGCCACCAGGCGGGGGTGGAGGCTGCGCAGCTCGGCGAAGGGGACCCGCATCTTGCCGTCGAACAGGCCGACCACGGCGACGTCGCCGCCGAAGGCGGCGAAGAAGTCGTTCAACGGGAAGAGGTGGACCTCGATCCGCTTGGCTCCCGCGTTACTGGAGCCGCGCGGTATCCAGCGCTCCAGGCGGTTGCGCTCCTCCTCCAGCACCCAGGCGACCTGGTGGGCGTAGCGCTCGCCGGTGGCCTTGGGATAGCGCACGTCGAAATGATCGGACCGGAAGCTTTCGTAGGAGGTGGCGAGCTCGCGGTCCAGGGCGAGCTGGCGGCGGCGGCGCTGCCCGCGTGGCGCCGGGAGCTGGGAGTCGGCCTTGGTAACCAGCTTGATCGCGGTGTCGTACTCGCCGGAGGCGGCGAAGAGGTCGGCGAGCTCGAAGAGGGTGGCGGCGGAGGGGCGGCGGCCGGCGATGTCGCTTTTCGCCAGGCGGACCAGCAACTGGCGCGCCTCGTCGTCGCGGACCAGGTGGTGGAGGGCCTGGGCGCGCAGGCGGACGAGGTAGGACGGGGCGCTCTCGACCGCCGCGACGAGCGGGTCGGTCAGGCCGACCAGCTCGCTCCAGCGGTGCTGCCGGGCGAGGGCGCTGCCCGCCTGCTCGGCGAGGCGGAGGAAGCGGGGCTGGAGCGCGCCGCCGGCCGCCGCCTGGGCGCGCAGGGTGGGGAGGGCGGCGAGCGCCTTGGCCTCGGCGTGCCCGCTCCAGGTCCCGGCGTCCTCTTGGACGGCGCCTTCCGGCGCCAGCTCCGCCCCTCCCGGGATCAGCAGCACCGCGCTGCCCAGAACCAGGCGCAGCGACTGGCCACAGGTGGCCGCGCTGATGGGATGGGTGGGGTTGGCGGGCAGGACCAGGGGGTGCCGGGTGCCGACGGGCGCCAGGCGCGCCTCCTCAGGAACGCCGAGCTGGAAGAGCGGGAAGAGGTTCGGCCGCGCCACCAGGGCGGCGAAGAGCGGATTGGCGAAGAGCTCGGCGCGCGGCGCCGGCTCGAGCTGCCAGGCATGGTGCAGGAAGGCCTCGGCCTGTTCCATCTTGTCCTGGCTGGCGGCGAGCTGCGCCACGACGTACCAGGGCTCGGCCAAACGCGAGCCCATCTCCACCATGGCCTGGAAATCGATCTCCGCCCCCGCCTCGTCGTCGGTCACCGCCTCGGCGATCGCCGACTCCAGGCGCACGCCGTCGTCGTCCAGGCCGCGGTGGATCGCCTGATCGTAGGCGGCGCCGGTCTCTTCGCGCCGCATGCGCCGGAAGGCGAGGCGGGCGCGCAGGAGATCGGCCAGCGGATAGGGCGAGGGATCGGGGAAGCCTTTGAGGACGGTCTCGGCGCCGGTCAGGTCGCCCTCGCCCAAGAGGTAGGCGGCGCGCCAGAGCTGCTGGACCTCGCGCAGGTGCGGGTCGCCGGGCACCACCAGCAGCCTTTTCTCGATCTCCGCCCGGTCGCTGCCCGAGGCGAGGGCGGCGCGCAGCGGGGCGAGCGCCGCGAAGCCGCTGAGACCGCCGTGGGCCGTCCCCCCTTCGGCCGCGGCCGCCAGGCTCGGCGTCGTGGCCGACCGCGCTGGGCGGCTCGACGACCAGGCCCAGAAGAGACCGGCGGCGACGATCCCCATCGCCAGCGCTCCCGCTCCTACGGCCAGCCCCTTCCTGCCGTCTTGACCGAGAGCGAGGGCGGCGAGCGCCCCGACGAGGAGGACGAGGGCGGCGAGACCTAAGGTGAAGTAGGGATTGGCGAAGGGGAGCGCGGCGGCGGGACGGCTCGCCGCCGGCTCCACCGGAGCCGGGTCGGCGGGAGTGGAGGAAGCCCCCGGAGCGCCATCCCGGCGATCGACGGTGGTCCGGATCTCGGCGAGCTTCCAGCCCCCTTCCTGAATCAGTCGAAGGGTGAGCGTCTCTTCGAGACCGGAAGCGTATTCGACCCCGAAGACCGCCCGCTCCGGGTCCGGATGGCCGGGGGTCAGGAGCTGCCAGGTGGCGCCGTCGGCCGAACCGACCCGCGCCGCGATCTCGGCCAGGCCGGTCTCCCGGCCCGCCCTGCGCAGCGAGGAGCCGGCGGCGAGCCGCTCCCACCAGGCCGCCGGGCCGCCCTGGAGATAGGCGGCGGCGAGCTCGACCGCCGCCCGCTCGGCCTCCGACAGGTCGCGCGGCTGGATCGTCTTCTCGGGGAGGGGAGCGCCCACCGCCGCCGACGCCAGGATCAACGACACCACACACCACGAGAGGATTCGCCCGCTCATTCGTCCTCTACTCCCAAAAAGTCTGACGGGTTTGGATAGAGGATATCAAAAGACGGGCTTCAGCGCCCGAGCGGCAGCTCCAAGGCGCTCCCTGCCATTCCTTGCCATTGACGGTCGCCCTGGGTAGCGGAGTAAACTCAGCCAATGAAGAGCACAGCCCAGCAGCTAGAAAAGGAAGTTCTCAGTCTTCCTCCCGAGGAGCGGGCGCATTTGGCGTTGGCAGCGTGGGAGAGCCTTGAGGCCGATCCAGCCTTTGCGGCGGACCGCACGCTCGATGCGGAGGGTGTCGCTCTGGCCTTGGAGAGAGACGCCGAGATCGAAGCCGGTTCCGCCGAGCCTCTAAGCCATTCGTAGTTTCGACGGCTTACCGCCAGCGCCAAGAAATGAGGTTTAGGGTTGAGTATCACCCAAAAACAGCAGCTGAGCTAAATCGCGCCGTCGCACGCTACAACGACCTGCGCCAGGGCCTCGGCGATGGGTTGCGGTTCGAGGTTTATGCCGCAATTGACCGGATTCTTGCGACCCGCGCCAGCAGCAACCACAGAACCCGCAGCCGCAACCACAGCCATAGCGCTGCTGCGCGAGCGCCTGGGGCAGGAGGCGGCTGCCGAGATCACATTTGGTTCGCCTCGAACGTCCGAAGCCGGAACCCGCGATGAGCATGGCCCGCTGCCTCGAGGCCATCGCCGCCGCCCCTCTACGGCCGAAAATGACCTGGGAGTCCCTGAAGGCCGTGACTCGGGAACGCCGTGAAATCGCGCCGCAGGGTCTGCCCCGAAGGGGCGCAGGTCGGTAGCCTGGGGCGAAAGCCCCAGGTTGTGTAACCACAAGAAAACAAAAGCCCCGAAGGGGCGACGGTAAGGCCCCCGCGAAGCGCCTGGCACCTTGTCGGGGGGCAGACCTATCCAAGCGAGACAGATTTTTCCCTGGGAGCGCTGGCGTCCCCGCCGGCCGGGCGGGGGAAAAAGCAGCCGGCGAGGACGCCAGCGCTCCCAGGGAGACGCACTCGTCGGTTTGAGGTCGCAGACCTCGTCTAGCAGTCCGCGGTGACCACGCAGCCGTCAACGGGTTTCGTGCAGGTCAGGCAAATCGAGACCTGGCAGGTGCGATTGATGTTGCCAGTCGTACACCTCAACCGCAGCCCGAGACAGGGCGCTACGTGGAGCGTCACCAGCTCCTCTGCTTCGAGGGCTGGATGGCGGCGAACGCGCGGCAGCTCCAGCTGAGACGGATCGGTAGCGTGCCCGGTGTCCATGCGGTGGCTCATCGTGGTAGCCCGGAATCCGCCTAACCTCTTCGAGCCATGGTCCTAGACAGCAGCGATCCAGCCCATCAACTTCACGACGACGTGTTGCGGCACACGACAGAGCGCGCTCCCACACTCGGCTGGTTACCTCAAGGAGTATACTACCGCCCGTGCGAAAGCAGACAAGCGCTGGTGACGACACTAAGGCGGAACCGTCGACAAAGGCAGTTGCCTACCTTGGACTGCTTGAGCTGGATGTCGGGCGCGTTATTAGTCATCTTCGCCGCGACCTCAGGGACGACTGGTTTCCTGACGTGCTCAACCACTCGGATTCGCTCACGACCGAATTCATTCGCTCAAGACTGGCTGATCTCCAGCGTGATCCTCTCAAAGGATATGCACCGACAACGCGCGTTGTACGCGATGTCCCGAAAGCTGGCGGCGCACTGCGGTACTCACTTGAGATCAATCTAGTAGATCGATTTGTATACCAGGCACTGGTGGAGGAGTTTGCTCGTCCTCTCGATGCTCTCCTGTCGCCTCATGTTTTCAGCCACAGGTGTCAATTCGAGGATCGCAGAGAGTTCTTCAAACCACGGGTGCCGCAGTGGTCTCTATTCCTCGACACGGTGCGAACAAATGGGCAGGTCCAATGGATCGTAGAAGCTGATCTTCAGAATTTCTACGAAAGCATCAATCTCACCGACCTTCGCAAGATGCTGCTTCAAGGTGTTTCGGAAGCAGAAGGAGATTTTCGAGAAAAAGCCCGTCGCCGATATGCAGCCGAGATGCTTCTCCAACTTTTGCCGACGTGGTGCTATGCCGAGACCCATGGGTTGCCACAGAATAGAGATGCATCATCATTCTTGGCGAATCAATATATGCGCATAGTTGACCAGGCAATGGCGAAGGAGTATCCGAATTATTACCGTTATATGGATGACATCCGCATATGCGTCAAATCGCGCAATGAAGCACGTCGGGCACTTGTGACGCTCACGACAGAGCTCCGGAGTATCGGCCTAAGCTTAAACTCAAAGAAAACTAAGATTTACTCCCCTGGCAGCCCAGAACACGCCGAGATAATGAAACCGGAGGATAAGCGTCTGGAGGACATTAATAGCATGTGGAGGTCCAGGAGCCAATCAATCATAGCAAAATCGTTAGATTATCTTGCGGAGTTGGCGAGAGAAGTTGTGTGTGAGGAAGCAACAGATTCGCGCAAGTTCCGCTTCTGTGTGCATCGCCTTGAGAGGCTTGCACAGGCAGAGGATCTCAGGATCGATATTCCTCACCGCGACGTACTCAAGAAGCTCGTTCTCGAAAAAATTGTTGAAGATGCGTCGGTTGCGGACCAGCTTTGCGCATTTCTTCGGGCTATCGGGTTGACCCCAGAGGAATGCCGAAGCCTCGAAACACTTCTCCTCGACAAGGAGACGTATTTGTATGAATGGCAGCGGTACCACATTGTACTCCTGCTGCTCGATCAAGGATACAACTCACTAGAGTTGCTCGGCGCGTGCGAGGAAGTCGTAGCGCGTAGGCTAGAAGCCGCCATTCCCCTAGATCTTGCTCTCATTATACTTGGAAGATACGGTGACAAAATCCTGCGCCGCAAGATTGCGGAGTTGTATCATGAGGTGTGCCTTACTCACGTCGATCAGCGGGCGGGCATCATCGCAGTACATGAACTTCCTTATCACGAGGGGGTCGAGAAGCATGTGACACCGAGTGTTCCGACATCAATGTACGGAATGTATCGCGAACTACGACGAACGTATTCAGGGACTTATTTCTTAAGACGGCCCAAAATACCATCCTCCGACCTGATCGACATTGTCTCCGCGTATGTTTGAGCGCAAGCAATTTGGCTGGTTCCTCGGGCGTCCGTCACTCAGCGGTGGAACTGTAGGCTGGACTGGCGTGGTAATGCTCCCTGATTTTTCCGCTAGCGTGAATACAGTTGCGAAGCTCGACGCAATTCTTAGCCAGCGAGAAATCGATGGTATTTCTGCGCTCGGTTGCACCTCGAGTGAGAACCTTATAGCGGCACTGGAACCTAGCATTGCGCGAAAGATCGCGCCTAAGATCATCGACTTCTCCCTCGCGATGCGAGTTGCCTCCCCACGAGGTGACACACAGAAGTCTACTCGCAGGACGATTGATCTTCTGGCGGAGTGTATTAGCAATGAGCGAAAAATGTATGCACCAGAGCTTGCGATCCGCTTGCTTGAGGGCCGCGACGAGGGAACCATAACCTTCGAGGAGGTCGATTCCATCCTTAGGTCTTTGCTGCATCGACTGGCGCAAAGACTTCGTGCGGCACGCGAGTTGCGGAGGTATATGGGTTATGAGTTGCCGGCTCACAGAGTGCTACTCGCGCAGTCAAGTCTCCCGCTTCTGGCCGCTTGCGATGAGGTAGCGGCAATCGCAGATGACCTCTCATCGAAGCAGCGGTCGAGCCGCGTCGAACTCGTCACAAAGCACGGCCTGGACCCTGCGGACTTCATTGCTTCGTTCGAAGCGAGACGCACGTTTGCGGAGTTGCATCTGGGAGTGTCCAGGGACCGCCTCACGCTTGGCGAGTTCCGAGAGCTTCTTGAGGAGAGACCGCGGAGCGACAAGGCGCCTGACTTGGTCGCGTCATTCTTAAAAGACGATTCAAGCCGACGGTCGATGCTCACTCTCACGACGACATCGGGTTGCCAAGTGGTGTACGATTCTATCGGGACTTCTACAGGACGCATTGTGATGAGATCGCCGGAAGTGCAATGGCTTGAAAAGAAATATAGGAAGCACATTCTCCCTCCTGATGGCCATGAACTAAGATATCTTGATTACTCTTGTTTTGAGCCAACGATTCTGGCCGCTGTGTCAGGCGATACGGAATTGCTGGCCGCGTGTGCTTCTGGCATCTATGAGAGCGTTGCAGAATGGCTGGGCTTCGATGGTACGTCCTCGCGAGATCTCGCGAAGGCTATTTTGCTGAGGTTTATTTACGGCCAGGCGCAAGACAAGTTGGTTGCTACGCTTTCAACTGCGACACGGCTAGAACCAGAAGACGCACGGTCACGGCTTGAGGACCTTAGGCGTCGGCTGGCAAAGGCCTTTGACTTTAGGTCGGAGCTGGCTGCGCGAGCGCGAGCGACAGGCTACATGGAAACACGAATAGGAAACCGTTGCCCAATTGAAGAAGGGGGAGAGTACAAAGCCCTTAGCCACTATCTCCAAGGGACAGGCGCTCTCATCTTCAAGCGAGCCTTGATAGATATCTTTGGCGACGTGGGCGTCGCTCGGCTCGTAGTGCCCATGCACGACGCGTTCCTGTGTGCCTTTCCGACTGAAAGTCTAGAGTACTGTTCGCGGCAAGCGGTCGCCGCGATGCGGAATGCTTTTTTCTTGATTGTTGGTGTCGACCTCGCAAGGGTGACCGTTCGCGGAGAGTTTTGATACTCCGGGTAGGCAGCCTGGGAGGGGCCATTCAGGTGCCAGGCGTTTCGCAGGGGAACAACAAACACTCCGGCGGCCTCGCGGGTGACGCTTCGGCGCAGACGCCCAGCGGTCCCCGTGGCCTGCAGGAGGATATCGTTCAGGACCTGGGGCGCCTCTACCCCCTTCGGCCGGCCTCTGACCTTGGACGCGGCTCCCCCAGGGGCCGGTCCAGGAGGTCGGCAGACCCCGGACGGCAGGAACGGCGCGGGCCAGGCCACCGCGCTCACCGCCGATTCCAGGGGCTCTGGTTCTTCAGCCCGGCACGATCCAGACCTGCGACCGCCCGCACGGTGGTATCCTTCGCGCCGATCCTTGACACGAGCGCCTTCCCACCTGCCCCTAGCGGTGGGCGTTTCGGCGGGACGGTTGGTGAGGCGGAGCACGGAAGTAAGGCAATGCATCCGCCTTCTGGAGGTCTGACGCGGCTCTGACGCGGCTCGTTGTACCGGTGCAACGCTTCGTTGTACAGGTACAACGTCACGTTGACACGGTGCAACGACCCGTTGTACTGGTTCAACGACTCGTTGTACCGGTGCAACGCTTCGTTGTACAGGTACAACGTCACGTTGACACGGCGCAACGACTCGTTGTACTGGTTCAACGACTCGTTGTACCGGTGCAACGCTTCGTGGTACAGGTACAACATCACGTTGACACGGTGCAACGCCTCGTTGTACAGGTACAACGTCACGTTTACACGGTGCAACGACCCGTTGGACCCAAGGCCGGCAGCGGGTTCGTCTCGCGTCCAAAAGGCAACGCCCCACCCCCGGCGCACGGGGATGGGGCGTTTTTCGTTCCTGCAATGACGGTACGGCCTAGACCACCGTCCTCCGGCGGCGGAGCACGAAGCCGGCGGCGAGGAGGAGGCCGAGCGCCAGGACGACGAGGCCCAGGCCGGAGACCGTCGGAACCTCGGTCGCCGTGGCCGGGAGGACGACGAACTGGGTCGGGTCGGCGGCGCCGCCGGCGTTCGGATCG
>DASQPA010000510.1:0-15716 GCA_035644215.1 Thermoanaerobaculia bacterium
GCTCGCCGGCCGCTGTCTGCTCCTCTACTCCGGCAATTTCGGGGTCGCCCACGACCACGAGACCTTCGTCGCCGGCTACAAGCTCCATCACCGCCAGGGCTCCGGCCGGGTCGGGCTCTGGCTGAACGCCACCGGCGCCAAGGCTGATCTCGTCGAGCAGGCTCTCCGCCAGGAGGGCCTGCCGGTCCACCGCAGCCGCCCGCTCCCCCTGGATCTCCTGCCGCGCCTCCTCGTCACCCCGGACGCCCACCTCATCACCCTGCGCGACGCCTTCGTCGGCTACGTCCTGCCGTCCAAGGTCTACGGCTGCCTGGCCTCGGGCCAGGACGTCCTCTACGTCGGCAGCCCCGACTCGGACGTCCATCTCCTCAGCTCCCAGGCGCTCTCGCCGGAGGGCTACTTCCGGGTCGACACCGGGGACGCCGAGGGGGTGGCCCGCGCGCTGGAGGCGATCGCCGACCGGGTGGGGATCTCAGCCCCGAAGGGGCGACGGTAGACCAGGATGACCGTCGCCCCTTCGGGGCTTTTGGTTTCTTGGGGTTCCCCTACCTGGGGCTGGCGCCCCAGGCTCTACGCCGCCGCCCCTTCAGGGCTACTTTGGTTTCGATCTCCCTACTTCTGACTCTGGTTCCCCCATCTTTTGCCAGAATCCCCCTCCCCACCCTGTGGCTCCCCACTTCTGGCCTGGAGTCCCCCATCTTTCGTCAGAATCCCCCTCCCCCATCCTGTAGCTCCCCATTTCTGATCTGGAGTCCCCCATCTTTCGCCAGAATCCCCCTCCCCCACCCTGTAGCTCCCCATTTCTGGCCTGGAGTCCCCCATTTTTCGCCAGAATCCCCCTCCCCCATCCTGTAGCTCCCCATTTCTGACCTGGAGTCCCCCATTTCTCGCCAGAATCCCCTCCCCTACCCTGTAGCTCCCCATTTCTGGCCTGAAGCTCCCCATCTTTCGCCAAAAACCCCCGCTCCGGGCGCGGCTAGGCCCGGCCGTCGCGGAGCTTGAAGACCTCCACCACCCGTTTCCCCAGGGCGCACAGGTCTTCGAGGCGCTTCGTGACCATCGCCTCGACGATGGCGGGGTCCACCTTCCGGTACTCGTAGAGGGCGATGTTCCGGAAACCCCCCATCTTCCGCAGCCGCTCCGCCAGGTCGCGGTCGATCACCCCTTCCTGGTTGAGGAGGGTGAACAGGGCGGCCGTCGAGTCGGGGATGCCGTAGCCCTCCTCGGCCACGACGTGCGCCGCGAGACCGATCGCGGCCTGGATCGCGCGCTGGAGGTTGAGCGCGATGATGTCGTCGGCGTCGATCGGCGCCATCTCCTCCCGCCTCGCCCGGGCGTCGGCGATCCGCCGCAGGCAGCGCTCGAGGATGTCCAGCTTGGCGAGGACGATGTCAGGGTCGACCACCGGCCACCCGTTCGAGGAGAGCCCGCTCGGCCTCCCGGCGCACGATCTTCAGGTCGTCGGAAGGCGCACTAGACGTACCGCGCAAACCTCTCCGGGAGCCTCCGGAACGCCGTAGGACCGATCCAGAACGCTGCCGGGTGCTTCCGAAATGCCTCCGGGGAGTTCCGAAACGTCTCCGGATGCTGCCGATACACCTTCGGGAGGCTCCGCATACACATCGGGACCGTCCAGAACCTCTTCGGGAGCTTCCGAAACGTCTTTGGGAGCCTCCGAAACGATTTCCGGAGCATCCGGAACGACTTTGGAACCTTCCGGAACAACTTTGGAAGCCTCCGGATGTGTATCGGAAGGTCCGGAGGTGTATCAGAAGCTCCCGAATGTGTATTGGGAAGTCCAGAATGTGTATTGGAGGCTTCCGAAGGTGTTCCGGAGAGATCCGGAGAGTTTTCGGAGCCTCCTGAAGGCATTCCGGGAGCACCCGGCAGCATTCTGGAAACTCCCGGATGAGCTCCCAGCCTCTGCCGAGGGACGGCTATTCCGGGTCGACCTATCGCGCGCAGGCACCTGGGGCGGCTTGCCTACCCCGCCGAAGGCCACGAAGGTTAGCACGTGGGTGCTCGGGGCCTCCCATGCCGCGTCGAGCCGAACGGCCTCCGTCTCGCGCCCCACGAAGAGCGGGCCGGAGGTGGGCAGACGGCCGAGGCGGGGTTTCTGCCCGAGTGTGCGCCCCCCTCCTGGCCTCCCCCCTGACCCAACCCGCCCCCGCCCAGGGGGGGAGGGACCCTCCGCCCAGCGACTCCGCACGGACCGTTCGAGGAAAAAAGATGCGGCTTGGGCCGATGCGGGAGGGGGAGCCCCATCTTTCGCCAGAATCCCCCGCTCCGGGCGCGGGCTAGCCGCGGCCGTCGCGGAGCTTTAAGACCTGCACCACCCGAGGCGATCGCCGATCGGGCGGGGGTTTCCGCCCTGAAGGGACGACGGTAACTCACTCCACCGTCGTACAATGAGGAAGTGGCGGATCGCACCATCAACCGGATGCGCGAGCAGGTCCGCAAACGGTTGTATCTCATGACACTGCACGCCGAAGAGGAGATGGACAACGACGGCTTGACTGTCTACGACGTGGAGAGCATCATCCTCACCGGGCAGGTCATCGAACGACAGCGCGACCGCAAGACCGGGCAGCGCAAGTACCTGGTCCGTGGAGAGACGGTGGAGGGCACGCAAACGGCTGTCGTCGTCAGTCGATGGGGATTCACCGACAAGCTTGTCATCGTGACGGTCTATCTCGACTAGCTATCATGCAAGAATCAACAACCATGGTTTGTGATCTCTGTGGTGAGGGCGGAGCCCAGATCCGCCACATGACCCGCAGCTACGGGAAAGGGGCGACCCTACTCATCATCGAAGACGTTCCCGTCGTGGTCTGCCCCCACTGCGGTGAGAGCTACCTGACCGCTGAAACCTTGCACGAGATCGAGCGGATCAAGCTCCATCGGCGCAGTCTGGCGAAATCCAGGAGTGTGGCCGTGGCTAGCTTCGCATAGACCCGCTCTCGGTGAGGGGTTCCCTACCCAGCGCCCTACCGCCCCGTCCGCGGATGCGCCCGCACCCACTTCACGTAGGCGAGGAGCGCGTCGAGCTCTTCCGCTTTCATCCGGTCGCCGAAGGCCGGCATCTGGAGGGCCTCGGTGGTCAGGATGCGGCGCGCCACCGGGTTGGCGCGGAAACGGTCGGTCGTCCCGTTCTTCACCCACTGCTGAAGCTCGGCGTCGCTCCGCACCAGGTCGGGGTAGTCGGCGCCGTCCCAGGTGGGGACGTAGCCCTTGAGCGAGCCGGGGTTGGCGACGAGCCCCCGGCCCTCCGGCCCGTGGCAGCCGAAGCAGCCGAAGCGGAAGGCGACGTCGCGGCCGTCGGAGGCCTTGGCATCGTCGATCTCCCCGAACTGGGAGACGGCGAGGACATAGGCGACGAGGTCGTCGCTCTCGGCGCGGGAGAGCCGGCGGCGGAAGGCCGGCATGCGGAGGAGAGCCTTGGGGTCGGGGGTGCGGTCTGGCGGATGGCCGTCGAGGATCCAGGCGCGGACGTCCGCCTCGGACCGGTTGTACATCATCCAGACTCCGCCGTTCCAGCCGGGGACCTCGCCCCCTTTGGCCCCGGGGTTCTTGCTCCCCGCCACCCCGCCCGGACCGTGGCAGCCGAAGCAGCCCATCCGCTCCGCCACCCCCCGGCCGCGGAGCACCGGGCTCGCCTCGGCGCTCGCCTGCCAGTGCGACCGCAGGAGAAGCCACCCCAAGACCGCCGCCTGCGCGGCCGCCAGGGCGGCGAGCGCCCAGACTCCCCAGCGTCGACCCGCCATACGCCTCCCCTTGCTTGTAGGGGCAACCCCCCGTGGTTGCCCAGTCTACGTCGCGGCCCTACTTGGCCGCGGTCACCGAGTCGAGAAGCAGGAGCTTCGCCCCGCCGCGCTCGGCCCAGGTGCCCTTGACCGTGACCTTCTTGCCGGCGAAGGGCTTCAGCTTGTCGTTGGGGGTCTCCATGTCCTGCTTCGAGGCCACCCAGACCACCTTGTTGGTCCCGTCCTCCAGGATGGCGAGGGGAATGCCGGCGTCGGCGCAGCTGGCGGCGCACTTGGCGTGCCCCTCGCCCTTGGCGCCGTCCTTGATGTAGCAGGCGGAGTCGATGACCTCGCCGGTCACCGAGGCGGCCGGGCCGGCCTTCTTCTCCTTCTCGGCGGCGGAGACCAGCGGGGTGATCGCGGGGAGAGCGGCGAGAGCCAGGGCGAGGGCGAAAACGGGACGCATCTTCATGCGAAAGTCCTCCAAGCTGTAGGTTCGGACCATCATAGCCTGTTCAACCGAGTGCGGAGGGGGGGCGGAGGTTACACCGCCCGCCGCGCCGCCTCGGCCAGGGCGGCGAGGACGGCCGGGCGGGAGCTGTTGACGTAGAAGTGCCCACCGGGAAAGATCCGCACCTCGACCGGCTGCCGGCTGTGCTCCTTCCAGGCGGTCACCTGTTCCTCGCTCGCCTCCGGATCGCCGACGCCGCCCCAGGCGACGAGCGGGAGGTCCAGGGGCGCTTCCGGACGGTGGACGTAGGTCTCGACGATCTCCAGGTCGGCCCGGAGGACCGGATAGGCGAGCTCCCGGAGGAGCGGCTCGGCCAGGACCTCGGGAGTGACGTCGTAGTGCGCCGCGACCCTCTCCCAGAACGCGTCGGGCGCCAGGTGGGTGACCCGCGGCCGGTCGCGCAGCAGGTGGGGAGCGCCGAAACCGGAAAGGACGAGGAGCGCCGGGGTCGGCCGCCCCGTCCGCCGCAGGGTGCGGGTCAGCTCGAAGGCGACCAGCGCCCCCAGGCTGTGGCCGAAGAGCGCGTACGGCTCCTTCGTCTCGACCCGCCCGGCCATCTCGGCCACCAGCGGCTCCAAACGGGTGTGGAGCGGCTCGCGGAAGCGGTTCTCCCGCCCCGGAAACTGCATCGGCCGCACGTCGATCCAGGACGGCAGCTCCTCTCCCCAGCCCCGGTAGGCCGAGGCTCCGGCTCCCCCATAGGGGAAACAGTAGAGGGGGAGGCGGGGTCTCTCGTCGATGGGCATGGGCTCCTTCCCCCCGGCGCCAGGGGGGCCGGGCGGGGAGGGCATTCTATCTCTCCCTCCTGGGAATAAACCCCCCGCCTTCTTCGATTCATGCCTAAATAGACATAGAGTTTCAGGCAACTGTCCACGGAGGATGTGTGATGACGAAGCTCTGCCATCGACACCAGGGGAAGACCTATCTCGATTCGATTCTGCCGCGGGGTCTCCTGACCGCGGCCTTGCTCTTCACGCTGGTCCCCTGGAGCCTCTCCGGGCAGACCTCGCGCTGGACGGTGCGGGCGGTGACCGGGCCGGGAGAGCGGGTGCTTGCTCCCGATTTGAAGAGCCCGGCCGAGCGGGTCACCCTGGACTCCGGCCTGACGCCGCGGCTCCTCGCGCTGCCGATGGAGGAGAGCCTCCAGGTGGCCGATTGGCCGATCGCCCCGGAGAGCCGGCGCAACGTGGTCCTCACCCGCCACGAGGTCTACGCCCCCGACGCCAAGGTCGTCCGGGTGGACGGGCCCGGGGCCAGGAACCGGACCGAGGTGCCGCGCTCGCGGCTCGCCTTCTACTGGGGGACGGCCGAGGACGACGAGCTGGTGCGCGTCTTCCTCTCGATTGATCCGGCGACCGGCGCGATCCAGAGCTTCACCCAGTCGAGCGAGGGGTTGAACGAGCTGCACCCGGCGGCCGGGCCGGAGGCGAAGGCGGGGCAGCACCTGGTGGCGCCGCCCGAGGCCTTCATCGGGGATGCCACGATCCAGGGCGAGGCGCCGCACTGGGCCTGTGGCGAGGAGGACATGGCGCAGAACGCGCGGCATGCCACCGGCAAGGCCCTCCACTCGATCTTCGGCGCCGCCGCCGCCCCCTTCACCGATCTCCACACGGCGACGCTCGCAGTCGACACCGACAACGAGCTGATGCTGCAGAAATTCAACAACGACACCACCGCCGCCACCAACTACATCGCGAGCCTGTTCGCGGCGATGACCGTGATGTACGAGCGCGACCTCCACGTCCGCCTCCTCCAGGGGACGACGTTCCTGCGCGTCTCGACGACCGCCGACCCCTACATCCAGGGCGGCAGCGGCAACGCCGACGGCAACGTGCTGAACGAGTTCTCGAACTATTGGAACGTCAACGAGGGGAGCGTCAACCGCGCCCTCGCCATGATGCTCTCGGGCAAGCAGAGCTCGACCAACTCGGCCTCCGGCATCGCCTGGATCTCCGGGCTCTGCAGCAAGTCGATCGGCTACAGCTTCAGCCAGGTGTTCAAGATCAATTACCTGGCCGGCGACGCCCTGGTCGTCGGGCACGAGATCGGCCACAACTTCGGCTCGCCCCACACCCATTGCTACAGCCCGCCGGCGGACAACTGCTTCAACGGGGAGGGCGGCTGCTACTCGGGCGGCACGAGCTGCCCCGCCGTCACCACCATCAACGGCGTGACCAACGTCACCGGCACGATCATGAGCTACTGCCACCTCCTCGGCGGCTGCACCTCGTCGATGGTCTTCCATTCGCGCTCGCTCACCGAGTACATCAATACTGCCCTGGCGAACGCCAACAACGTCTGTATCCTGCCGACCACCACGGCGCCGACGGTGACCAGCATCCTCCCGAAGGGCGGCACGACCCTGGGCGGCACGCCGGTCACCATCACCGGCACCAACTTCCTGGCCGGGGCGACGGTGTCGATCGGCGGTGCGGCCGCGACCGCCGTCGTGGTGGTGAACAGCTCCAAGATCACGGCGATCACCGGCGCCCATGCCACCGGCATGGCGAGCATCGCGGTGACCAATCCGGTCAACTCGGGCGGCAGCCTGAGCAACGGTTATTTCTACGACACGCCGTCGGGGCCGCTCTCCTTCTTCACCCTCTCCCCCTGCCGGCTGATCGACACGCGCAATCCCAACGGCCCCCTGGGCGGACCGGTCATGGCGGCCGGCACCCAGCGGACCTTCACGCTCACCGGCGTGTGCGGCGTCCCGGCGGGGGCGAAGACGCTGTCGACCAACGTCACGATCACCGGCTCGTCCGGCGGCGGCTTCCTGAGCTTCTACTCCGGCAACGGCTTGCCGTTCGGGACGAGCAACCTGAGCTTCGCGGCCGGCCAGACGCGAGCCTGCAACACCATGCTGGAGCTGGCCTCGGACGGCAGCGGCACGATCGGTTTGCTCAACGGATCGAACGGGGCGGTGCAGGTGATCGTGGACGTCAACGGGTACTTCAAGTAGCGGTAAAGCTCCTCCCCCTGGGCGCGGCCCGCCGCCGCAGGGCGGCGGAGGGTGGGTCCGCGGAGGGGGCGAAATCGGCAGCGGCGCGCACGTTCGTGCGGGGATTGTAGCAGGATCGGCGCGGGGGTCAGAGCACCGGAGAGAGGTGCGAGAGGTGCTACACTTTGAGCATGAAGATCGAGACCACGCTTTCCCTCTCCGAAGAGCTTCTATCGGCACTCAGCACCCGGGCTCCTGATCCAGAGGACCGCTCCGAGCTGGTGGAAACGGCTCTCCGGGCCTATCTCCTGCGACTCCGCAAGCGTGACTCCTCCCGTGACCTGGAGATCATCAATGCCCATGCTCAGGAGCTGAACGAGGAGGCTGAGGACGTGCTCTCCTACCAGGTCTTTCCTTGAGGCGAGGCGAGCTGTTCCGGGTCAAGCATCCAACGACCTTTGACCCACGGCGCCAGCGTGTCTTCGTGGTGGTCAGCCGTCAGACCCTGATCGACTCCTCTTTCTCAACCGTCATCTGTGCTCCCGTCTATACCCGCCGGGACGGCTTGGCGACCCAAGTCGACGTCGATATCCACCAGGGGCTCAAGCATGACAGCAGCATCCACTGTGACGAGTTGGTCAGCCTCCCGAAGTCACAGCTTACGGATTATGTAGGCGCTCTCCCCTCCAGCAAGCTTCTCGAGCTCGATCAGGCTCTCGCCATCGCGCTCGACCTGGCCGAGGACGCGCCACCCAACTGAGGCATACCCGCACCGTCGCGAGTCGGCAGGCCCCCTCACTTCGGTCGCGGCATCTCCAGCCGCGTTTTCTCGGTCATACCTGACTCCGTGGGGCTCCCATCCTCCCGGAGCGGCAGCCCCCTTGACCCTGGAACCCATTCCATCGTTTAGAGTGCTTCCATGGCCGAGAAAGCCGAGAACGCCGAGGACGCGGCGGTCGAGCCGGGCGGGGAGCCCCTGCGGGCCGGCGAGCTGGCCCGCCGCGCCGGGGTGAGCAAGGACACCCTGCGCTTCTATGAGCGGCGGGGGCTCCTCCCCCGGCCCCGCCGCCTGGCCAACAACTATCGCCTCTATCCTCCCGAGGCGCTGGCCCAGGTCCTCTGGATCCGCCGCGTCCTCGCCCTCGGCTTCACTGTCGAGGAGATCGCACCCATCCTCGCCGAGCGCAACGCCGGGGGCGCCCCCTGCCGGCAGGTCCGGGAGCTGGGGGCCACCAAGCTCGCCGCGATGGAGGAGCGCCTGCGCGAGCTCACCGCTGCCTGCGCCGCCCTGCGCGAGCTGCTGGCGGAGTGGGACCATCGCCTGGCTGGGCGGCATGCCGGTGAGCGGGTGGGGTTGCTGGAAGACCTGCCCGACGCCGAGCCGCGATCCGCCTCTCGCAAAATCCAACCGAAGACGAAGAAGAAGAGAAAGGGGATTCCATGACCTACCGCTATTCGCTCCTCACCCTCCTGCTTGGCACCTTCCTGGCGAGCGTCCCCGCAGTCCGGGCCGCCGAGGAGCCCGCCTGTCCGATGCATGCCCAGCACCAGGCCGCCCTGGACCAGGCCGCCGGGGTCGACGCCCGCGGCGACCGGACGATGGGTTTCGATCACACCCGGACGACCCACCACTTCCTGCTCGCGGACGACGGCGGCACCATCCAGGTCGAAGCCAACGATGCCGCGGACACCGAAAGCCGGGACGCCATCCGGCACCACCTGGCGAGCGTCGCCCAGGCCTTCGCGCAGGGGAACTTCGCGATGCCGCACGCCGTGCACGACCACGTGCTCCCCGGGATCGAGGAGATGACCCGGAAGAAGGCCGACATAGAGTATCGCTTCGCGGAGACCGAGCGCGGCGGCCGGGTGCGGATCACCAGCGCCGACCCCGCGGCGCGAACGGCGATCCACTCCTTCCTCAAGGCCCAGATCGCGGAGCACCGGACCGGCGACCCGCTCGTCCCTCCGCGCTGAGGCTACGCCGTCTCGAGGTCGAACCAGGGCTCCCGGCGGCCGAACTTGGTCGCCAGGGCGGCCCCCACCCCGATGAACGTCACGACGGTCCAGGTCCAGTCGCCCACCCAGGGGAGGAACTTCAAGACCCCTAAAACGAGGAGACCGCCGGTCGCGGCGTTGAGCGGCCGGGCGCGGCGGTGGAGGAGGTGGACGGCGATCCAGTCGCCCAGGGCGTAGAAGACGGCGACCGATCCCCAGAGCTTCAGGACGAGAGCGAGGAGGATGACGAGGACCAGCAGGGGGAGGCCGACCAGGGCGCCGGCGAAGGCGCCGAAGAAGAGGGCGGTCAGGAAGAGCGTCAGGACGCCGGTCAGGCCGATGAAGAAACTGCGAAAGGGCTCGCGGCGGACGCTGTCGGCGGTGCCCAGGACCTCGCGGCCACTGGCGGCGAAGAAGAGCAGCACGAGGACCGCCCAGGCGGCGAGCAGGGCCACTTTGGCCCCGAGGACGACCGGCGACACCGAGGAGAGCCCCAGGGTCGGCCCTTCGAGGAGGGTCAGCCAGGCCGAGGAGACGGTGGGATAGGAGACCGAGCGGCCGCCGATCCGCGCCCCGGGGGCCGCGTCGACCCGCCCGCCGAGGGCGAAGACGTCGCCGTCGACCCGCGCCGTGGAGGACAGATGGGCGTTGCCGGCGAAGAGGACCACGTCCCCCGCCACGTGCCCGGAGACCTCGACCGAGCCGGAGAGGGCGGCGACGTCCCCCAGGGCCTCGCCGTCGATCACCAGGTCGCGGCCGACCGCCACGAGCTGGTGGCGGGCGGTGCTCCCCTTCTCCAGGTGGAGGGCGATCTTCCCGCCGAGGGCCGCGGGGGCGGCCAGCGCCGCGGCCGGCGCCCCGGCAACCGCCGGGAGGACGGGAAACGCGGCGATCGTCAGGATGCAGGAGAGCGCGGCAAAGCGGTTCACCCGGATACTCTAGCCCGAATCCGCTGCCGGCGGCACTCTCTCCGGCCCTTCAGTGGCGGGAGGGAGCGGCGGCGCGCCGCCGCACCAGCGACAGCAGCAGGAGGTTGAGGCAGATCACCAGGACGGCGAAGGCGGCGAGCGCCGGCCAGGAGGAGAAGATCTCCCCGCAGACCAGCCCCAGCCCCTTCCAGGAGGCCTGCATGAGGCCGAGCCCGGCCACCAGGGTGGCGCGGAAGAAGCTGGCGATGGCGAGGAGCGCGCCCCAGATCGGCGAGCCGGAGGCCGCCGTGCCACGGCCGAAGAAGGCCGCGGCGACCAGCCCGAAGAGCACGGCGACCGAGCCGGGGAAGCGCCAGGTCCGCGGATGGCGCGACTCCCATCCGGCCGCCGGCAGGGCCTCGATCACGCTCTGCCGGAAGTCGGCGCGCACGGCGAGCCGGCCGCGGGCCAGGACCTGGGAAACGTGCGCGAGGTCGCGCCGCTCGGCCTGGCACTCCGGGCACTCGGCCACATGGCTGGCGAGGCTCTCCCGCCGCTCGGGAGACAGGTCGGTATCGCCGGCGGTCTCCAGCTGCAGCCATTCACGGAAGGTGTCGTGGTCGGGCTTCTTCATGAGCTCCTCGCTTAGTCGGTAACGAAATCCCGGAGCTTGTCCTTGAGCATCTGGCGGCCACGGAAGAGCTTGTTCTTGACCGTGCCCAAAGGCATCCCTTTCAAGCGCGCGATCTCCTCGTAGGCGAGCTCGGCCATGTGGCGCAGCAGGATCAGCTCCCGGTACTCCCAGGGCAGCCCGTCGATCGCCTCCTGGATGGCATCGCCCCGCTCCCGGTTGCGCAGCTCGCCGTACGGGCCGCGGTCGCCGCTCGGCAGGTCCCAGTCGCGGGTTTCGCCCCCCTCATCTTCCTGGTGCAGCGAAACGAGCTTGAGGCGCCGCCTTCGTATTTGATCGATCGCCGCGTTCTGGGCCACCCGGAAGAGCCAGGTGGAGAACCGGTACTGCGGATCGAAGCGATCGAGGACCTGGTACACCTTGACGAAGACCTCCTGCGCCATGTCGTGGGCATCGTCGGCATTGCGCAACAGTCGAAACAGATAGTTGACGAGACGCCCCTGGTAGCGGTCGATGAGATCGCCGAAGCGCTCCCGGTCGCCCTTCAGGACCGCGGCGACCAGCTCTTCGTCGGTCGGCATCTCCGCATCCCGCGTCATGAGTGGATACGCAAGCTTCTGGCCAAGGTTGCAGATTCGGTCAGGACCGGTGCCGCGGGTTCAACCATCCCGCTTCTCGAGCCAGCGCCCGAGGAGAAAGAGGGCGGCGCCGAAGGCCGCCACCGCGATCTCGGTGCGGATGGCGCCATAAACGAAACCGATGAGCAGCGAGGCGCCGACGATCACCAGGGCGAGGAGCTGGAGCGACCAGCCGAGACCGGCGAACATGCCCGGGCGCGGCCTCAGGGCTGCTTCTCGGGCAGCAGCTCCGCCTTGTCCGGCCGGTTGGTGACGAGGCCGTGGGCCGTGCCGTTCAAGAGGGCCAGGAGGTCCTGCTCGACCCCGTGCGGGGCGCTCTCGACGATCCGCCCCACCTCGTGCCCGTCGCGCTTGACGATGAGAGTGGGGACGTAGCGCAGGCCGCTGCCGGCGACCAGGGCGGCCGGCTCCTTCTTGTCGTGGTCGACGCCGACGTAGGCGATCGTGCAGGGGAGGCTGCCGCCGGCGTCGTCCAGGGTCCGCCAGAGGCGCGACACCTCGCGCCGGCTGTCGCCGCACCAGCTCCCCATGTAGACGGTGACCTCGGCGCCCGGCGCCACCGCGGCCAGCGCCTTGACCGCCGCCGGATCGGGCGCCGACTCGACCTCCGCCTGCACCCAGTCGGGCACCGCGGCCTCGACCTGCTCGCGGGTGATGGCGCCCAGGAGGACCGGCTTCTCGGCGGCGGCCGGAGTCGCCGGCTTGGCCTCCGGGGTGGCCGGAGGAGACGGCATCGGCGGAGCGGCATGCGCCGTCAGGGTGAAGGCGAGCGGCAGGAGCGGGAGGAGCAGGAGGAGTCGCATGGACGAAGTCTATCGTAAGTGGCCGATGCTCCGCCCTCCCCCCGCTGATCGACGACCTCTTCACCGATGTGGCTTGCCGGAGGTCTCTCCGCTCCTTGATAGACTACCGCCGTGCCCCCTCCCGCCCTCGAAGCCGTCGGCGTCCAGAAGATCTACGGCGACGGCACGGTCGCGCTCGCCGGCGTCGATCTGGCGGTGGCCGCCGGGGAGACCCTGGCCCTCGTCGGGGAGAGCGGGTCGGGTAAGTCCACTCTTTTGAAGCTGTTCAACCGGATGGCGGAGCCCTCGGCGGGCGAGGTGCGGGTCGCCGGGGAGCCGGTGGCGGCGGCCGATCCGATCGCCTTGCGGCGCCGTATCGGCTACGTGCAGCAGGACGGCGGCCTCCTTCCCCACTGGACGGCTCTGGCCAATGTGGAGCTGGTGCCGAAGCTCCTCGGCTGGGAGCCGGCGCGGCGCCGGGAGCGGGCGGCCGAGATGCTCTCCCTGGTGGGGCTCGACCCCGCCACCCAGGGGGGCCGCTACCCGGTCGAGCTCTCCGGCGGGCAGCGCCAGCGGGTCGCTTTCGCCCGCGCCCTGGCCGCCGATCCCGGGGTGGTCCTCCTCGACGAGCCGTTCGGGGCGCTCGACGCCCTCACCCGGCTGGAGCTCCAGCGCCAGTTCCTGGAATTGAAGAAACGACTCGGGAAGACCCTGGTGCTGGTGACCCACGACCTGGGCGAGGCCTTCCGGCTCGCCGACCGTATCGCGGTGCTGCGCGACGGCTGCATCCTCCAACTCGCCACCCCGGCCGAGCTCGCCGCGCACCCGGAGGAGGGGTATGTGCGCGCGCTGCTCGAGCTGCGCGAGGGGATCGCGCCGGGAGGGGCCGCATGATCTCCCTATCTAAAGGAAGGGGCGGCCTCCTCCTCGCCCTCTCCCTGGCCCTCGGTCTCGGGATCGCCACCGCCTTCCCCGCCGCCGCCGCGGACCGGGTCGTCGTCGGCTCCAAGAACTTCGAGGAGAGCCGGCTCTTGGCCGAGATGTTCGCCCAGCTCCTCGAAAGCCGGGCCGGGCTCACGGTCGAGCGCCGCCTCGGCCTCGCCGGCACCCAGGTCTGCTTCGAGGGGTTGAAGAGCGGGGCGATCGACCTCTACCCGGAGTACACCGGCACCGGCCTCGTCACCCTCCTGGGCGAGCCGCCCAAGGGGAGCCCGAGCGAGATCCTGAACCGGGTGCGCGCCACCTTCCTCGCCCGCTGGGACCTCTGGTGGCTCGCCCCCTTAGGCTTCGAGAACTCCTTCGAGGTCGCGGTGCCCAGGGAACTGGCGGAACGCGAGCACTTGAGCACCCTCTCCGACCTCGCCCGGGTCGCCCCGCGGCTCCACGCCGGTTTCGGCTACGAGTTCGTGGGCCGGCAGGACGGCCTCCTCGGTCTGCAGTCGACCTATGGCCTCAAGTTCCGCCAGGTACAACCTATGCAACAGGCGATTCAGTACCAGGCGGCCGGGGCGAGGCGGATCGACGCTCTCGACGTCTATACGACGGATGGCCGACTCGTGCTCTACAACCTCAAGGTGCTGCGCGACGACAAGGGGTTCTTCCCTCCCTACCAGGCGGTGCCCCTGGCGCGCGGCGACACCCTGCGCCGCCACCCGCGGATGGCCGCGGCCCTCTCGCTTCTGGGCGGCGCCCTGGACGAGGACCGCATGCGGGCGCTCAACCTCCGTCTCCAGGAGGGGCACGAGAGCGAAGTGGTGGTGGCCAGGGACGCCCTCCGCGAGCTGGGCCTGGTGGGGACCTCCCGGGCGGCGGCCGCACCGGTCGCCCGGGCCAAGAGCCTCCCCGCCTACCTCTGGCAGGAGCGCCAGCCGCTCCTCCGGAGGACCGCCGAGCACCTGGGCCTCTCCGCCCTCGCCCTGGTTCTCGGGGTGCTCGTCGCCGTCCCCTTCGGGCTCTGGCTGGAGCGGCACCGGCGGGTGGCCGAGCCGGCGATCCGGGCGCTCGGGCTCACCCAGACGATCCCTTCGCTCGCCCTCCTCGCCTTCATGCTCCCCGTTCTGGGGGTGGGCGCCCTGCCGGCCATCGTGGCGCTCTTCGTGTACTCGCTTTTTCCCGTCGTACGTAATACGTTTACCGGAGTGCGCGACGCCGATCCGCGGGCCGTCGAGGCGGCCGTCGCGCTCGGCATGACCCCGGGGCAGGTGCTCCGCCAGGTCCGCCTGCCGCTCGCCGCCCCGGTCCTCATGGCCGGGGTACGCACGGCGGGGGTGATCACGGTCGGGACGGCCACCCTGGCGGCGTTCATCGGGGCCGGGGGCCTGGGAGAGCCGATCGTCACCGGTCTGCAACTCGCGGACACGAGAATGATCCTCTCTGGGGCGATTCCGGCGGCGGTGCTGGCCCTCCTCGTCGACGGAGCGCTGGCGCTGATCGAGAAGGCGGTTCGGCCGGCAGGACTGGAGGTTTCGCGATGAGCTTGCTCAAAGAGGCGATCGGGATCGGGAGTGTGGTGATCGAGGTGCGCGACCGCAAGGGCGGGGTCGAGCACGACCGGGCAGAGCTCAAGACGGCCCTCCGCCGGAGGCCGCGCGAAATCCCTTCGAAGCTCTTCTACGACGAGCGGGGCTCGGCGCTCTTCGAGCGGATCACCGAGCTCCCCGAGTACTACCCGACGCGGACCGAGCGCGCCCTCCTCGAACGGGTGGCCGACCGGGTGGTGGCGGCGAGCGGAGCCCGCCAGCTGGTCGAGATCGGCTCCGGGGCGGCGACCAAGACCCGGATTCTCCTCGACGCCATGGAGCGCCAGAAGCGCCTGCAGCTCTACGTCCCCTTCGACGTCGCCGAGGGGACCCTCCGCCGCTCCGCCGAGGAGCTGGTCGCCGAGTACCCCGGCCTCTCCGTGCACGGCGTGGTGGGCGACTTCACCGCCCAGCTCGGACAGATCCCGGAGGGCGAGAACCGTCTGGTCGTCTTCCTGGGGAGCACCATCGGCAACCTGGGGCCGGAGGGGGTACGGCGGTTCCTCGCCGACCTCGCCCGGGCGATGGCCCCGGGCGACCATTTCCTCCTGGGGGTCGACCTGATCAAGGACGTCGCCCGCCTGGAGGCGGCCTACAACGACGACGCCGGGGTGACCGCCGAATTCAACCGGAACATCCTCCGCGCGGTCAACCGCCTGACCGGTGGCGATTTCGATCCCGAGGCCTTCCGCCACCAGGCTCCCTACCAGGTCGACCTCCACCGGATCGAGATGTGGCTCGTCGCTCTCGCCCGCCAGGTCGTCCACCTGCCGGCACTCGGCATGGAGATCCAACTGGACGAGGGAGAGGGCATCCGGACCGAGATCAGCACCAAGTATGACCGGCCGCAGATCGAGACCCTCCTGGCGGCGAACGGTCTCACGCCCTTGGGTTGGTACACGGATCCGGAGCGGCTGTTCGGGCTGTCGCTGTCGCGGAAGGGGTGAGACGGGCGGCCCTCACCCCCGGCCCCTCTCCCGGCCCACCGCCCGCACCACCGGGAGAGGGGAGCGGAGTGCATAGGAGGGGGCTGGGCGGGCGGTGCGGA
>DASQPA010000511.1:0-40949 GCA_035644215.1 Thermoanaerobaculia bacterium
GACTGTGGTAGCGGCTGGTCGTCTCTACGAGCTCCCCGTGGCGGCTCTGCTCCCTGGGAACGCCGGCGTCCTCGCCGGCTCTATCTTCCCACCGCCCACCCAGCCGGCGGGACGCCGGCGCTCCCAGGGAAAAATCGGAACTCTGGAACGCTCTGCGCTTTCTGCCGCCGCGCCCGGGTGCGCGCTGAAGTACACTGGTTTGAGGCGCACGGTCGTGGGCGGCGCGACCTCAAGGTCAAACGATTCCTGAAGTAGCTACCATGAACGGGACCAAGAGCAGTTTCTTCCTCTGTATCAAGAATCGAGGCTACGCAGCCTCGCTCCAGGTCCGGACCGTGTACCGGGCGATCAGCGATCCTGAAGCAGAGGCCCACGGCATGCTCCGAATCGTCGATGAGTTCGGTGAGGACTATCTCTTCCCCACAGGGCTCTTCGTCCCGATCGAAGTCCCGGAGGCGGCCGCGCACGCCTTTGCGGGCGCCGCCTAAACGGGGCCCTTCCCTGCCCGCCGCCCCTTTGGGGCAGGCCGTTCGACTCGGATTCATTTCCTCTCGGCGCTCATTGGACCTGTGCTACCTTCGGGGGCGGTCCCAAGGGGTCCCAAGCGCTGGCCGGTGTGGCGGTCGCCTCTTGGATCCGGGTTGCCCGCGGCGCGCGGCGCCCCTCCCGCCTGAGCTGGGGGACGCTCCCCCCAAGTTGGGGAACCCTTCCCCCAAACTGGGCAACGCTTCCCTCAAATCGGGCGACCCTTCCCCGATTTGGGGGAGCTCTTCCCCGAAATCGGGCGACGCTTCCCCCATCTTGGGGAACTCTCCCCCAATTTGGGGGAACGCTTCCCCAACTTTGGGGAACTCTTCCCCGAAATTGGGCAACCCTTCCCCAACTTCGGGGAACCCCTCCCCGAAATCGGGCAACCCTTCCCCAAAGTTGGGCAACCCTTCCCCAATTTCGGGCAACCCTTCCCCAATCTTCCCGGTGGTCTTCGCAAGGAATCCGTGCCGCGGGGTAGAGGCGCCCAGCCGCCACCCCAGTCTCCCTGGGAACGCCGGCGTCCTCGCCGGCTCTTCCTTCCTCCGCCTGGCCGGCGGGACGCCGGCGTTCCCAGGGAAAGAACGGACCTCTGGAACGTTCTACGCCTTCTACCGCCGCGCCCAGCAGAAGGGAGGCGGAAGGGGAAGGGGATTTTCTTTCGATCCGCCGGTTGCCGGTTCAGACCGAAAGCGGTAACGCCGCCTAACGAGGATTCAGCGGAGGTCCCTCCCGGCCTCCCTCTACCCCTCATCCGGCGGCCAAAATGGGGAGCTGTACGGTCAAAATGGGGAGCTGCACGGCAGAAAGTGGGGAGCTGCACGCCGGGAGAGGGGGATTCTGACCTGAAATGGGGGGCTCCCTCTTCAGAATTGGGCAGCTCCAGGCCGGGAGAGGGGGATTCTGGGGCAAGATGGGGGAATCCACGCCAGAAGTGGGGGGATTCTGAGGAAAAGTGGGGCAACCCAATCCAGAAATGGGGAGATCCAAATCAGGAGACCGGGATTCTGGCGAGGGATGGGGCAACCCAATCCAGAAATGGGCAGCTCCACGCCAGGAGCGCTGGGTTCGGATGAAAAGATGGGGCAACCCACTGGAAGGGCGAGGGTATCGGTGGCCGGAGGGCGCTTGCAGGGGACGACCACCCTATCCGGAGACGTCACGCGGTCCCCATGGACTGCGAAGGGTATCGTTCAGGACCTGTGACGTCTCTACCGCCTTCGCCGAACCTCGGATCGTATCCGGGCCGACGACCGTCCCGCCGACTACTCGACCTGCCCCTCGAGCTGCCGCAGGCGGTCCTTGATGACCACCTCGGCGAGGTCGGGGACGACCTCCCAGGCGACGTCGCGGACGACCTTGTCGCCGAGCAGCTCGACGAGCCGACGGGCGATGCGGTCGACGTCCTCGTCGCTCAGCCGGTCCGATGGGGCGGCGGGGAGGTTGACGGCGCCGACGCCGAGACCGGCGGCGGGCGCGACGACCGGCGGCGGAGCCGGAGCGGCCGCCCAGTCCGGCAGGTCGGGGAGGGCTTCGTGCTCCGTCGCGTGGTCCTCGATGCGGTGTTCCACGGCGGAGAGGCTGTCGACCAGGGGAGCGGCGCCGAAGGGCACTCCGACGCGCTCCTCGAAGGTCGGCTCCGGCGGCGGCAGCGGGGGCGGCGCCGAGGTCCAGGGGTGGGACTCCTCTCTGGCGATCGGCTCGAAACCGGTGTCCAGACCGCCCGTGCCGAAGGCGAAGGGCTCCGCCGCCGGCGACGGTGCCGGCGGTGGGGTGGGAGCGCCGAAGCCGGAGTGCTCCTCGATCGGAAGGAACGATTCGTCCAGGACGAGGTCGTCGGCCGGCTCCAGCTCGAAGACCGGCTCGTCCGCCGGCGAGGCCTCCTCCGGCTGCCAGGCGAAACCGGCGGTGGCCGGCGAGGGAGGAAGCGGCTCGGGCTCGGCCTCCAGCTCGAACTCCGCCCAGGACGACGCCGCCGGCGCGGGCGCCGAGGTGGGCAGCGAGAGGGTCGGGAGGGGGGCGACCGGGGTGGGGACGGTGGGCTGGGCGGTGAAGGCCGAAGTCGCTGCGGGCGCGGGAGCCGCCGATGCCGCCGATACCGCCGACGGCATGGCGCCAGGGGGCTGGTCGATCAGCTGCTGGACGAGGTGCAGGAGCTCCTGCGAGTCGAACGGCTTCTTCAGGAACGCGTCCGACCCGGCGGCGCGCGCCTGGGCCTCGTCGAAGGGTTCGAAGGTCCCCACCAGGAGGAGGACCGGCACGTGGGGCTTCAGGGCCTTGGCGCGCCGGCAGACCTCGTAGCCGTTGGCGCCCGGCATGTGCACGTCGGCGATGATGAACTCGGGCTGGAGTTGGGGCAGGAGCGCCACCGCCTCGTCGCCGTTGCTGACCGCGGTGACCTCGAAGTCCTCGTCCATGAAGGTCAATTCGATGACCTTCTGGATGGTGACGCTGTCGTCGGCCAGCAGAATACGTCGGCTCATGAACCCTCCCGGTTACGGGGACTACGCTAGCACCGCCGTAGGCAGCTCGTCAAACCCTTCAGGCAGCGTGGGTTACGACAGAGGCCGGGGTTTCGGTCAGGCGGCGGCGAAACGATCCTTGAAACGGTCCTTCAGGTACTGGACGATATCCTTCGTGGACGTGCCGGGCAAGAAGATCTCGTCGATGCCGGCGTTCTTCAAGCCCGCCTTGTCCTGGTCCGGGATGATGCCGCCGGCAAAGACCAGGATGTCGCCGGCTCCCTGTTCGTGCAGCCGGCGGGTGATCTCGGGCAGGAGGACGTTGTGGGCGCCGGAGAGGATCGAGAGCCCCACGGCGTCCACGTCCTCCTGGAGGGCGGCGGTGGCGATCTGCTCGGGCGTCTGGCGCAGGCCGGAGTAGATCACCTCGAAGCCGGCGTCGCGCAGAGCCCGCGCCACCACCTTGGCCCCCCGGTCGTGCCCGTCGAGGCCCGGCTTGGCGATCAGGATGCGCAACCTCTTCTCCGTCATGGGGCGGGATTGTAGCAGAGGGGAGCCCCCGGCCCGGCGGGGCCGGGGGCCGATCTGAGGGGGGGCTACTCGCCGGAGACGACCGCCTGGTTGATGAAGATCTGGGTGCTCGCCGAGGGCTCGAGGGTGACCTGGATGGTGTTGAGCCCGGCCCGCAGCAGGCTCTGCGGGATCTCCCAGCTGTAGGGATGGAAGTTGGGGTTGGTGTCCTTGTAGCCCGCGACGAAGGGCCGGTTGTTGACCGTGATCGAGAGCGGGCAGTTGGCCTTGCCGCCGACCAGCGAGGCGCACAGGCTCAAGGTGAGATCGACCGGGATCGCGGTCGCCAGGGAGACGTCGAAGAGCAGGAAGCCGCCGTTGGTGAGCAGCGACCAGGTCTTGAAGTCGGAGCGGTAGCCGGCGCCGCTGTGGGCCTGGAGCCAGAACTGCGGCGTCCGGTTGGGCTCCGGCACCGAGAGGTCGACCGTCTCGATCGGCAGGACCGCCTGGTCGACGGTGGTGGCGTTGATGAAGAGCTGGGTCGACGCCGAGGCGTCCAGGGTCACCTGGATGCGGTTGTCGCCGGCGTGGAGCAGGGCGGCCGGGATCGTCCAGGACACCGGATGGAAGTTGTCGTTGTGGTCGCTGTAGCTCTTGACGAAGGCGGCGCCGTTGACCGTGATCGAGATCGGGCAGTTGGACTTGCCGTCGACCAGCGACGCGCACAGGTGCAGGGTGAAGGCGACCGGAATGGCCTCCGAGAGGTTGAGGTTGAAGAGCATGAAACCGCCGTTGACGAGGAGCGACCAGGTCTTGAAGTCGGCGCGGTAGCCGGCGCCCTGGTAGAGCGGCAGCGACAGCTGCGCCGTCGCCTTGGGATCGGGGACCTTGAAGTCGATCGTCTGTTTGGGCAGGATACCGGCGCTGACATCGGGCTTGACGGCTGCTACGGACATGGGGGAGTTTCTCCTGTTTCCATCACGTTTTCGTTGCGCCCCGCCGATCTGACGGGGGCGGGCTTGATCGTTTTGCGACCCGGGCTGCGTCAACGGCTCAGAGCAAGGTTCGGGCCAACGGAAAAACGTTTCGTTTAGCAAGGGCTAGGGGGAAGGGAGAGGACCTTGCCGCTATGTCGAACTATGTCGGCCGACGGTCGGGGTTGTGTCGGACGGTGTCGCCGGCCGCCGGCCGCGGCGGACCGGCGGCCCTCTCCCCGGGAGGCAGGGGTTGGTAGGAGGCTTGCAGAAGGGCCTGGCATCCGCGTTCGTCTTCAACCTGCCGCTCGCGGCGAGCGGCCCGGAAAAGGAGGAGTTCCATGATTGCAGTCGCAGGCAACCCGGCCACGGTGTCGGTCCCCGTGGCGGTGACCTACGATTACCAGAGCGGCGGCGTCCAGATCGCGCCGCCCGGCCTGACGGTGGACGCGGCGACCGTGATCAGCCTCACGATCACGACCGTCAACCAGGGGTCCGGCGAGCCAGCCTCGTTCTACGGTTTCAATACGTCGCCCAACTGGCCGGCCAGCCTGAGCATCGTCCTGTCGAGCGTCGAGATCCAGATCACCGATCCGGGCATGCCGGCGGGTGACTTCACCTTCAACCCGCTGCTCCGAGCCACCGGCGCGCCGATCACCACGCCCGTGGTCCTGAACCTGACCAACGTTTGAGCCACCGAGGACGAGACCCATGAGGAAAACGCATACGATCGTCGTCTACTACGACTACACGGCCGGCACGATCACCTACAGCACCAAGGAGGTCGTGGTCAAGAAAAACGCCATCGCCAGGATCAGCGTCGAGCTGGTGACGCTGAACGTCGGTGCCAACGGGCCGGCCTGGTTCACCGGGATCAGCTTCTCGGCCAGCTGGTCGCCGACCATGACCCTCAACATGACCCAGCATCAGATCCTGATCGAGAACCCGAACATCACCAAGGAGGCCCACGGCATCTTCGGGTTCACACCCCTCGTCCATCCCACGGGCATGCTGATCCGCCGGGATCCGGATCCCACGATCTTCAACGAGCCGATCATCGGGGCCGCCCAGGGCCATCGGCACGAGAAGGAGCGCCGCGCGGCCTGAGCGCCGTTCTAGGCCTGGACCTGCAAACAGCAACCGCCGCTCACGCCAGCGGCGAAAACCGAAAGGAATCCTTCATGATCGACCAACTCTCGCCCGCCGTTACCGTAGACGCCGAAACGACGCTGCCGCAACTCGCCGTGGAGGTCGACTACGACGCCACGAGCGGCACGGTGACGTACAAGAGTGGCGACCGGTCCGGCAACCCGTTGACGCTGCCGCTGCTCACCGAGCCCACGGTGGTCGTCGTGACGCTGACCGGGGATCCCACCGCGTTCTCCAGCTTCAATTTCGACTCCGACGCCTGGAGCGACCAGCTGGTGACCAGCTTCACCAGCGCCGCGTTGCAGATCACCGTTCCACCGGCTCTCGGGGGCAACTTCAAATTCACCCCGCAGATCACGGGAGAAAACGATGGACCGGGGAGCCTCACGCTGCAGGTCGCGACGACGGGAGAGCCCAGCGAAAACGAACCGCCCAACCCGCAGATCATCCTGGTGACCTACGACCCGACGCCACCGAAACCGCGGATCCGCTTCGACCCTGACTCGCTGACCGTGGCGAAGGACCAGGATGGCACGATCATCCTGAAAAGCGCGACCCAGGGGTTGATCTTCAAAGGTTTCCTGCCGGTGCTCACCGCCAAGAGCGGCCTCTCCGCCTGGGCCGTCACCATGACCGTCACGATGGCCGGAGACACCATTACGATCAACGACCCGAACGCCACGCAGGCCGGCAAAGGGCAGCCGATCAACGGGATCTACGGGTTCAGCCTCGCCTGGGACTTCCAGAGCGGGCCCCTGGCCACGCGGAATCCGGACCCGACGATCTTCAACGAGCCGATTATCGGCTAGCGCCGGGGGTCGCACCGTGGGTCGTGCCGGCAAGAGCCTTCGCCGTCCGCGGCTTCAAGAGCGCCGCGAACTCCGGGGAGCTTCGCAGGGGGTCGTACCAGGGCAGGGTGAACCAGACCGGCTCGACCCCCTGCTCGAGGGCTTTCGCGGCTTTGTCCAGAGCCGAGGACTGGTCGCCGATCAGGGTGTAGACCAGCGCGGCCTCCTGGGCCGCCTGGGCGTTGCCCTGGCCGAGGACGAGGACCCGCTCCACGGCCCCGGCGGCCTGCCGCCGCTCGCCGAGATGGGCGAGCGCCTGGGCGCGGATCGATTGCAGCTGCCAGTCGGTGGCGGCGGCGGGCTCGGCCGCGAGACGCGCCAGGAGCTCGCGGTAGAGGACCTCGGCCCCCGGCCGGTCGCCGCGCAGCAGGCGGGCATCGGCGAGGTTCAGGGCGACGACGGGATTGTTGGGGGCTTTTTGAGCCGCCTGGCGGAAGCGCGCCTCGGCTTCCGGATAGCGCCGCAGCAGCAGATCGCAGAGGCCTAAGTTGACCAGGGCCGGGACCTGGGGAGCGCGCGCGACGAGCTCGCCATAGAGCTCGGCGGCGCGCTCCGGGTTGCCGCTCTGGAGCTCGACCTGGGCGAGGAGCGAGCGGGCCTGGTAGAGGCTCGGCAGGCGGGCGAGGAGCCCCTGGAGGTCACGGCGGGCGGCCTCCCCCTCCCCCAGCCGGTACTCCATGTCGGCCAGCTTCAACACGTTCTTCCAGGCGGGCCGGCGGCGGACCGCCTGCCGCATGAGGTCGAGCGCCGGCCGCGCGGCACCCTGCTTTTCGAGCAGGCGCGCCCTGAGCACGGCGCCCTCGGCGTCTCCCGGCTGCAGCCGGTCGAGGGCGGCCAGGGCGGCGGTGGCCTCGTCGAGCTGGCCGCCCGCGAGGGCGATCTCGAAGAGCTTGGAGAGGGGACGCGGATCGGTGGGGCCGAGCTGGCGCGCGGTCGCCAGGGCGGCGGCGGCGGCCTTCAAGTCCTCCGGGTCCCGCTTGAGGACGAAGCGCAGCTGGAGGATCTCGGCTTCCAGGAGGCGGGCGTCCAGGAAGGAGGGCGAGCCGCGCTCGATCGGCGCCAGGCGGGCGAGGAGCGAGTCCAAGGGCAGGTCCTGGCGCCGCGATTCGAGCTCGGCGCGCAGGCGCAGGTACTCGGCGTAGTCCGCCGGCCGGACGTCGAGCTGCGGCGCCTCTTGGCGCCAGCCGCGATCCGGATAGGCCTGGCGCAGGTTGCCGGCGACCGCCTCGGCCAGCAGGTAGGGCTGGTCGACCGGCGCCTCGAAGCTCTGCGTCCAGCGCAGGCTGCCGTCGGCTCCCTGCACCCGGGCGAGGGTGACCTGGCAGGTCACCGGGTCGCAATCCAGGCGGGAGGTGAGGACGTCGCCCGCCGCCACCGCCCGCGCCACCGCCCGGGGTGGACCCGGCACCGGGTCCACCTGCTCGGGGCTGAGCGGCGAGACCCCGTCGAGCGCGAGGAGGCTGCGCAGGAGGGCGACGCGGAGGCCCGAGGCCAGGAAGTCCATCCCGGGGAGGTCCGCGCCGCGGCCCACCTGCGGCTTGAGCACCGCCACGTAGAGCCGCTCCCGGCCGCTTCCATGCAGGCGGACCCAGACGATGCCGCCGAGCGTGCCGAGCGCCAGGGCGAGGAGAGCCACTCCGGCGAGACCGCCAAGCTTCCACCGGGTACGCCAGGGCCGGGGCGGGGGGAGGGGGTCGAGCGCCGCGGTCAAGCGGACCGGCGCCAGCTCGGTCGGCGCCGACTGGGTGAGCGGCTGCCCCTCGACCAGGGTCGGCAGCTCGGCGGCGGGGTCGGTCTTCCCCGGACGCCAGGGCGACGAGCGGGAGGAGGAGGGCGGCCAGCCGGCGAGGCCGGCGAGCTCCGCCGCCACCTCCTCGGCGCTCGGCGGCCGGCGCGCCGGGTCTTTCTCCAGGAGGCCGTCGAGGAGAGCGGAGAGCACCGCCGGGATCTCCGGCCGCCGCTCGGCGGCCGGGCGCTGCCGGGCGGTGCAGATGTTGGTGAGCGTTTCGAGCACCGTGGCCGCGGCAAAGGGCGAGTCGCCGGTCAGCGCCTCGTAGAGCAGGCTGCCGAAGGAGAAGAGGTCGGAGCGGCCGTCGACCGGCAGACCGCGCGCCTGCTCGGGCGACATCGAGCGGTAGGTGCCCAAAATCGTGCCGTCGAGCGACAGGGAGGTCTCCCCCGCCGCGGCATCCTCGGCCAGGGTCCGTTTGGCGAGGCCGAAGTCGAGGATCTTGGCATGCCCCGTCTCGGTCACCATGACGTTCTCGGGTTTCAGGTCGCGGTGGACGAGGCCGCGGGCGTGGGCGGCGGCGAGCCCTTGGGCGACCTCGACCCCCAGACGGAGGGCACGCGGCAGGTCGAGGGGGCCGCCCTGGAGGAGGCTCGCCAGGGTCTGCCCGGTGACCAGCTCCATGACGATGGCATCGCCTTCCGGGGTCTCGACGATGTCGTGGATCTGGACGATCGCGGGATGGTTGAGCGAGGCCGCGGCGCGCGCCTCGCGGCGGAAGCGCTCGCGGGCCCGGGCGTCGCCCGCCGCCTCGGGACGGATGAGCTTGACCGCCACCGGGCGGTGCAGCCGCTCGTCGAAGGCGCGGTAGACCTCCCCCATGCCGCCGCGCCCCAGCCGCCCCTCCAGACGGTAGGGTCCCAGCCGCTCCGGCGGCGCCAGAGTCATCCGCCCTCCGGTGTCGCCGCGGTGATCACGGTCCGAGCAGGCCGAGCTGTTTCATGCGCCGCTGCAAGCCGCGTTTCGAGACCTCCAGGCCCTCGACCATCCGGTCGAGGTCGCCGCCGCACTGCTCGAACCAACGCTCGATCTCCTGGCGGGAGAGCGCCGCCGCCTTGCGAAACAGGGGACTGTTCTCGATTCTATCGTACAGCGAGGTCCGGGCGATGCCGAGCGCCGCCGCGGTGGGCTGCAGGCGGAAGCGGTGCGCCCGCAGGGCGGCGAGGAGCGCCTCGTCGGAGATCTCCTCGGCGCGCCGGTAGGCCCGGCGCGGCGCGCGGGCCGCCGATGCCGGCAATGCCGCCGAAACCGGCGGGGCGGCGGTCGACTCGAGATCCGGCGGCAGCGGGGTCGGCGAGCCCGCCGAGGCGGCGAGGAGGCGTTCCAGCCAGTCGCCCTTCGGCACCTCGGGGGCGTCGCGGCCGGCGACGACGATCCGCCGCGCCACGTTCTTCAGCTGGCGGACGTTGCCCGGCCAGTCGTAGCCGGCGAGGTAGGCGACCGGCGGGGCGGGCAGCCAGGGCCGCTCGTCCGGCCGGTGGAAGGCGAGCCGGTCCTCCTGCCCGAGGGCGGCCAGCTCCTGGCGCAGGAAGTGGAGGAGGAGCCGCCCGATGTCGTCCCTGCGGCGGGCGAGCGTGGGGACCTGGATCTCGTAGCCGGCCAGCCGGTGGAGGAGCGGGGCGCGGAAGCGGCCGGCGGCCACGGCCGCTTCGAGCTCGGCGTCGGTCGCGGCGATCACCCGCACGTCCACCCGCCGCATCTCGTCGCTCCCCACCGGCTGGATCTCGCCGCTCTCCAGGGCGCGCAGCAGCAGGGCCTGGATCTCGAGGGGGGTCTCCCCCACCTCGTCGAGGAAGAGGGTGCCGCCGTCGGCCTGGCGGAACCACCCCTCCCGCTTGCGCTCGGCCCCGGTGAAGGCGCCGCGGGCGGCGCCGAAGAGCTCGGCGGCGGCGAGGGACGGCGGGATGGCCCCCATGTTGACCGCCAGGTAGGGTCCGCCGCGCCGCGGTCCGGCCTCGTGGAGAGCGCTGGCGACCAGCTCCTTGCCGGTGCCGGTCGCGCCGCGCAGGAGGACGGGGACGGGGAGGGCCGCCACCCGTTCGATCTCCCGCCGCAGCTGGACGATCGCGGCGCTCTCCCCCACCAGGCCGAACGACGGCATCCGCAGAGCGCCCAGAGGGTCCAGGAGGTGGAGCAGGAGCACCACCCGGTTGGCGAGGAGGAGCACGGCGCCCCGCTCGACGTCCGCCGCGGTGAGCTCCCGTGCCTCCGGCACCGGGACGCCGTCGAGGACCACGGAGGTGTGCGTCTCGCCGCACGCCAGCCGGATGGAGCCGGGGGCGGCGCCGCGTTCCAGCCGGATGGGGCTGCGGCTCAGATAGGGGTCGGCGAGCGGCCGGGCGACCGTCTCCCCCGGCTGGGCGAAGACCGGCTCGCGCCGGGAGATGCCCTCGGGCCGGCCGGAGGCCAGGGCGGTCAAGGGGGCCTGCTCCCCGACCCGCGACAGGTCCGGATGCCAGAGGACGGTGAGCCCAGGGAGAAGCTGGAAGCCGGTGCTCAGGCGGCTGGCGCTCTGGGGCCGGGTCTCGGCCTCCAGCTGTCGTTCGACCATCGGCGAGTTGGACACGCCGGCAGTGTAGCCAGGGCTGGAAAAGGGGGCAAGGCTTCAGAGCGCCCAGATCAGATAGGCGCCGTCCTGGTAGACCAGCCGGGCCCGGGGATCGCGGGCGAGGCGGGCGGCCAGGGGGGCATAGACCGGCATCCGCCAGACGGTCACGTACTTCGCCCGGAAGCGGTCGCGGATCGCGGAGACCGGATCGGCGTTCTTCCCCAGGGCGACGTCGACGTAGGTGGTGAAGAGCGCCGGGTCCTTGACGTAGAAGAAGGTCGGGTCGAGGGCGACCAGCGACTGGAGCCGGGGGGCGTAGTAGAGGAGGGGGGCCGAGTCGCCCCACTGGGCGGTGAACACCCGCTCCCCCGGTCGGCCGTTCTCCCCCAGCCAGCGCGCCATGTCCTGCGGCGCAGTGCTGCCGAAGCCGCGGCTGCGGACGAGGTCGCCGGTCCACAGGGCAGCGCCGGCGAGGACGAGGACGGCGATCCAGAGGACCGAGCCGACACCCCGGGGCCGGGCGTCCCGCCGCGCCTTCGGGTTCTCCGGAGCGTTTTCCGCCGCACGAGTGGCCACCAGGGCGAGAGCCAGAAGGCCGAGCGGCGCCCCCACCTCCAGCAGGCGCTGGAAGGCGAGGCTCCCGGCGAGCAGGAAGGCGGTGGCGAGGATAGCCGTCGTGATCGTCGCCCGGGTGCGCAGGGGCGGGTAGCGGAAGAGCAGGGCGAGGGCGAGCGCCGGAGCGAGGAAGGCCGGCCACTGCTCGAGGAGGAGCCCGAGGCCCGGCGGGGTCAGCTCGACTCCGGCCACCGCGGCGAGGGCGGCGCTCCCACCCCCCGCCGACTGGAAGGGGACGACGGCGTTCTGCAGCCAGAGGAGGCGAAAATTCTCCGGGAAGTTGGGATGGACGAGCTGCCCGAAGAGCCAGCCCCCGGCCGTCCAGGCGAGCGGCCGCCAGAGGAGTCGCCGGTCGGCCCCGCCCGGGACCAGCCAGCCGGCCACCGCATAGACCGCGGCAAAGGCGACCGCCACCCAGCCCGCCGTGTGGGTGAGGCCGAAGAGGGCGGCGACGACGCACAAGGCGAGCCCGGTGCCGATACGGGTTCGGCTTGTCTCCCCCTCTCCCGGTGGGAAGGGGGGGCGGTGGGGAGAGGGGGTCGGGGGGTGAGGGACTGGGTCGCCACCCAGGAGGATTCCCAGCACCAGCACCGAGAAGCCCACCATGAAGACATGCGGCCGGCACATCGAGATCCGGAAGACGAAGAGCGGTCCCAGGGCGGCCAGGCCGAGGAGGAAGAGGGGGGCGTAGGGGACGCGCAGGCGCTTCAGGGTCCAGGCGAAGGCGGCGACGAGGAGGAGCTGCCCGAGGAGCGCTCCCAGGGTGCCGGCGGTGGCGACGGGTAAGCCGGAGAACGGCAGCAGGAGGAGATGGAAGAGGATCTCCTTGTCCGCGTAGTGGTCGGCGAGAATGGAGAACGGGGTCCAGGGGGAGCCGCGCAGGGGGAAATGGGCGGCCAGCTGGCGCGCGATTCCCAGGTGGTAGTATTCGTCGTAAGACCACGGATCGGGCGAGCCCAGGCGCGCCGAGGCGAGGAGGAAGAAGGCCACCAGGCCGGCCAGGCCGAGCTGCAGCCGCTGCCGGCGAGGGCTGGGGATGCCGGCGACCGGCACCGGCGGGGCGGTCGGCCGCGCGCGTTCCTCTCGGCGCTCGCGCCGGGATCGTTTGGCGTCGGTGGGCATCGGGGCGAGAGTCTATCCGAGCCGGTGGTCCCGGGAGCGCGGGTGCTTTCCGCCGGCGGCCGGCCCGGGCGTCTGGGCCCGGGCCGGCACGACGGAAGGAGGAGGAAGGAGGAGAGAGGGGAGGAGATTACTGTTCCATGCCGCGGGGCCCGCGGTGGCCCATGCCGTGCTCCTGCTGCAGGGTCTGGAACTTCTGGAGCTGGTCCGGGGTCAGGAGGGCGGCGAAGCTCTGGCTGAACTTGTCGTGCGCCGCCTTGACCTGCCGCTGGGTGGCATGGGCGGCGATCATCAGCCCGCCCACCGTGGCGGCGTCGGCGCCCGAGTCGAGGGCGTTCTTGATCGCCTGGTGCTTCTGATGCAGGTCGGCGAAGAGCGGCTGGACGGTGGCCTGGAGCTCGTCCTGGAGCGGCTTGGCCGCGGTCTTCTGGTCGTCGGTCAGGGCGAGGGCCTTGGCCAGATGATCGAAGTGGTGCGCGGGGCCGGCGGTTCCGGCGGCGGTGGCGGCGGCGTGGTGGGGGCCTCCGGCGAAGGCCGGAGCCACGGCCAGGGCGGCCAGGGTCAGAAGACAGAAAAGAAGGGTGAAGCGTTTCATCGGTGGTCTCCTTTGAGAGTCTTGAAGGGCGCCGCCTCTCCGGTCGGCACCGCTACTGAGGATCGTAGGGGGACTTGGCTGGCAAGTCCTCAAACTGGCGCAAAAGCTTTGTAAGGCTACTGTAAGGCCTCAGCCGACGAACTTGTAGCCCAGGCGGTGGACGGTGACGACGTACTGCGGCCGCGAGGGCAGGGGCTCGATCTTCTGGCGCAGGGAGGCGACGTGCACGTCGACCGTGCGGGTATGGGCCGAGGCGCCGTAGCCCCAGACCTGGTCGAGCAGCTCGTCGCGCGACACCACGAGGCCGCGGTTCTCGATCAGGTGGCGCAGGAGCTTGAGCTCCAGGGCCGAGAGCGCCAGGGGGTCGCCGTCCCGCGTCACCTCGGCGCGCCGGAAGTCGACCTCGACGTCGCCGAAGGCGTAGACCCCGGTCGCCGGGGCGATCGGGGTGCGCGCCCGGCGCAGCAGGGCCTCGACGCGGGCGAGGAGCTCGATCATCTCGAACGGCTTGGTCAGGTAGTCGTCGGCGCCGAGCTTCAGGCCGACCACCCGGTCGGTCACCTGGGTGCGGGCGGTGAGCATGAGGATGGGCACCGCGACCCCGCGCTGGCGCAGGTCGCGGCAGACGTCGAAGCCGTTCTTGCCGGGGAGCATGACGTCGAGCAGGATGAGGTCGACGGGGATCTCCTCGACGCGAGCCAGGGCTTCGTTGCCGTCCCCCGCCGTCTCCACCCGATAGCCCTCGCTCAACAGGCGGTCGGAGAGGGTGAGGACGAGGCTCGGCTCGTCCTCGACCAGCAGGATGCGCGGCGCGACGGCGCCTTCCACCGCCACCGTCACGAGACCCCTCCCACTTCGCCGGGCCGGCCGAGCTCCCCCGGCTCCCGGTCCCCCCGGTCCTCCCGGGCCTCCAGGCCCTCGGGGGTGCGCAGCGCGGCCGGCAGGTGGAGGGTGAAGGCGCTGCCCTTGCCGCCGGGCGCCGCGGCGACGGAGACCGTGCCGCGGTGGGCGAGGGCGATGCGGCGCACCAGGGAGAGGCCCAGGCCGCTGCCGTGGACCGCCCCCGCCGCCACGGCGTGGCCGCGGTAGAAGGGCTCGAAGAGGTGCGGCCGGTCCTCGGGCGGGATGCCGGGGCCGCGGTCCTCGACCGTCAGGCCGACCTGCCGCCCGCTCCGCTCGGCGGCGGCGCGGATGGCGATGAAGTGGCCGTCGGCGGCGTATTTGACCGCGTTGTCGACCAGGTTGCCCAAGGCCATGCGGAGGGCCGCGCGGTCGACCTGGATCCACGGCAGGTCCTCCGGAATGTGACGCTCGACCCGGATCCCCCGCTCCTCGAGCGCGAAGCGGGCGTCCTCGAGCACCTCCTCCACCATCTCCGCCACCGGCACCGGCTCCGGCCGGTAGGCCCGCTGCCCCGACTGGATGCCGGCGAGCTCCAGGGCCTTCCCCACCATCCCGGTGAGCCGCGCCCCCTCGCGTTCGATCAGCGCGCCGTAGCGCCGCACCTGGGCCTTCTCCGCCACCACCCCGTCGGCCAGGTTCTGACCGGCCGAACGGATGGCGGCGAGCGGGGTATTGAGCTCGTGAGTGATCCCCGCCACCAGCTCCAGCTGCTGGCGCGCCAGGTCGCGGGCGCGCTGCGCCGAGAGGACGGTGACCGTGAAGCTCGCGGCGAGGAGCGCGAGGACGCCGAAGCTCACCGCGAGGTTCTTGAGGCGTGCCCGGGCGACCGCCGCCTCCAGCGATCCCGCCCCATGGGTGACCACCAGCTTCCAGGGGTCGGAAGCGACGGTGCGATGCCGGCCGGGCCGGCCGGGACGAGGGGGGCGGGGCGGCGGCGCGTTCCCCGGGAAAGGCCCCGGCGCCGGGCCGTGCGGGCCTTCCAGCCGCCGCAGGCCGAACAGGGGCAGGGTCTGGTCGCCGTGCAGGAAGCGGGCGCTGGGCAGGCTGGGATCGGAACGGTAGACGATCCCCTGGGGGCCGACGACGGCGAGCAGGACCTGCGGCCCGTTCGACACCCCGAACCAGCCCTCGGCGAGCTCGGGAAGGAACTCGCTGGCGATGAAGCGGCGATCCAGCTGGACGATGACGCGGCCCCCGCCGATGCCATCCCCACCCCCCGGGGACCCGGGCGCCCCGTCCCGCGGCCGGTCCAGCGGGAGGAGAAGGGCGACGGCCTCGCCGTCGAGCGGCAGGAGCGGCCCTTTGGCGCTCGCCAGGCGCCGGGAGAGCGGCAGCAGCTCGGCCGGCCAGGGTGCCGGAACGAACCGGCCGGCGGCGAGATCGAGGCGGGAGAGGGCCAGCCTGGCGTCGCTCCCCGGCTCGGCGACGTAGACGTCGCGAACCAGCTGGGGCAGCGGGGCCTGGGAGCGCCAGCGCCGGGCCTGCTGCAGGAGGGCCGTCCGGCGGTCGGTCTCCCCCGGAAGGTTGCCGGGACCTCCCATGCCGGAAGGGCCGGGCTGGAAGTTCCACCAGACGCGGGTGAGCTCGCGGTCGAAGGCCTCGACGAAGCCGGTGGGGGCGGTCCGCAGCCGTTCGCGCTCGGCCTCGCTCACCTCGCCGATCCAGCGGTACTGGAGGACCGCCAGGAAGGCGAGCAGGGCGGCCAGCCCTACCGCCGCCAGGCCGGTGGCACGGTGCTTGACAACGCGAGAGGGCCGGAGGACCGCCATCGTGAAGAGAGTGTAGCAGCGCCCGGGGGGCCGGGCCGAGATCTGCCACGACCTGCCGGCCGATCCTTACATTTCTTACAAAATCCTTTCCCCCGCTTGAAGACTCACCCGGCCGGGTCTCTCTATGCTGCAGCGAGACGGCAGAAGAGGAGAGCCTGAGATGAGAGGACCCTGGCACCGTTTCCGCTGGCTCACGTCGGGCCTCTACCTCACCATGCTCGCCGCGGCTCCCGTGGGCTCCGGGACCGTGACGTCGACGCCCGACCTCTCGGGCACCTGGACCCTGAACGAGGAGCAGAGCCAGGCCCTGCGCCCGGCGACCCAGGAGGGGGCGGGGAGAGGGCGACAGGGCGGTGGGGGCGGCGGCGGGCACCGGGGCGGGCGCCGCTCCGGTGGCGGGGGTGGCGGCGGGGAAGGCGGGGAGCCCGGGCAGGGGGGCGCGCGCCCCGCCGGCGAGGCGGCGTCCGGCGACGAGCACCGCGGCGGCGCCGCCGACTTCGGTCTCCCCAAGGAGCTCCGGATCACCGTCGCCGGGCCGCAGCTGACCCTCGCCTCGGCCGAGGGCACGGAGCCGCGGGTGCTCTATACCGACGGCAGAAAGGCGAGCGAGGAGAAGCCGGGGGTGGGCACGGTCAAGACCCAGGCGGATTGGAAGGACGGCGCGCTCACCGTGGTGACCCAGAGCCCCAAGGGCCGGAAGAAGACCGAGATCTTCGAGATGACCCACGACCGCAAGCGGCTCTACGTCCTCGTCACCCTGGAGGGGTACGGGAAGATGTCCGGGGTCACCTTCAAGCGGGTCTACGAGCCGGAGCCGGCGCCGGGGGTGGCACCGGCCCAGCCCACGGAGCCCAGCCCGCCGGACCGGAGTTGGGACGAGGACGATTACGACGGCGACGACTTCGAATTCGCCTGAGGGACGGCCGGCCGGGGCGCCAGGCTCCGCACGTAGGCAGAGACGTCGCGCACCTCCTGTTCGGAGAGGAGCTTGCCCCAGCCAAACATCTTGGGAGAAAGGCCGATCGCCGGCCCGCCGACCTGGACGGCAAGGTAGATCTCCCAGTCGGAGCGCTTCCCCATCACCTGGGTATTGGTGAAATCGGTGGGGGGCGGATTGTCCCCCTTGACCTTCCCCTTGCCATCCCCCGCGGCGCCATGGCAAAGGGCGCAGCGGGTGGCGAAGACCGCCTTGCCGCGCGCCGGGTCGCCCTTGAGCTCGAACCCCGCGGGAGCCGGTGGGGTGGCGGCCCCGGCCAGGGCGGCCAGGAGGAGGAGGAGGAGGCCGGCGGTGTAGAAGAGGCAGAGGTGGCGGCTGGTCACGGGGGTCTCCTCGGGAGCAGAGGATAGCAGTGTCCTTGCGACGCGAAGACCCTGCCGCCTCGGGGCCTGGCGAGAAAAAACGAAGGGGGCCACGGCCCCCCTCGCCGGTTCGGCGGGAGCTCCCCCGCCTCCCGTTTCGCTTCCGCTGCTATGTACCCGGGCTCGCCACGGGTGTTGAAGCCGCCGTGGCCACCGGCGCCAGGGGTTCCGCGGCCGGGGTGCGGCCGCCGCCGACACCGACCTCGACCGGGGTCGGCGGTATCGCCTGCGTGTTCCGGCGCGGCTTGCGCACCCGCAGCGGTTTCAGACCGAACTCCTTCAACCGGGGGCTCCGCGGCCCATGGATGAACTGCAAGGCGTGGTGCAGCCGGGAGAAGAGGTCCGCGCCGTCCACGAGCACCTGCTCGCGCCGGGTGATGACGGTCGAGGTGCTCGCCTGCAAGGCGTTGAGCTGGTGGCGGAGGGACTTCGCCTCGGCGAGCAGGGCCTGGAACTGCTCGAACGGCTCCTTGATCACCGGGACCTGGTCGACCTGCGGCGCCAGGGTGTCGGTCAGCGCCTCCCAGCGGTTGATCTCGGCGGCCAGAGTGGTCTGGCCGCGCTGGTTGCCCTTGGCGGGATGGGCGGGTGAGTTCCCGGACGGGGTTGCGACCGGGGTGGTTTCAGTGGTTTCCGTCGTGCTCATTGTGCTTCTCCTTTGCAGGGAGTAAGCTACGGAGCTGTCTATCGCAGACGCGCACGGCCCTCCGGATTGAGATGCCGGGCGTTCTCCGTAGCCGGGTTAAGGTTCCTGCCTTTTTCCGGTGACACTCGGAGGGGGGCTCTTCTGACCGGGAGCTCTCCTCCAGCCTTCCACTTCTGCGGTTCACGTCTTCTCTTCTTCTTCGTTCCGGCATCGTCCTCCTGGGGAGCGGTAGCCTTCCCCGGGCTCCCTTGCCCGGAGTGCTCGACGGGCCCTGACAGCTTGGCTCCAACGGGGAGCATCGTATCTACTCTGGGACAAAAGTCAACACCTTACACCTAAAAAACTGTCCTACCGTCCTACCATGGGACAAATAATCGTCTAAGCCCTTGACGGACTCAGCTTTACCCTCCCGCCTCTCGTCCTGACCGCGGGCGAGCCCCAGGGACCCGTCTTCAGCTCACGATCGGGAGTCTCTCAGAGACGGGGCCGAGAAAGCGACAAAATCGGAGGAAGAAAATTTTTTCTTTTCGTGGGGCGGGCGGGGCAGGCACCGGCCTCCAGGCCGGGTCAAGCCGCTCTGGGGGGCTCGTCCAGCGCAACTTCCCACGCCAGTTCCCGGAACTTCAGGAGGAAGGTCTGAGCACTGCCGAAAGCTTCGAGCGCCCCGTCCATGGCGGCGGTGATGCCGAGCATCGCGACCAGCCGGGGGGACGGAGCCGACGGGAGCCGAGCCCCATTGCCGGCGGCTTGATCGACAAAGGACAGGATCGCGGCGAGATGGCTGAGGTCGGTGTCGAGAACTTTCAAAAACTTCTCCAACGACTCGAGCCTGGGGAGCACGCGGCCACTTTCGTAAAGTGAAACCTGGCTCTTCCCGATACCCCCTGTTCTTGCGACTTCATGCTGAGAGAGCCCTTTGAGCTCACGGAGAAGTCTCAGTACGTAACCCAGGTTCCGGAACATTCCACTCTCCTCGTCTTGGATCTCTTACATCTCGCCAGGTCGTGCCATGAGCTCCAGAAGCATACGGGTCAGGCGCGAGGCAAAGCGTCCCCCTTCCGAGGCGATCTGCGCGATTTCGCCGCGCACTTCGCGCTCGCGGGGCGAGAGGTTGGCGGCGCCGGAGAAGAGCTGGCCGCCCCCCTCGTTTGGGGGGACACCGGCCTCGTCCATCTCCATCTGGGCGTGGATGACCTGGATGAAAGACTGAGCTTGATCCAGGGCCGAAAGCGGGAGCCCGAGGGCACGCACGAGCTTCCGGAGAGTCTGCGTCTGCGGATCGACCTTTCCCCGCTCGTAGTCGGAGATGGCGCTGTTCGTGACCCCGGCGGCTTCGGCCAGCTCGCTCTGGCTCCAACGCCTTATGATCCGCAGGATGGAGAGCGTAACCGCCAGGTCGTCGTTAGCCATCGATGGCTGTCGCCTCATTGCCTGGTGGTCGCTCGTCTTGCTCGTCGGAGATCAACCTCTGGATCTCTTGCTCCAGTCTCTCGGCCACATCGGCGACCTCAGGCGCGAACCGTTCCGCCAATTCCGAAAGGCTCTTCTCTGTGGGCTTTAGGTCGCTAAACCTGCGCTCGGAACTAATGCGCAGAAGGAAATCCTTGAGGAACCAGAGGTCCGTCGCCACTGCGAACATCTCCTCCAGAGTGTAGGAGAAGCCTGGATTCCTTTCTTCGTAGACGACCCGCTCGAGCACCCGGTCCTCCAGGAGGTCTCCGAAGCTCCTGACGACCTGCGCCTCTTCGCGGTCGAAGAGGAAGACGAAGGTCTCCCGGAACGCATCCGAGCTGGGAATGTGTTCGCTTGCTTGCGCCTCTTGCTTAGTTTTCATTCTCCTCCTCTTCCGAGCGTCCGGCGGCGACGAATGGAACGGGTGGTGTAAGGGAAGGGCTCGATTCCGGGGCCTCTGCGAACTGCCTCTCGGCTTGTTCAAGGGCCTCAGGATCGGAGATCTCGAACAGCCTTTCGGCGAGCGCCATGGCGTGCAGTCTCTGCTCGAAGAGCCGGATGGCCCTGTCGACCGCCGCCTCGAAAACGGCGTCGTAGTTGGGCGCCCTGCCCTTCGGGCTCCGGTTCCCAATCTCCAGGATCGAGAGGGCGGCGTCCGTGCAGATGTCGCACTTGAGGACGTGAATCAGGAGGCGTGCTTCTCGGCTTCCCGCTTCGGGCAGGATCCGGGCGATCTGCCCGAGCGTGGGGCGATGGGGGCCGGTCCGTCGCGAGGTCTTCGTCATGGCCGCCCCTCCGGGGGCCGGCGGTCAAGCCCGAGCAGGTAGTCTGTCGAGACGTCCAGGGCCGTGCTCATCCGCCGCAGCAGCGTGAGGTGGGGGAACATGCGCCCGGTCTCGTAGCGGCTGACCGTCCAGTTGTGGGTACCGATCCTCTCGGCGAGCTCCCCCTGGGAGAGACGCGCCCTCCTGCGGGCCGCCGAGATGCGCTCCCCGATCAGGCGCCGCAGGTCCTCCGATTCCTGCTTTCGAGAACCGACAGCTGACTGTATGCGCTGAATATCGTTGGTTCTACGATCCATGGCGGCTAAGGCTAGACGCCGCCCGGGCCGGTTGTCAATCTACGTGCCACGTACAATACGTGGCACGCCTATTTTCCTGGCCCTCCTGGGCGTGGCACGGCAAAATCGGTCCAGTTCTCTGTACGCAGAACGCCCAATCCTTCCTTTGACTCCGAAGAAGGGGTATAGATTTTCGGCAGGCATGACTCCGCTCTGGCGGTCTCACCCGCGATTCCGGTAGAGCACGACGGGAGGCCGGCCAGGCGAAGTAGGCGTACCAGGTGCAAACTAGGCCCACGGCAACGCCTGGAGCGTCGCCCTCGCGGGCCTCCGGGCCAATAGGGGTCCGGGTCGCCGCGGGAAGGAGGAGTCGAATGTCACGCATGTGGAGAAAAAAGACCGCCCCCGCCATCGTGCTCGCCGCCCTGCTGGGCCTCATCATCCTGCCGCCGCCAGCCGGCGCGCAGCCGCTCGGCGGGGCACCCGCCAGCCTCTGGCAGCAGGCCTGGGTCTTCCTCTTTGGCGGCAGGCTGGCGAGCCTGTGGGGAGAAGACGGGTCGGGCATGGACCCCAACGGCCAGCACAGCACGAGCCCTCCCACGGGGGGGCTGCTGAGCCCGCGAGGGGAGGACGGGATCTGCATGGACCCCAACGGCCGCCCGGCCTCCTGCGCGCAAGCCGGCAGCGTGCTCAACCTGTGGGGGGAGGACGGGGTCTGCATGGACCCCGACGGCCGGACGAGCCCCTGTGCCCGGTCCAGCCGACGGCCGAGCCCCGGGGACGCCGGCCGCCGCGCCTTCCAGCCGTAGCGATCGTACCCTGACCGCGCCGGGGGTCTTGAACCCCCGGCGTTTTTCTTCCGCACGCGATCAGGCTTGCCTCGCGGCCGGTGAAGTATGCGAAAATAGCGGCCTGCTGTACCGGAAGGCATGACGAACCAGGGAGGAGAGCGAGATGGCCCGCGATGCCAGGCACCCCGGCCGGGAGACCCTCCGGCGCTTTCTCTTCGCCGAGCTGCCCGGCTCCGCCGCCAAGGCCGTGGTCCGGCACCTGCTCCGCGGCTGTGAGCGCTGCCACCAGCGGTTGACCGCGATGGCGGCCCTCTTCCAGCCGGGGCTCGCGGCGGCGCCCGGGACAGGCCGGGAGTACGGCCGCCCGATCACGAAGGCGCTCCACCGTGCACGGGCTTCGGTCGAGGTCCGCACGGAAAGCCGGAAGATCACTCCAGAGATCAAGCCGGCCGTAAAGGAGACGCTCGACATGTACTACCGCCGGCTCGAGGACAGCCGGCGACTCCGGCAGACCGATCACGAGGAGATGCTGTTCGCCGCCATGGGCGCGCTTCTCTATGCTTCCCAACTCCGGCCGGAGGATTTCCTGCCCGGGGTTGCTTACGACCTGCGAGCCTGCGCCTGGGCCGAGCTCGGCAACGCCCACCGCATCACGGAGGGCTTTGGCAGAGCGGAGGAGTGCTTCAAGGAAGCCCTGCTCCACCTCGGGCGCGGCAGCGGCCAGGCGGAGCTCCGGGCGCAGGTGCTGGACCTCCACGCCTCGCTCGACCGCGCCCAGCGGAGGTTCAAGCAGGCCTTCGGCCGTCTCGACGAGGCCTATGCCCTCTACGTCGAGCTCCGCGACTTCCACCTGGCCGGGCGGGCCCTGGTCAACAAGGGACTCGCCATGACGTATGCCAACGAGCCGGAAAAGGCGATCCCGCTTCTTCGCAGCGGTCTCAACTGGTTGGACCAAGCTCGTGACCCGCAGCTGCAAATAGTTGCTCTGCACAACCTTATCGACTCCATCGTGAAAGCCGGCCGATATGCCGACGGCCGGGCTTTGGTCGAGGAGAATCAAGCCCTCTACATCAAGCATGCGGGACCGCTCCTTATCCTCCGACTTCGATGGAACGAGGCCAAGATCGCCGCCGGCCTGGGCGAGGCATCGACCGCCGAGCCGATCTTCCAGCAGGTGCGCCAGGCGTTCGCGGAGCGCAAGCTCGCCTTCGTCTCGGCCCTGGTCTCACTCGACCTCGCGGCCCTCTTCCTGGAGCAGGGCCGGAATGGCGAGGTGGCGGCGCTGGCGATCGAGATGGTCGCCACCTTCCGCCGCCTCGGCATCCGCCAGGAGGCGATCGCCGCCCTCCTCCTCTTCGAGCGGGCGGCCCGGCAGGAGCGGGCGACCCTCGCCCTCCTGCGCCATGTCGCCTCCCGCCTGCGCGAGCTCGAACAGGCAGCTCCCAACGCGGAGCCCTGAATTTGAGCTGGCGATCGTTGAACCGCCGATCTGGACAGTTTACCCGGCGATGCATTACACTCCCCGGCCATGGACAAGACGACGATCCAGGACGAGGTCGAGCGTGCCCTTGAAACCCTGGCCTTCTTCCTCCGGAGCAGCGGCAGGAGCCGCCAGGACCTCGACCACCGGATCGGACAGGGCCGGGGCTTCACCAGCCAGGTCCTGACCGGCCGCGTGAAGCTGCGGTACGACCACGTGATCCAGATCCTCCAGGGGATCAACGCCGAGCCCGCGCTGTATTTCGCTCTTCTCCACCCTGTCGCCGAGGCGGACCGGCCGGCGCTCCACAAGGTCCAGGAGATGTTTGCAAGGTTCCAGGAGGAGCAGCCGGCGATGAAAGCCGAGCCCGAAACCCAAGGCGGCAAAGTCGACCCCGAGGAGCTGAAGCGCCTCGTCCAGGAGCAGGTCGAACAGGCCCTGAAGGCGAGGCAACGCAAACGCCGCCGGGCCTGAGGAAATCCCTCCCAAAGTCGTTCCGGACGGGCCGAAAACCGTTCCGGGCGTTCCCAAAGTCGTTCCGGACGCGCCGGAAACCGTTCCGGGCGCTCCCAAAGTCGTTCTGGACGCGCCGGAAACCGTTCCGGGCGCTCCCAAAGTCGTTCCGGACGCGCCGGAAACCGTTCCGGGCGTTCCCGAAGTCCTTCCGGACGCACCGGAAACCGTTTCGGGCGCTCCCGAAGTCGTTCCGGACGCGCCGGAAACCGTTCCGGACGTTCCCGCAGTCGTTCCGGACGCGCCGGAAACCGCCGTCTCTCCTTTTATCGCACGCTCAAGAGAGCCCCCGGCCTGCCGTCCCCCTCTTCCTGCCAGCCCTCGGCGCCGATCAGGGGGACGAAGCGGACCGCGCCCAGGGTCTCACGGCGGAGGTCGTCGGTCCCCGGACCGGTCCGCCGCAGCCGCACCAGCGTCTGTTCGAGCGGGGTGGGGCCGATCGGCATGACCAGGCGCCCTCCCACGGCGAGTTGGGCGAGGAGCGAGGGCGGCACCTCCGGGCCACCGGCGGCGGCGACGATGCCGTCGTAGGGAGCGTGCTCGGGCCAGCCCAGGGTACCGTCGCCTTCAAGGACGTGGACGTTGCCGTAGCCAAGCTCGGTCAGGAGACGGCGGGCGGAGTCGGCGAGGGTCGGGTGGCGCTCGACCGTGTAGACCTCCGCGGCGAGACGCGACAGGACCGCCGCGGCATAACCCGAGCCGGCGCCGATCTCCAGCACCCGGTCCTCGGTTGTGAGCTCCAGGGCTTCCGCCATGACGGCGACGATGTAGGGTTGGGAGATCGTCTGCTCAAGGGCGATGGGGAGAGGAGCGTCCTCATAGGCAAGATCGGCAAAGCGCTCGGGCACGAAGCTCTCGCGCGGTACCACGCGCATGGCGTCGAGCACCCGCGGGTCGCGCACGCCGCGGGCGGCGATCTGCCGCTCGACCATCTCCCTTCGCCGGGCCGCGAAATCGTTCCCCATGAGCCTTTCCTCCATACGCCCCCGGGCCCCTGCCGGAGAGCGCCTGCAAAAGACATCCCAACCGGCCGCCTGATCGCTCGTCACGGCGGGAAAGGTCGCCGCGGTCGCCGCATGGGGTCTTCCCTTGAACTTGAAGCGGTGCTAATATGCATCCGCGACCCGGTCGCAACTTTCCGCGCTCTTGCGCGGAACGAGCCGGCGCCCCGTCGGAGCTCTCCCTCCACAGCGGGACGCCGGCTCCATCAGGACACGCCCTCCCCCCTACCGCTTCCCTGCAGCGCCACGACGCCGATCACCCCGGCCAGGGTGAGGAGCATGCCGCCCACCTGGAGCGGCGTCGGGCGGTCGCCCAGGAACACGGCGCCGAAGAGGATCGACAGCGCCGGAGTGAGTTGGGAGAGGACGCCGGCCTCCAGGTTGGTCGCCCAGCGGTAGGCGTAGGTCATGAGCAGCTGGGCGGCGACCGAAGAGAGCCCCACGCCGAGAAGGAGGAGCCACTCCCTGGGGGTCGGACGCTGGAAGCCCGCCAGGGCGAAGGGGGCGGTCGAGAGCAGGCCGCAAAGAGAGAAGCTGCCGTAGACCGACCAGGAGCTCTCGGTCCGCCGGGCGGCGCGGATGGCCGCCAGGGCCGCCCCGGAGAAGACCGCCGAGACCATCCCCACGACCTCCCAGCGGCCGAGGGAGAGGAACCCGCCGCCAGCTCCGGCGGTACCGCCAGCCCCGGCGCCGCCGGCGGCGAGCGCCATGCCGACGAGCGCCGCGACCAGGGGGACGAGGAGCCGGCGGTCGGCGCGTTCGCCGAGGAAGAGCGCGGCGAAGGTGACGCTGAAAACTGGCGCGGTATAGGTGAGGAGGGTCGCCACCCCCACCGGGATGTGGGCCATGGCGAGGAAGTAGAGGAGCACGGCGAGGCCGCCGAACACCCCGCGGTAGATGAGCAGGTCGAGGCGCTGGAATTCGACCGCCCGCCGCGCCAGTCGCGGCACGGCGAGGAGCGGCAGCAGCATGAAGGCGAAGCGCAGGAAAGCGACCTCGCCGCCCGACAGCCGCGCCGCGGCGAGCTTCGCGGCGAGCGCCATGAGAGCGAAGCAGACCGCGGCGGCGGCTAAGATCCAGAGCGCGCGACGGGTCTTGATGCCTACCCCGGCGCCAGGGCGAGCACCCGCAACGGGCTGCCGCTCCCCTGGACGATCTTCAAGGGCGCGGCGATCACCACCGCGCCGGTCGCCGGCAGCCGGTCGAGGTGGGCGAGGCTCGCCAGGCCGAAGCGGCCGGCCCCGTGCAGCAGGGTGTGGGCCGGGAAGGGGGGATCGAAACCGAACGCCTGGCCGGCGTCGGTCCCCACGGTCTCGCCGCCGTAGCCCACGATGTCCCGCTCCTCAAGAAGGAAGGTGAGGGCGTCCTTCCGCGGACCGGGACTGTGGGGGCCGGTCTCGTCGGCGTTCAGGAAGGCCTCTCGGCCGCGCCGCCGGCTCCAGCCGCTGCGCAGCAGGACCCAGGCCCCGGCCGGGATGCGGCCGTGCTCTCCCTCCCAGGCGAGCAGGCGGTCGCGGGTGAGGAGGAAGTCGGGGTTCGCCTCGACGTCGGCCGTGACGTCGACGACGCAGGCCGGTCCCACGAAGCGGCCGGGGGGGATGGTGTCGCAGGCGTTGCCGGGCAGGTCCTTGCCGGTGATCCAGTGGATCGGGGCGTCGAAGTGAGTGCCGGTGTGCTCGCCCAGGTGGAGGACGTTCCAGTACCAGGCCGGACCCTTCTCGTCGTAGTGGGACAGCCGCTCCAGGGTGAGCCCCGGCGAGGCGGCGAACTGCGGCGGCAGGTCGATCACCGGGGTCTCGGAGGAGAGGGGCTGGGTCAGGTCGACGACCTGGATCGTGCCGGCGGCGAGGCCGGCCACCAGCTGTTGCAGCACGTCGGTCATCTGCTTTCCCTTTCTTGTGCCTGCGGCCGCAGGTGACGCTGGAACTGGAAACGGTTCTCCAGGAGATGGAGGTCGATGAAGTAGGAGGACGGCCCCTTGGGCTCCACCTTGGCGACGATCACCGAAAGCTCGGCGGCGGCGACCGCCGCGTCGAAGGCTTCGACCAGCTCCTCCTCGGTGCGCACGGTGGCCGTCCGCGGCACTCCGGCGGCGGCGGCGAGGGCCGCCAGATCGCTGCCGGTCGCCGTGGCGGTGGTGAAGCTCCGCCCCACCGAGAGGAGGACCTCGTTGTCGAAGATGACGTGGACGAGGTTCGCCGGCCGGTAGCGGGCCATGGTGGTGAAGGTGCCCAGGTTCATCAAGACCGAGCCGTCGCCGTCGATCACCACGACCGGCAGCTCGGGGCGGGAGAGGGCGATCCCCAGCCCCACCGAGGAGGCGAGGCCCATGGCGTGCCAGACGTAGAAGAAGCCCGGCTGGTGGCCGAGCGAGTAGAGCTCGGCCGGCGCCGCCCCCATGTTGGTGACGACGATGCGCGGGGCGAGACGCGGGTAGAGGGCGGCGAGCGCGGAAAGGCGGAGCATCAGTCCTCCCACATGAGGCCGCGGCAGAGGAGCAGGGCGACCGGCCGTAGGTTGGCCTCGGCCAGCACCTGGGCCTGGTGAACGCGCGCGGCGACGTGCGCCGGGTCGTCGAGCGAGAGATAGGGGATGCGGAGGGCGTCGAGGACCGCCTCGGTCACCCCGCCCCCCTCGGTCTGCCAGGGGTGCTCCTCGCCGAAGCCGCCGCGGTAGGAGACCAGCATGAGGAGCGGGATGCGGTAGAGCTGGGCGAGCGAGACGATGCCGTTGATGCTCGCCAGGAGGCCGTGGTTCTGCATCAGCATCGCCGAGCGGACCCCCGCCAGGTGGGCACCGGCCGAGATCCCCACCCCCTCCTCCTCCTTGGCCAGGCGGACCAGGACCATCTCCGGGTCCTCGTCCGCCAGGGTGACGAGGTGGACCAGCCAGGTCTCCGGCAGCACCGAGAGCAGGCGGATGCCGCACCCCTTGAGGGCGTCATAGACGAGCTGCGAGTTGGCCTGCGAGACCGGCATCGCGCGCCTCCGCGAAAGTTGGCGCAGACTGTAACACGGACGGACACGGACGCTCCACGGACGAACAGGGACGAGGTGCCGGCCTCCGGGGCGCGTCCTTGCTCGGCTGTGTCCGTCGGTGCTCGTCTGCGGTCTTGAGAGGCCGCCTCATAGTACTCTCCCCCCATGGACCACGACGACGGCCGCCGGCGCTGCACCTGGGTGAGCGCAGATCCTCTCTACGTCGCCTACCACGACTCGGAGTGGGGCGTCCCGGTGCACGATGAGCGCAAGCTCTTCGAGATGCTGACCCTGGAGGGTGCGCAGGCGGGCCTCTCCTGGATCACCATCCTGAAGCGCCGGGAGGGGTACCGGAAGGCGTTCGCCGAGTTTGCGCCGGAGAAGGTCGCCCGCTTCACCCCGGCGCGGATCGAGAAGCTCCTCGAAAACCCCGGGATCATCCGCAACCGGGCCAAGGTGGAGTCGGCGGTCACCAATGCCCGCGCCTTTCTCGCCCTCCAGGAGATGGAGGGGGGCGCCGACCGCTTCCTGTGGAGCTTCGTCGGCGGCCGGCCGAAGCAGAACCGCTGGTCGAGCCCGGCGGACACCCAGGCCGAGACCCCGGAGTCCAAGGCGATGAGCAAGGAGCTCAAGCGCCGCGGCTTCAGCTTCGTCGGCCCCACGGTCTGCTACGCCTTCATGCAGGCGGTGGGCATGGTCAACGACCACGCGACGTACTGTTTCCGCTACCCCGAGCTCTCCCGGTAGAGCATCGCCGGCCACCGCCGCCACCGCTCGTTCGTCTGAGGCATGATGACGCCGATCCACCCCCCTACCCTGCCCGTCCACCCCCGCGTCCTCGGCCGGGTGCACGGCGCCTCCCTGGGGCCGACCCTGGTCTGCGTCGGCGGGATGCACGGCAACGAGCCGGCCGGCGTGCGGGGCCTCGAACGGGTCCTGGCGCACCTCGGGTCGGACCCGGTGGGCCTGCGCGGCCAGATGGTCGGCCTGGTGGGCAACCGCCGCGCCCTCGCCCAGGGGCGCCGGTTCGTCGTCCGCGACCTGAATCGCATGTGGACCCCCGAGGAGGTGCACCGCCAGCGCGCCCGCCCGCGAGCCGAGCCGGCGACGGCGACAGACCCCGCCGATCCCGATGCGGCCGAGCAGCGGGAGCTCGACCTCGAGCTGCGCCGGATGCTCTTGGGCGCTCTGCCGGGGAAGGCCTTCCTCCTCGACCTCCACACCACCTCGGCTCCCGGTCCGCCCTTCGTGGTCCTGGACGACGCCCTCGCCAACCGCGCCTTCGCGCTCGAGATCCCGGTGCCGATCGTGCTCGGCCTGGAAGAGGAGCTGCCGGGCACTCTCCTCTACTACCTGGCGGGGGAGGGGGTCGTGACCCTGGGCTTCGAGGCCGGGCAGAACGACGACCCGGCCTCGATCGACCGCGCCGAGGCGGCAGTCTGGCTCGCCCTGGAGGCCTCGGGAGTCCTGGCGCGCGGCATGCGGCCGGAGGTGGCCGCGGCGCGCCGCCTCCTCGCCGAGGAGGGCCGCGCCTACCCGCACGTGGTCGAGGTGCTCCACCGGCACGCGATCCGTCCCGAGGACGACTTCCAGATGAACCCCGGCTTCCTCAGCTTCCAGCCGGTCCAGGCCGGCGAGCCCCTGGCGACCGACCGCAGTGGCGAGGTCAAAGCCTCCCTCGACAGCCTCCTCCTCATGCCGCTCTACCAGGAGCAGGGGAGCGACGGCTTCTTCCTCGCCCGCTCCGTAGAGCCGCGCTGGCTCCACCTCTCCGCCGCCCTCCGCCGCCTCCGCCTCGTCCAGTACCTTCACTGGCTTCCCGGCGTCCACCGCGACGCCGACCACCCCGACGTCTACCTCGTCGACCGCCGGATCGCCCGCTTCCTGGTGCGCGAGCTCTTCCACCTCCTGGGATTCCGGCGGGAGGGCGAGAGGGAAGGGAAGGTGGTGTTCAAGCGCCGGGCGCACGAGTAGGGGGGCAGGTCGATTCTGCTACCCTCGCTCGGATGCGCCGGATCCTCGCCGCCCTCCTCGTTGCGCTCCCCCTCGCCGCCCCTCCCCACCCCAACCCCTTCCCCGCCCTCGGCCACGAGATCGTCGAGCACGTCGGCGAGAGCTTCTACGATCCCCAGAAGGCGTCCCAATGGGTCGCCGCGAATGCCGGGTATGCCGACGCCATTACCGATCCCGCGACCTTCCACCGCGAGACCCGCGAGCGCCTCGCCCGGCTCGGCGCCTCGCACACCCAGTACTACACCCCGGAGGACGTCGGCTACCAGGAGCTGCTCACCGTCTTCGAGGAGGTCCTGAAGCGGCCGGCTCCGTACGAGGGGATCGGTGTTGACTGGGTGGAGCGCGACGGCGGCTGGTTCGTGGCCCGGGCTTTCCCCGGCTCGCCGGCCGAGAAGGCGGGGCTCCGGCGTGGGGACCGGATCGCCACCGCGGACGGAGCGCCCTTCTCCCCCAGGCGCTCGTTCGCCGCGAAGGCCGGCCGGGAGGTCGTGCTCGGGGTCGAACGCCGGCGAGGGGAGCCGCTGGCGACCGTCCGGGTCGTACCGCGGCAGGTCCAGCCGCGGGAGGAGTGGCGGGCCGCCCAGCGGGAGGCGACCCGCGTCCTCCCCTTCCAGGGGCACCGGATCGCCTACGCCCTGGTCTGGGTCTGCGCCGGCGAGGAGCCGCGGCAGCTCCTTGCCGAGGCCCTGGAGGGGCCGCTCGCCGACGCCGAGGCCCTGGTCCTCGACTTCCGGGGCGGCTGGGGCGGCTGTGACCCCTCGTTCCTCGATCTCTTCAATCCGGCCGCACCGGTGCTCACCCGCATCGACCGCGCGGGCCGACGTTCGACGTTCTCCACGAGCTGGCAGAAACCGCTCGTCCTCCTCGTCGACGGCGGCAGCCGGAGCGGCAAGGAGCTGGTCGCCCGCGCCCTCCAGCGCCACCACCTGGCGACCCTGGTCGGCGAGCGCACCGCCGGCGCCGTCCTCGCCGGCCGGCCGTTCCTCCTCGCCGACGGATCGCTCCTCTACCTCGCCGTCTCCGACATCCGGGTCGACGGCGAGCGCCTGGAGGGCAAAGGGGTCGAGCCGGACGTCCCGGTCCCCGCCGATCTCCCCTACGCCGAGGGGTGCGACCCGCAGCTCGACCGGGCGCTCGTGGTGGCGACGACGCAACAGCTTGTTCGATAAATTTGCTGAGACTACAATGCGCGGATGAACAGACAATTCTCGCTGCGCTCCGTCGTCCTCGTCCTTCTCCTCGGCCTTTCGGCCACCGCCCCGTCCTTCGCCGCCGGTGCCGCAGGTGCCGGGGGCACGGGCCTCTGCCCGGCCATCCACCGTCCCATCCCCTCGGTCGAAGAGCGCCAGCACCTGCCGCCGATCGAGGTGATGCGGTGCTACATGTCGATCGCGGAGATCGACACCGTGGAGAGCGCCATCGGCCACGACCCGCAGACGACGGTGACCGATCCGGCGTTCGACAGCGGCGAGCTCAATCCGGACGGTACGAGCCGGCCGCCGCTCACCGCCGCCCAGGTCGGAGCCCTGCTCAAGATGCACTCGATCCTCGATCCGGACATGCGGGCCGGCGCCATCCTTCGCAAGTTCGTCCAGAGCTCGGACGTCGGCGGCATCCTCTACGGCCGGACGGTGATCACCTCCGGAGGGAAACCACTGGTGGTGACGACCGACACCGTCCGCGGCTTCGTGGGCCTGGAGCGCAACACCCAGGGCTTGACCGCGGGTGAGACGCTGGCGGCCCTCGGGCTCGACTTCGAGACCACCTCCCTCGGCCAGTTCACCGACAGGGGGGAATTCTCCTACTATCGCGAGGTCGCGCTCGAAATCCTCCGCCACGGCCTACACTCGATCCGCCACGTCATGTCCGCCCAGGGCGCGCACGACGCCAAGATCCCCCTCGGCAAGGATCTCAACGACGCGGTCCCCGGCGGGCCGCCGAACCTCGCCGGCCGCTCCTTCGAGATGGACCGCCAGGGCCAGCTGAACCCCTACACCGCGCTCGGCATCTCGGACGAGATCGTCCTCCTGACGCTGCGCAACCACGACGGGCTCGACATGTACCGCCTGCACCTGAACGAAGAGGACGTGATGACCGTGCCGACGCCGCTCACGGTGGGCGACGTGCTCTTCCGCCGGCTGGCGAACGGCGCCGAGACCCCGGTCGCCACCTACCTCGCGGTCAAGAACGCGGACGGCACGACGACCAACCGCTGGGTGTTCTCCAGGCACCTCTCCCACAACCTGGCGGTCTATTACAGCGGGCTCGTCCAGCAGGCGGCGGCGCGGGTCGCGGCCGCGGGGGCCAGCGGCTAGCGCTTCTCCCCCGCCGCGACCGAGAAGACGGCCCGCTCCAGGGCGGCCGCGATCGCCGGAGAGTCGACCGGTTTGGCCACGTAGTCGTCCATGCCGGCGGCGAGGCAGCGCTCGCGGTCGCCGGGCGAGGCGTAGGCGGTCATCGCGATGATCGGCACGGCGGCGCCGCCGGCGAGCGCGCGGATGCGGGCGGTGGCTTCGAAACCGTCCATCCCCGGCATCTGGACGTCCATGAAGATCGCGTCGAAGGTCTGCTCGCGGCAGCGCTCGATGGCCGCCGCGCCGTCGTCGGCCATGCTCACCCGGTGACCGCAGCGCTCGAGCATCAGCCCGGCGACGAAGCGGTTGACCGGGTTGTCGTCGACCAGGAGGACGTCGAGCGCGCGCTCGGCCGGCCGCGGCTCGGGGATCGGCGAGGTCGGCCCGGGCGACGGCAGCTCCGGTGATCCCGCGCCAGCGGCGACCCCGTCGACCGGCAGGGTGACGCGGAACGTGCTGCCGCGGCCGACCTCGCTCTCCAGCGCGATCTCGCCGCCCATCAGCTCGACCAGATGGGCGGTGATCGCGAGCCCCAGGCCGGTGCCGCCGTGGGTGCGGTCGAGCACCGTGCCGACCTGGACGAAGGGGCCGAAAATCGCCCGGTGCTCCTCCTCGGGGATGCCGATCCCCGTATCCCGAACCGCGAAATGCAGTCGGACCGCCGAGCCGGTGGCCGGCTCCGCGGCGAGGGTGACGGAGACCTCCCCGGCGTCGGTGAACTTGACCGCATTCCCCACCAGGTTGACGAGGATCTGGCGCAGGCGCCCGGCATCACCCCGGACGAGCTCCGGCACTCCCGCCGCGATCCGGCTGACGAGCGCGAGCCCCTTCGCCACCGCCTGCGCCGACTGCAGCTTGACGACGCTCTCGACCAGCTCGGCCGGCCGGAATTCCGCGCGCTCCAGCTCCATTTTGCCGGCTTCGATCTTCGAGAAATCGAGCAGGTCGTTGAGCAGCCTGAGGAGCGAATGGGCCGAGCTCCGCACCAGGAGGAGCTGCTCGCTCTGCGCCTCGGTCAGCCCGGAGTCGAGCAGCAGGTCGGTCAGCCCGAGGATCCCGTTCATCGGCGTCCGCAGCTCGTGGCTGACGTTGGCGACGAAGGCGCTCTTGGCCTGGCTTCCGGCCTCGGCCGCGAAGCGGGCGGTGGTGAGCTCCGCGGCCTGCTCTGCGAGCTCGCGCACCAGCTCGCGGGCCATGCGGACGGCGCCGCGGGTGCGCTCCCGCAGCCGCTCGGCGGTGCGGGCGGTGAGCGCGACGTAGGTACCGGTCAGCCAGAGGACGAGGACGGCGACGAGCGACGCCTTGCCGTCGACCGGGAGGCCGAGGAGCCGGTGCCGGCAGGCCAGGTAGGCGAGGAAGGAGAGGGCGATGATGTTGTTGAAGTAGAAGGCCCGCCGGAAGCTTAAGTAGGTCTGGTCGGCGACGCGGGGGAGCAGGATGGGGGTGAGCCAGAGATACCGCGGGCCGGTATGGTGGAGCGCCACCAGGTAGAGGACGATGTCGGCGTGCAGGAAGACGAACCCCAGGTCGACCCACCCCAGCTTGCCGTAGAAGGCGAGGAGCAGCGCCCAGCTCCCGAGGGAGTAGAGCCCGAAGAGGGCGACCATCGCGAGGTAGGAGCGCAGGTCGAAGGGGGCGGTGAACGCCAGGTCGTAGAGCAGGAGCAGGAGGGAGAGCAGGGCGAAGCCCGCCAGGCGCAGCGCCGGCACCTGGTAGACGTCGTAGCGACGGATGCGCTCGCGCTTGGAGCGAAGGGCCTCGGCGGGATCGAGGAGGAAACCCTCGACCGCGCGCGCCTCGGGGGGCGGCCCGGATCGGGCGGCGTTCACCGCGGCGGCGAGAGAAGCCGGAGAGGCCGACGTGGAAGCCCCCTTTCCTGCAAAGGCTAGGATGGTAGCACGACGGCGAGAGCGGAACCTCGCGCGCCTTTACTGAAAATACCCGACCACGTCGGCCAGCAGCTGCGCCGTTCCTCCGCCCATGTCGAGGTGGACGGAGAACGCCGCGTTGCCGTCGGTGCTCAGGGGCAGCACGGCATTGTTGGTGCGGATCTGGCCGGCGCTCCAGTTGAGGAAGCTGACCACCGGCACGCTGCCGCCGGGGAAGACCCGGAGGTCGCCGCCCTGGGTGGGGGAGGTGATCGTCAGATTGATCGCCACCGCCTGCGCCGCAGCGGGGATGCCGCACTGGCCGGCGAGGTTCCAGGTGCGCTCGCCGTTGGCGGCGAGAGCCGGGCCACCGTAGGGGCCGGTGGGGTTCCGGGTGTCGAGCAGCCGGCAGGGGGTCACGGTGTAGAAGGCGGCGGCCGGGGTCCCGAGGTCGAGCACCGCGAGGGTCGCCGAGCGGGCGGGGAGGCTCAAGGTCAGCGCTCCCCCCGCAGGCGCCGCGCTCCCCGCCGCTCCCAGGCGGTGGGTGCCGTCGAAGCGGTAGAGGGTGGCGGGCCGGCTGAGCCCCCCTGTCACCTGGACGGTGGTCGAGCGGACGACGACGTCCTTGTTGAAGAGCAGCAGGTAGAGCCGCGAGCCGGTGCCACGGACGGCATAGGCCCCCACCCCGTCGACGTCCGAAGAGAGGGCCCGCACGCTGTCGCCGGCCACCTTGGCGCCGGCGCCGTCATAATTGAGATAGAAGAGGAAGGCGTCCTCGATCAGGCTGTTCTCGGCCGGCGCCACCCAGCGCGCCGCCAAGTCCACCCCCTCGCGGCCGAAGATGGCGAGCGCCTCGGCCTGGGCCAGGGCGCTGCTCGTTCCGCCGTCCCCCCAGTTGTACTCGGTGAGCGCGATCTTGGTTCCCGGCAGGCGGCTCGCCACCCACGCCCTCATCCGCGGGATGAGCTGGAGGATCGTATTGACCGGCTGTTGGTTGATCCACGACTCGTCCACGTAGGTGGGGTCGTAGAGGCTCTTGAGCGAGCGCAGGCGGAGGGCCGAGGTGGCCGTCGACTCGTCGGCAGTGAGGGCGACGTTGTTCCCCTGGGGGTAGACGTGGACGTCCAGGTAGTCGATCAGCCGCACCCCGTGCGCCGCTTGGTAGTCGGCGGCCTGTTTCAGGTACCAGTCGATCCAGACCAGGTTGCCGTGGGCCGCCATGTCGGAGCCGGCCGAGCAGCCGTCCAGGGCCGAGTAGAAGTACTCGCACCAGCCCCAGGAGACCGGCCCCAGGATCTTGGCGTTGGGGTCCTGGGCCTTGATCGCCGCCGCGTAGTCGCGGGTCCGCGTCCAGAGCTCGTCGTAGGTCGTGGGGTTGGGGTGGACGTCCCGGTGGGAGCTGTTCCACAGCGCCGGCTCGTTGTCGAGGTCGAAGAGGCGGACCCCGCCGGCCGCCGCGGTGCCGGTGCGGGCGGCCATGTGGGCCATCCAGCCATTGGCTCCGGCGATGAAGGTGGGGTCGATGGCGCGCGAGGTGTCGTGCGGATCGTTGCCGGTGACCGGGGTGCCGTTCGTATGGACCCCGTTGCCGGCGTCGGCGTTGCAGCCCGGGAAGGGGTTGATCGTGCACTCGGTCTGCTGCTGCGGGCCGTACTTGGCGACCGAGAAGCCCCAGCGGTAGTTTCTGTCGACCGGGGTCCAGCCGATGAGCGGCACGGTCATCAGGGCCTCGCCGCCGGCCGCGCGGGTGTCGTCGATGAAGACGTCGGCCGCCGAGCCGTTGGGGAGGTTCTGCGGGTTCGGGTTGTTCTCCGGGATGTTGTAGAACAGGTAGTCGGAAGCCTGGTTCGCGGTATCGTCCTGCCAGGAGTAGCGGGTGGTGGCGTTCCCCCCCCAGCGCCGCACCGGCCAGTGCAGGCGGTTGGCCTGGGCGGTGCTCCCGAAGTTCACCCCGTAGATCAGCGGCGAGACCGGATGGCGGTCGGCGTTGGGATCGACGTTAATACTGACCGGCGTGACCGGGCCGGCGGCGCAGAGGGGGGCGGTGGGGAGCCCGAGCAGACAGCCGAGGGCCGTCAGGTACCCGGCAAGGCGCCATTGGCGCAGGTACTGCGGAATCGGCCGAGTCGACATTTCAGGGTCTTCAGTAAAGTTAATTGGATTATAGCAAAGTGCGACTCTATCTGGCCAATGGCGACTCCCGATGGTGGTCCCTCCCCTGGGTCTCGGCGGGGGTCGTCCTGGCCGCGGCACTCGTGACGGCGCTGCCGGGAGCCGGTCCGGCCCTGGAGTACGACCGCGCGCGGGTGGCGGCCGGCGAGGTCTGGCGGCTCGCCACCGCCCAGCTGGTCCACTGGACGCCGCGGATGGCCCTGGCCGACCTCGGCGTGATCCTCGTCCTCGGGGCCTGGCTGGAATCCCGGGGGCGCCGCCGGGCGGTGGTCCTGGCCCTCGCTCTGGCCGCGGGGCTCGCCCTCGCCGGGGTCGCCGTCGCCCTCCCCCACCTCGCCCGCTACCGCGGCAGCTCCGGGCCGGCCTCGGCGCTCCTCGTCCTCGCCGCCCTGGAGATCGCGCGTCCGCCCTCCCGGCGCGGCGAGCGCGCCCTCGCTCTCCTCGCCCTGGCCCTCTTCGCCGTCAAGGTGACCTGGGAAACGGTCACCGGCCAGGCCCTTTTCGCCGGTCGGCTGCCGGTGGGGGTCGACGTGGCCCCGCTCGCCCACCTGCTGGGCGGGGTGGCGGGGGCGGTGGTCTTTGGGCTACGGCGATCCAGGGCGGTCCTTGGGCACCGACCAGGGCCATTCCCAGTGGGGAAGACCGAGGGCCGAACCCAGATCGCGGATCCCGGAGACCAGGACGCCGAGCCCCAGTAGGGTGAGGAGCCAGCGGAGGGCCGGGGCGACCGGGACGGGGAGGGAGAGGAAGCCGGTGGGGGCCTTCCACCAGAGGAGCAGGACGGGGACGAGGTTGCCGAGCATGGCGCCGTAGACGATCGCCATCACGGTATGGGTGGCGCGCTCGCCGGGGAAGACGCCGCCCAGCGGCTTCCTCACGAAGTCCTCGGTGGTGAAATCGACGATCGTCACCACGATCTCGAAGAGGATGAGAGCGGAGAGGATGACGGCCCAGGCGCCCTGCCAGGCGATCCAGGGGAGGGTGAGGAAGATCAGGCAATAGACGAAGTCGCGGGAGGCATGGAGCTTGAGCTCCAGGCCGGTGCCCGGATTGCGGGCCGGGAGCTTCGCCTTCCACTCGTGGTAGTAGAGGGTGTCGAAGGTCCCCAGGAGCCCCTGGGCCAAGAGCAGCCAGAGAACGGCTTTCATGATCCCTCCTCCCCAATGGCCGGGACGGCGGTGACCGTGCCGCCATAGGTAAGGACGATCCCCACCAGGGGGGCCGCGACCTGCACCTCGATCCGCATCTCGGTCTCCCCCGCGGGCACCCAGGCGTCGGCCGCGACGACCGGCATGCACGGCCGCGGCAGCGGCAGACGGAGCCTGCCGAAACCGAGCGCCGCCGCGGTCTGCCGGTAGCGGAGCCGCCCGGCCTCGACGTACGGCGCGAAGAGGAGGTCCAGAATACCGAAGCGCTCGACCAGCCGGTCGCCGCGGCGGAATTGGCGGGTGGTGAGCGTCCGGGCACCGAAGCTGCGGCACCAGCGGCAGCCCTCCCATTCCGGGGTCACGACCAGCTGGACCGGTACCCCCTCCCCCGCCGGCGGCAGCCGCAGCAGCGCCGCCACCAGGCGCGCCGCTGCCGACGGCCCCCTGCGGACCGAGAGAGCGCCGCGATAGCAGAGCGGCCGCGAGGTGTCGTGGCCCCGCCGGACCGCCTCGGGGAGGAGGTCCCAGGAAGCGCCGAGGAGCGAGGGGTAGAGAGCGGTGGCTCGCTCCGCGACCGGTTCCTCGACGGGTATCGTCGCGCGCGCATCCTGCGCCGGGGAGGGCACAGGGGGAGGATATCCCACTCTCGCGGGGGGAGCGGAGCGTAGCGGATTCAGCGGTGCACTGCCGCGGGGATAGGGAGGTAGAGACGCCCAGTCGCTACCACAGGCATTGCATGGACCACGAACGCCAGGGCGTCTCCAACACCGCCAGAACCACAGCCGTTCCCGGCCTGCGGAGACGCCCTGGCGGCGGTGGTTCCGGCGAGGTCCGTGGTAGCGGCTGGTCGTCTCTACACCCTTCATCCCCAGAGTCTTGGACGTTTGGCCGATGCAGGAGGCTATTCAACGATCTGCCCAGCGAAGAGGATTGCCCTGGATGTAGGTCCGCATCGTTTGCAAGGCCTCGGCATCGCGTAGGATTTGGTCGTAGAACCGCGCCTGCCAGGCAAAATCCCGTCGCTGCCGTGCCCAGATTCTCGCCGTGCAGCTCTTCTTGAACTGGCCGACCACCGCCCCCAAGGAACAGGGATTCGGCATCTCCTCCATGGCTTCAGCTGTGCTCTCTGAGGGCGGCGCGGCTGCGAACAGGAGAATCCCATGGAGATGGTCAGGCATGATGATCCAGGTGTCCAGGGTGACCGCTGGCCGCAGCCGGGGTATTCGTTGCCATTCTTGCGCGACGACTTCACCGATCGGGGACAACACGACCCGATCCTCAACGACCTGGCCCAGGCATCGATCCCGATACCGGGTGCAGATCGTGACGGCGTAGGCGCCAGCCTGCCGGTAGTCCCAGCCTGCAAGGCGGGCCGATGGGACACGGGTATCGGTTCTTATATCGGATCGACATGGCGTTTCCTGTCCGCAGACCGTAGAGGGTCATGGAGGGAGGTAGAGACGCCCAGCCGTTACCGGAACCTCTCCTGAACCACCGCCGCCAGGGCGTCTCCGCAGGCCTCGGACGCCGGCAATCCTATCGGCGTTGGAGACGACCTGGCGTTCGTGGTCACGGCGATGCCTGTGGTAGCGGCTGGTCGTCTCTACGAAGACCCTGCCGGATACCGGCGCTTCATCTCTTGCACCGACCGCTCGATCAACTCGCCCAGGACCTGCACCTTCACATCGGAAAGCCGCTTCAGGTACAGACAAGCCTTGGCGGTCTTGTGCTTTCCGAGATCCGGTTTGCTGGGTTTTGCGTTCGGCCATGGTTTGCCCCCTCCCCCGGATTGTACGATTCTTACCGCTACCTGCGCTTGACTTCCGCCCCACTGGCCGCCGAGCCGGCGGCCAGGTCGTCGGACGAGCCCTCCGGGCGCGTCCAGGACCTTGGGAAAGTCCGCCGGAATCCCTCCAAAGTCCTCGGGAATCCGTGGAAAGTCTTCGGGAACCCGTGAAAAGTCCTCCCCAACCTCTCTGGGTCGACTTTCTACGCCTCCGGGTCGACTTTTGATTCGTCCGGATCGACTTCTGACGCGTCCGGGTCGACTTTTCATCCGTCCGGGTCGACTTTCCATCCATGGAAAGTAACTTCCCACGTCTCCGGGAAGACTTTTCATGCGTGGTATTTTACTTTCCATGCATGCAGCTCGACTTTTCGGGCGTGGAAAGTGACTTTCCACGCTTCGGGAAAGACTTTCCACGGTTTTTGAAGCTCCCGGAGAGCTTCTGGAAGCTTCCGGAGAGTTTCGGGAAGCACCCGGAGGGGGTTGGGAACCTCCCGGAGGAGTCCCGGAAGCGTCCGGAGGGACTCGGGAAGCGCCCGGAGGCGGTCCGGAAGCTCCCGGAGAGGCTCCGGAAGACTTTCCACGGGTGCCGGAAGACTTTCCAGCGGTTCCGGACGCGTCCGGAGAGGTTTTGGCAGCTCCCGGAGGCCTCCCGGAGGACTTTCCGCGGGTTCCGGACGCTCCTGGAGGGGAGGAACCCGGCAGAACAAATCCCCCGTCCTGCCGTAGCCTAGAGCCATGGCTCCCTCCGCCCTGGCCCTCGTCCGTTTCCACCTCCGGGTCGGCGCCCGGCTGGCCCTGATCGTCTTCGCGCCGGTCGTCGCCTTCGCCTGCGGCGCGGCGGGGTTCTTCGAGCTCCCCTTCCTGCGCCACCTGGCCGCCACCCTCTTCACCGGCGGGAGCTCGGGCCTACTGGTGGCCCTCCTCGCCCTCGGGGTGGCCGGGATGGCGGCGCCGCGGGTCTGCCGCGGCTTGGACGGCTGGGTCCGCCACCTGCCGGCCTCGGGGGTGGCGCACCGGCGGGCGGCGACCCTCGCTGTGGCCGTGGCCCAGCTCCCCCTCCTCCTCGGGCTCGTGGGGCTCGCCGGGCTCGCGGTCCATGGCGCCGGCGGGTTCCTCTTCGCCGGCCTGGGCCTCGTCGCCACCGCCCTCGCCGCGGCGGTCGCCACCGTGCCGGCCCGGCGGTCCCTCCCCACCCGGATCCTGGCCCTCGCCGCCGCGGCGCTCGCCGCGATCGGCCATGGCCTGCCGCTCGCCGCCGGGGTTGGCCTCCTCCTTGCCGCGGATGCCGTCGCCGGCCCCGTGGGCCATGGCACCGGGGCTCGCCATCCGCTGCGGCGGCAGGCGGCGGCTCCACTGGAGAGGTCGCCCCGGGGAGCCCGCCTCTTCGCGGCGCGGATCGCCTGGCGCGCCCTGGGCTGGAAGCTCCCCGAGGCCTATGTCGCCGGCCTCCTGCCGATCGGCGCCGCCGCCCTCTTCGTCGCCAACAACGAGCTGCCGCCCCGCCATGTGCTCCTCGCGGCGCTTCTCGGCGGCGGGGTCGGCCTCACCCTCTTCCTGGCCGAGGTGGGAGAGGCGCTCGCCACCCGCCGGCCGGCCTGGCCCTGGTCGCGCTCGCTCCCCCAGTCAGCTTTGCAGCGGGTGACGACGGATGCCGCCTTCCTCGCCGTGCACGCCCTGCCGATCGTCGCCGTGGCGGCCCTCCTCACCCCGCGCGCCCTCCTGCCGCTCGCCGGCGCCTTCCCCTGCCTCGCCGCCCTCTCGTCCGGCGCCCTGCGCCGCGCTCCGGAGCGGCGGACCGGGGCGGCGGGCGAGATCCTCCTCCAGGGCGGGCTCTCGGCCGCCCTCCTCGCCCTCCTCCCCTGGCTGGCACTCGCGTTCCTCGTCCTCACCCTCCCCGTCCTCCGCGCCGCCGCCGCCCGCGACCGCCGCCAGAAGGTGAGCCGCTGGCTGGAAATCCACCATCTGGCGATCGGCGACCCCCAGTCCTGGAGCGCCTCGTGATCCGGCTCTCCGGTATCGGCTTCTCCTACGGCCGGGGCGAGCCGGTGCTCGCCGAGGCCGAGGCCAACTTGGGGCCGGGCCTCACCCTCCTCGTCGGCCCGAATGGCTGCGGCAAGAGCACGCTCCTGAAGATCGCCGCCGGGGTCGAGCTGCCCGATCGTGGCCGGGTGGAGATCGACGGCCACGACCTGTGGACCAACGAGGTGGCGGCGCGGCGGAGCCTGGCCTACGTCCCGGAGCAGCCGGACCTCACCCCCTATGCCACGGTGCGGGAGATCCTCGGCCTGGTCTGCCGGCTGCGCGGCGAGCCACGCCAGGCCGGGGAGGCGGCGCTCGAGAAGGTCGGCCTCGCCGCCCTCGCCCACCGGTCGGTCCGCGAGCTCTCCATGGGCCAGCGCCGGCGGGCGGTCCTCGCCGCCGCCTTCGTCGGCCGGCCGGATCATGTCCTCTTAGATGAGCCGCTCGAAGCCATGGACCGCGGCGCCAGAGACGACGTCCTCGCCTGGATCGACCGC
>DASQPA010000512.1:0-5855 GCA_035644215.1 Thermoanaerobaculia bacterium
CGCACCTCCCCGCACCTCCCCCGCCCACCCCCCGCCCCCCGAAGGTCGCGGCATAGTCCCGCCCCCCGGCCGCCTCCTACCCTGCGGGAAGACCTACCCGAAAGGAGGACGGCATGACGAATCCACTCTTTGCACGAAAGCCGTTGGCGATGCTGCTCGAGGAGCTCAAGGGGGAGAACCGGCTGCGGCGGGTGCTCGGCCCGGTCCAGCTCACCAGCCTGGGGGTTGGCGCGGTGATCGGCGCCGGCATCTTCGTGACCACCGGGGTGACCGCGAAGCAGACCGCCGGCCCGGCGCTGATGCTCTCCTACGTCGTGGCCGGCCTGGTCTGCGTGCTGGCGGGCCTCTGCTACGCCGAGTTCGCGTCGATGGTCCCCGTCGCCGGCTCCGCCTACACCTATGCCTACGCCACCCTGGGCGAGCTCTTCGCCTGGATCATCGGCTGGGACCTGATCCTGGAATACGCGGTCTCCGCCGCCACCGTGGCGAACGGCTGGTCGGGCTACTTCCAGAGCGTCCTCGACGTCTTCGGCTGGCACCTCCCCCATGCCGTGGCGGGACCGACGATCGACTACGACGCCGGCCTCGGGCGCTATGTCGTCACCGGCTCGGTCGTCAACCTGCCGGCGGTCGCGATCGTCGTCCTGGTCACCGCCGTGCTGGTTGTCGGCATCCGCGAGAGCGCCGGGCTCAACACCGTGCTGGTGGGGATCAAGGTGGCCGCCGTCCTCTTCGTCATCGCCGTCGGCGCCTTCTACGTCAAGCCGGCGAACTGGCATCCCTTCGCCCCCTACGGCCTGACCGGCCTGCAGGTCTTCGGCCACACCCTCCTCGGGCAGAGCGACGCCGGCGGCAACCCCATCGGCATGCTCGCCGGCGCCGCCCTCGCCTTCTTCGCCTACATCGGCTTCGACTCGGTCTCCACCCACTCCGAAGAGGCCAAGAAGCCGCAGCGCGACGTGCCGATCGGCATCCTCGTCTCGCTCGTCCTCTGCACCCTCCTCTATATCGGGGTGGTCGCGGTCCTCACCGGCATGGTGCCCTACGGCCAGCTCGACGTGAACGCCCCGGTGGCCGACGCCTTCCGCCGGGTCGGGCTGCGCTGGGCACAGTTCCTCATCGCCATGGCCGGGATCGCCGGCATCACCTCGGTCCTCCTCGTCACCATGCTGAGCCAGGCCCGCATTCTCCTCGCCATCGCCCGGGACGGCCTCCTCCCCCCCGGCTTCTTCGCCGCCGTCCACGAGCGCTTCCGCACCCCCTGGAAGTCGACGCTCGCGACCGGCGCCTTCGTCGCCCTGCTCGCCGCCTTCCTTCCCATCAACGTGCTGCTCCTCCTGGTCAACATGGGGACCCTCCTCGCCTTCGTCCTCGTCTGCGGGGCGGTCCTCGTCATGCGGCGGACCCACCCGGAGGCCGAACGGCCGTTCCGCGTCGCCTGGGTGCCGGCGATCCCCATCCTGGGGATTCTGAGCTGCCTCCTCCTCATGTTCTCGCTCCCCTCCGAGAACTGGCTCCGCCTCTTCGTCTGGCTGGCGATCGGCCTCACCATCTACTTCGGCTATGGAAGAAAGCGCAGCACCCTCGCCCGCCAGCGCGGATTGCCATAGGATGGAGGTCCAAATCGTACCGGCCAGGGAGGAACGAGGTGAGGAAACCGAGCCCCGCGGTCGTCCGTCTGATCGTCACCGTCGCCGTGGTCCTTGCCCTGCTGGCGGTCGTCTATGCCCTGCGCGAGGTCCTCCTCCCCCTGTTCCTCGCCATGGCCCTGGCCTACGTGGCGAACCCGGCGGTCAGCGGGTTCGAGGCCCGCGGCCACTCCCGCACCACCGGCACCCTGGTCATCACCCTCCTCCTCGTCCTCCTGGCGACCGGCTTCTTCCTCTACCTGATCCCCGCCATCGGCGCCCAGGTGCGCCACCTGGAAGAGCGCCTGCCGGCCTACACGGCCCGCATCCAGTCGCAGTTCCTCCCCTGGCTCGCCGGTCTACAGCAGCGCTTCCCGAAGCAGTACGCCGAGCTCGAGCTGCGCGCCCGGGCCGCCCTGGCCGAGCAGATGCCGCGCATCGCGACCGACGTCACGGCCTGGCTCGGCCACGTGCTGTCGAGCCTCGCCAACCTCGTCCTCTTCCTCCTGGACCTCGTCTTCGTGCCGGTCTTCGCCTTCTACCTCCTGGTCGACCTCCCCAGGATCAAGCACGCGGCCCGGGAGATGATCCCCCTCCCCTACCGCGCCGTGGTGGTCGAGCGGGCGCACGAGCTCGACGTCGCGGTCTCCTCCTTCGTCCGCGGCCAGCTGACCATCGCCGGCATCCTGGCGGTGATCGACGCCACCGGCCTGGTGCTCCTCGGGGTGCCGCTCGGCCTCGTCCTCGGGCTCCTGGCCGGCCTCGCCAACTTCGTCCCCTACATGTCGCTGGTGGTCGGTCTCGCCCCGGCGCTCCTCCTCTCCTGGGCGGAGGACCAGAGCCCGGCGCGGCTCCTCGGCGTCGCCGCCGTCTTCGCCGGCGGCCACCTGCTCGAGGGGATGTTCCTCTCTCCCCGCATCCTGTCGAAGAGCGTCGACCTGCACCCGGTCTGGGTGCTCCTCTCGATCATCGTCGGGGGCAGCCTCTTCGGGCTCCTCGGGATGGTGATCGCGGTGCCCACCGCGGCGGCGATCCAGGTCTTCGTCCGCCACGGCATGGAGAGCTATCGCCGGTCGTCGATCTACCGGGGGGACGCCCCGCCGCGACCGGTGGGAGGGGCTCCTCCCACCGGATCGGAGCCGGCCGGCTAGCTTCAGGAGGCGTCGGGGATGCGCAGGACCTGACCGGGGTAGATCTCGTCGGGATCCTTGAGCATCGGCCGGTTGGCTTCGAAGATCTGCGGGTAGAGATTGGCGTTGCCGTAGAACTCCTTGGCGATGTGCGACAGGGTGGCGCCGGAGACCACGGTGTAGAAGGTGGCCGGCGGCTCGGGGTTGGCGACGGACAGCTGGTCGTCCACCCGGGCGACGCCGTCGACGTTGCCCAGGAGGAGCACCACCTTCTCCTTGACCTCCTGCGACGGCGCCGCACCGGTCACCGTCACCAGGTCGTCGTCGACCCGCACGCCCAGCTCGTCGACGTCGAGCCCCATGTCGCCGACCAGCTTGGCCAGGGCCGCCGCCTTGTTGCGCTCGGCGGCCTCTTTCGCCTCGTCCGGCGAGGCCGCGGCGGCCGATGTCGCCGATGCCGCCGGCGCGTCCGCCGTGAGGTGGAGCTTCTTCCCTGCGCTCTTCAAGAAATCGAACAGACCCATCAAGGGCCTCCTTTCCCAGGATGTCCGGCCGGACGCCGTGCACCGGCCGGTGGCGAATCTAGGCAGCGTACCCTAAGGGCAGCAGATTACGGAAAGCATTACCAGGCCGGCGAGCTCGCCGCGCTCGCCGGCACCCTCGACCGGGCGCCGGCGGAGTGCTACCATAGCGTTGTCACGCTAAACCGAAAATATCCGCTGAGGGCGCGTTCGCCGTCCCCGCCAGGACGGAGTCGCAGGAGCCGCCATGCTCTTCTGGAGATTCCTTTCCCCGCACGCCCACCTGGGGCCACAGCTTGCCGCGACCTACAGCCCCTTCCTCGTAGCGCTGTCCTTTTTCGTCGCCGCTCTCGCCGGCTATGCCGCCCTCGGGGTCGTCGACCCTGGCCGGGTCCGGCAGGTGCTGATGAACCTGGCGGGGAACGCGATCAAGTTCACGCCCTCCGGCCACGTCCTGATCGAGGTCACCGCCCTGCAGCTCGCCGACACCCACGCCCTCGTCCGCTTCGGGGTCGAGGACACCGGGATCGGCATCGCGCCCGACCCGCTCTCGCGCGTCTTCGAGCGCTTCACCCAGGCCGACGCCTCGACCACCCGCCGGTACGGCGGGACCGGCCTGGGGCTCTCCATCTCGAAGCAGCTGGTCGAGCTGATGGGCGGCTCGATCGGCATCAACAGCCACCTGGGCGGGCTCGACGTTCTGGTTCGACCTGCCGCTCGCCATCGACCCCGAGTCTCCGGCCGCGACCTCCCCGGACGACCTGATCGGCGTGCGCGTCCTGGTCGTCGACGACAACGCGGTGAACCGCCGGGTGCTGCGCGAACAGGTCACCGGCTGGGGGATGCGCCACAGCGAGGTGCCGTCGGGCGAGGAGGCGCTCGGTGCGCTCGTCGAAGCCGACCACGCGGGTGACCCATACCGGATCGCCATCCTCGATCACCAGATGCCGGGAATGGACGGCATCATGCTCGCCCGCGCGATTCGCGCCGACCGGCGCTGGCGCGACCTCATCCTCCTCCTGCTCACCTCCTCCGGCTTGCGGCGGGAGGCGCGCGGCGCGGCCGAGGCGGGGTTCGCCGCCTTTCTCACCAAGCCGGTGCGGCCGTCGCTGCTCCTCGACACTCTCTCTTCCGCCTGGGCCCAGCGCACGCGCCAGGGCGAGTCGGGCCTCGTCATCAGGAAGAGCGTCGCCGTCAACGTCGTGGAAGAGGCGCCGCCGCCCACCTGGGCCGAAGCGCGGGTGCTGATCGTCGAGGACAACGTCGTCAACCAGAAGGTCGCCGTCGGCATCTTGAAGAAGCTCGCCTGCCGTGCCGACGTGGTGGCGAGCGGCAAAGAGGCGCTCGAGCGGATCGCCGCGCTCCCCTACGACCTGGTTTTCATGGATTGCGAGATGCCCGAGATGGACGGCTACGAGGCCACGCGGCGGATCCGTCAGGAGGAGGGGAACGGCCGGCACCTGCCCATCATCGCCATGACCGCCCACGCGCTCGCCGGCGACCGCGAGAAGTGCCTGGAAGCCGGCATGGACGACTACGTCACCAAGCCGATCCGCGCGGTCGCCCTGCGCAAGGCGCTGGAGGCCTGGTTGGGGGAGCCGGCGGGGTCGGCCGGCGGCGCCGGTCTGCCGTGATCCAGCCGGACTATTCCAACCACTGGCGGACCTCGACTTCGAGGTCGGGGCCGAGCTCCGGTCGGGCGCGCAGGATGCGGACGCAGGTGTTCCAGCGCAGGATCGCGTCGTCGTTGCCGGGCGGGCGGAGGGCGGCGGCGCGGTCGTAGTGCTCCAGGGCCTGCTCGAACCAGTCGTAGGCCTGATGGTGGGAGCGTGGCCCGCCGCGCTTCAGGTGGGCCTTGGCGCGCCGCTCGCAGGCGATGCCGGTGTGATAGGTGCGGCTGTAGTCGTCGCGGATGCGCGCCAGCACCTGCCGCGCCTCGTCGCCGGCCTTGCCCAGGTGCTCCTCGAACTGATCGGTCAAGGCGAGCAGCAGGATCACCAGCGCGTCCTGGTGGTCGGGATCGATCTCCAGGACGTCGCGACAGATACTCTCCGCTTCGCCGGGCTCGTTCAACAGGCGATAGCGGTGGGCTTTCTCGAGGGCGGAGGGGATGGCTCCCTGGGACAGGGGCTTGAGCTCGAACATGGCTCGCCTCACTTCCGGAAGACCCGGAACAGCCGCCGCAGCGGATCGAAGAACTCGTCGACCACGCGCTCCTTCAAGGGGATGATCGCGTTGTCGGTGATCGTGATGTTCTCGGGACAGACCTTGGTGCAGCACTTGGTGATGTTGCAGTAGCCGATGCCGTGCTCCCGCTTGAGGTCGCCCAGCCGGTCCTCGACGTCCAACGGGTGCATCTCCAGGGCGGCGCTGTAGACCAGGAGGCGCGGCCCGACGAACGCGTCGTGCAGGTGATGCTCGCGCAGCACGTGGCAGACGTCCTGGCAGAGGAAGCACTCGATGCACTTGCGGAACTCCTGCACCCGCTCGATGTCCGCTTGCGCCATGCGCCAGGTGCCGTCCGGAGCGTCCGGGGGGCGCGGCTTGAACTGCTTGATGCGCTTCTTCACCTGGAA